>NZ_JASNVZ010000013.1:0-96484 GCF_049311085.1 Sphingomonas sp. 3-13AW | reverse complement strand
CCCCCGGCCCCTGCACTCCCCAGCGTCGAGGCGATGGCCAGGCAGTACGTCAAAAGCGGCCGTGCACCCGGTATCGCCATCGCCCTCGGCGGTCCCGGCGACACCCGCTTCGTTGCCGACGGCACGCTTTCGGGCGGGGGCGCGGCGGTGACCCCGGATTCGCTGTGGCGGGTCTATTCGATGACCAAGCCGGTCACGGCGATGGCCGCGATGATGCTGATCGAGGACGGCAAGATGCAGCTCGACCAGCCGGTGTCGGACTTCCTCCCCGCCTTTGCCAGGATGCGGGTGCTGACCGATCCGGAGAACAGCCTCGCCAGCCGACCCGCCGCCCGGCCCATCACGATCCGTCACCTGCTCACCCACACCGCGGGTCTCGGCTATTCGATCGTCACCAAGGGCCCGCTGCTCCACGAATATGAGCGCCTCGGCATCCTTCCCGGCGCCGTCAATCCAAAGGTCGAGGCGGAGATGGCCCGGGTGCGGCCGAAGTCGCTGGCGGAGTTCGCCGACCGGCTCGCCACCCTGCCGCTGATCGCCGATCCCGGCACGACATGGAGCTATTCCGTCAGCCTCGACCTGATGGGCCGGGTGATCGAGGTGGCGAGCGGTATGCCGTTCGAACGCTTCCTGCAGACGCGGATGTTCGGCCCGCTCGGCATGACCTCCACCTATTGGCAGGTGCCCGCCGACCAGGCGGCGCGGCTTGCCACCAACTATGTGTTCGTCGGCGATCGCGCGGTCCCGTTCGATCCCGCCGCCACCTCGATTTTCCTCAAGGCTCCCAGCTTTCCCTATGGCGGTGCCGGCCTCGTCACGTCGGCACGCGACTATGACCGCTTCCTTCACATGCTCCAGAACGGCGGCACGCTGGACGGCAAGCGCGTGATGAAGCCGGGGACGGTCGCCCTCGCCATGTCGAACCTGCTGCCCCCCGGCGTCGTCTTTTCCGGCGTCGACGGCAGCACGGGCGGCACCAATGCGCCGAAGATGGGATATGGCGCCGGCGGCTCGGTCTATCTGGAGGACGTGCCCGGCGGCATGGGCAAGGGCACCTATGGCTGGGGCGGCGCTGCCGGCACCATCGCGTTCGTCGACCCCGCCCGCCGGCTGCGCGGCACGGTGATGGTCAACTATTTCCCCGCCGACCGCTGGCCGCTGCGCGCCGACCTCACCCGCGCGCTGGTCGCGGATCTTAAGCGATGATCGGCTTTACCCGCGGCACCCTCGACCGCGCCGACCGCGAGCGCGACGATCCGGAGGCGCTGGCCGCCGCGCTTGCCGACCCGGCCGCCCGGTTGCTGCGCCTGCGCGCGCTGGAGCCGGAAGTGGATGCCGCCGGCCTGATGGTCTGGGATCTGCTCGAAACGCTTCCGACCGACGCGACGCCCTTGTTCCTGGGCTATGACGCGGGCGTCCCCCGTTTTGTCGTCGCGCTCGATGGCGAGGGCTCGCCCACCAGCCGCTCGCCGAACCTGATGACCGTGCTTGCGGCAATGCCGGCGGGCGATGCGGCGACCTATGCGGCCGCGCGTAGCCTCATCGACTGGCATCGCCGGCACGGCTTCTGCGCCAATTGCGGCACCGCCACCGCGCCGTTTCGCGCCGGCTGGGCGCGTCGCTGCCCCGCCTGTGCTGCGCAGCATTTTCCGCGAACGGACCCCGTCGTCATCATGCTGGCCGAACATGACGGCCGCGTCCTGCTGGGCCGGCAGGCGTCCTGGGCACCGGGCCGCTATTCCGCGCTCGCCGGATTCGTAGAGGTCGGCGAATCGCTGGAGGAAGCGGTCCGCCGCGAAGTGCTGGAAGAGGCCGGCGTGCCGGTCGGCGCCGTGCGCTACGTCGCCAGCCAGCCCTGGCCCTTCCCCTCGCAGCTGATGCTCGCCTGTGTTGCAGAGGCGACCGACGATCGCATCTCGCTCGATACGCTCGAACTGGAGGACGCCTTCTGGGCCACCCGCGATGAGGTGGCGGGCGCGCTGACCCGGGTGGAGGGCGCCCGCTTCGACGCGCCGCCGGACTATGCCATCGCCTACAGCCTGCTCGCCCATTGGCTGGACGCGCAGGGTTGAGCGCTCAGCCGCGCTCGCGGGCCCGGGGGTAGCTGCCGAGCAGGCGGACCCATTTGCTGTGATAGCGGAGTTCGTCGAGCGCGCGGTCGACGGCGAGGTCGCCGGGCTGGCCCTCGATATCGGCGAAGAACTCCGACGCGGTGAAGCTCGCGCCGCGCTGATAGCTTTCCAGCTTCGTCATGTTGACGCCGTTGGTGGCAAAGCCGCCCAGCGCCTTGAACAGCGCTGCCGGTACGTTCTTCACCTCGAACACTAGGCTGGTCATCGCCGGCCCTTCGATGCGCCCGCTGTTCGCCTCGCGCGCAAGGATCACGAAGCGGGTCATATTGTGCGCAGCATCGGCGATGTCGCTCGCCAGGATATTCAGCCCGTACAGCGCCGCTGCGCCGGGTGGCGCGAGCGCGGCCAGCGTCGGGTCACCGGTTTCGGCGACCAGAGCGGCAGCACCGGCGGTGTCGGCATAGGCGACCGGCGCGATTCCGCGCTCGGCCAGCCAGCGGCGGCACTGGCCCAGCGCCTGTTCGTGGCTGGTCGCTTGGGTCACCTGCTCCAGGGTGCCGGTGCCCATCAGCGTGTGGCGAATCGGCAGAAAATACTCGCCGACGATCACCAGGCCCGATTCGGGCAGCAGGAAATGCATGTCCGCGACGCGGCCGTGCAGCGAATTTTCGATCGGAATAATGCCGCAGCCGGCAGCCCCCGTGACCACCGCTTCCACCGCATCGGCAAAGCTGAAGCACGGCAGCGGCAGTCCATCGGGGAGCGCCTGATTGGCCGCGACATGCGAATTTGCGCCGGGAGCGCCTTGATAGGCGACGGCTTTTTCCGGGGCAGCGCGCGCCGCTTCGGTCATGCGCGCGACCAGTGCCCGCGCCGGTGCGGCATAGCTTTGCATGGGGGCAGGCGATTAGTTGCGCGGTGTCAACGACGCAAGGGCTGCTTGCGACACATGCCCCGACCGACGTACAGCGTAACAACCTTCCCTTGTTTAGCGAGAAATCGGCGGCGGCATGGACAATCGGATGAATACGATCGCTGGCTGGACTTTGGCTGGTCTGGCCGCTGCATTAGGCCTGACCGTCGCCAGCGAGATGATTTTTGAAGGCGGGCGGCCCGAAAAGATGGGCTACCCGATCGAAGGCGTAGAGGGCGAAGGTGCCGGTGGCGCTGCTGCCGTGCCGTTCGCGACCCTGCTCGCCTCGGCCGATCCGGCCAAGGGGGCGGAGGTGTTCAAGAAGTGCACCGCCTGCCACACCGTCAACCAGGGCGGCGCCAACGGCATCGGTCCGAACCTGTACGGCATCATCGGCAAGCCGCACGGCCATCTCGGCAACTTCGCCTATTCGTCTGCGCTGAAGGGGGTTCCCGGCAACTGGGACTTCGACGCGATGGACGCCTGGCTGACGTCGCCGCGTAAATATGCGCCCGGTACCAAGATGACCTTTGCGGGCCTCGGCAATGCGCAGGATCGCGCGGATGTCGTCGCCTATCTGAATGCGCAGGGTTCCAACCTGCCGCTGCCGGCCGCACCCGCCGCCGGCGCCGAGGCTCCCGCCACCCAGGCGGAAACCAACGTGGCCGAAGGTGCACCCACCGCCGACCTCGAAAACGCCGCCACCCCGGCTTCGGGCGCGCCATCGGTCGATCCGGCCGCAGCGGTCCAGGCTGCCAAGAAGGGCGACTGAACGCACGCTCCGGCCTCGCGCCGGAGCCGCTTTCAATAATTGGGCCAGAGACCCGGCGTGGCGAGTTCCAGGACGTGCCCGTCGGGATCCTCGAAATAGAGGCTCTGCCCGCCCCGGGGCCATGCCACTTCGCTGCGCAGCATGACGCCCTGCGCGGCCAGGTGCGTGCGCCACGCCTCTGCGCTGCCCGCCGGGATCGCAAACGCCATATGAACCGGGCCGCTGCCGTCATGGCCGGGCACCATCCCGCCCGGGCTCGACATATCCTCCAGCGAGGCACCGGCCAGGAACAGCAGCAGCACGCCGGAGCGGCCGGCGTCGAATGCCGTCAGGCGATCGCCCTCCAGCATCGGCCGCAACCCCAGCACGTCGCGGAAGAAACCGACCGCCCGCGGCATGTCGGCGACATAGAGCGCGGTTTCGAGAAGACCGGAGACGGGCGGCGGCTGCGTCATCCGGCCTCCGCTCTCAGAAACCTTCTTCGCGCAGCGGCCGGGTCAGCAGCGCCTCGACCACGCGGCCGACGTCGGCGCCTTCCAGCAGCTGGCAGACGGCGGTCGTCACCGGCATGTCCACGCCCACGGCGACGGCAGCCTGTGCGAGCACCGGCGCGGTATGCGCGCCTTCGGCCACGGTGCGGCGGTCGGCGAGCAGTTCCTCCGCCGGCTGGCCCTGCCCCAGCCCCACACCCAGCGAAAAATTGCGCGAACTCGTCGACGAGCAGGTCAGCACCAGGTCGCCGAGCCCCGACAGGCCCGAGAGCGTTTCCGCGCGTGCGCCGCGCGCCAGGCCGAAGCGGGTCATTTCGGCAAAGCCGCGCGCGATCACCGCGGCCCGGGCGTTCTGGCCGAGCCCCGCTCCCTCGACGACACCGCAGGCGATCGCGAGCACGTTCTTGACGGCGCCGCCCACCTCCGCGCCGACCACGTCGGTCGACACATAGGGCCGCAGCGTCGGCTGGGCGATCGTCGCCGCCAGCCGATGCGCCAGCGCCGGTTCCTCGGCCGCAAGCGTCACGGCGGTCGGAAGCCCCGCCGCCACCTCATGCGCGAAGGTCGGGCCGGACAGCACCGCGACCGGCGAACCGTCGGTCACCTCATGCGCGACTTCGTGCAGGAACTTCAGGCTACCCGCCTCGATCCCCTTGGAACACAGGATCAGCGGTCGCCCGTTGCGCGGAAGGCCGGCGACCACCGCGCGCATGTGCTGCGCCGGCGTCACCACCAGCACCGCCGCCGCCTCCGCGACCCAGCCGAGATTGCCGGTTGCCCGGATCGCGTCCGACAGACGCCGGCCGGGGAGGAACAGCGGATTCTCGCGCAGGGTGTTGATCGCGTCCGCCACCTCGGGCTCGCGCACCCACAGCCGCACCTCATGGCCGCCGCTCGCCAGCACCTGCGCTAGCGCCGTGCCCCATGCTCCGCCGCCCAGGACGCCCAGAACGCTCATGCCTTCACTCCCGCGCCGCGTACGCGCTCGCCTTCCGGATCCAGGGGCCAGCGCGCCCGCGCCGGCACGTCGAGCGCATCGGTGAGCCCCGCTTCGAAACGCTCGGCCCCCGCCCAGGCGATCATCGCGGCATTGTCGGTGCACAGCCACAGCGGCGGCGCGACGAAGCGCAGGCCATGCTCGGCTGCGACCTGCTCCAGGGCGCCGCGCACCGCCCGATTGGCGGCAACGCCGCCCGCCACCACCAGCGCCGTCGGCGGGGCGATCCGGCCCAGCGCCCGACGCGTGCGATCGACGAGGCAGTCGACCACCGCCTGCTGGAACGAGGCGGCGATATCCGGCGTCGCATGGATGCCCGCATCCCGCGCCCGCAGCACCGCGCTCTTCAGGCCGGCGAACGAGAAATGCGGCTCGCCCGATCCGACCAGCGGCCGCGGCAGCGGCACCGCCTTGGGATCGCCATCGGCGGCGGCGCGCTCGACCGCCGGGCCGCCGGGAAAGCCCAGCCCCAGCAGCTTGGCCGTCTTGTCGAATGCCTCGCCCGCCGCATCGTCGATCGTCGTCGCCAGCCGGCGATAGGCGCCGACACCTTCCACCAGCAGCAGCTGGCAATGGCCGCCCGACACGAGCAGCAGCAGATAGGGAAAGGCGAGGTCGGGGTCGGCGAGCCGCGGGCTCAGCGCATGGCCCTCCAGATGGTTGACCGCGACCAGCGGCTTGCCCGCCGAAAGCGCCAGCGCCTTGCCGGTCACCAGCCCGACCATCACCCCGCCGATCAGCCCCGGCCCTGCGGTCGCGGCGATGGCGTCGACATCGCTCAGCTTCACGCCCGCATCGGCGAGCGCGGCTTCCACCAGCGGCCCCAGCACCTCGACATGGGCGCGGGCGGCGATTTCCGGCACGACGCCGCCGAACGGCGCATGCTGCGTCTCCTGGCCGGCCAGCTTGTGCGACAAAATGGTGCGATCGCCGCGAACCAACGCGGCAGCGGTCTCGTCGCAGCTCGATTCGAGCCCGAGGATCAGGGGGGCGGACATGGCGGCGCTTCTACCGGGTCAGGCGCCGGTTGTCGAAGGGGCGACTTGTCGAAGCGCGGCGGCTTGCCTACCCCGCAACCATGGACACTGCCCCCCTCTTCAAGCTCGGCACGCGCGGATCGCCGCTCGCGATGGCGCAGGCGCACATGACTCGCGATGCGCTTGTCGCCGCGCACGACTGGACCTCGGATCAGGTCGCCATCGTGCCGATTCGCACCACCGGCGATCGCGTGCAGGATCGCGCTCTCGCCGAAATCGGCGGCAAGGCGCTGTGGACCAAGGAGCTCGATCGCGCGCTGCTCGACAGGGAAATCGATGCCGCCGTCCACTCGATGAAGGATGTCGAGACCATCCGCCCGACCCGCATCGCCATCGCCGCGATGCTGCCGCGCGCCGATGTCCGGGATCGGATTCTGGGGGTCGCGACCCTCGCAGAGCTGCCGCAGGGCGGCGTGGTCGGCACCAGTTCGCCGCGTCGCGCGGCCCAGGTGCTGCGGCACCGCCCGGACGCCCGGATCGTGCTGTTCCGAGGCAACATCGACACCCGTCTCGCAAAGCTCGCGGCCGGCGAAGTGGATGCGACGCTGCTCGCCTCGGCCGGGCTGCTGCGGCTCGGCCGCGACGACGTCGGCACGCCGATCCCGCTCGACGTCATGTTGCCGGCCCCCTCGCAGGGGGCGGTCGGCATCGAAGTCCGCGCCGACGATAGCCGCGCTCGCGACCTCGTCGGCGCAATCTCGCACGCGGATACCCGCGCCGCACTCGCGGCAGAGCGCGCGCTGCTGGAGGCACTCGGCGCCGACTGCCATTCGCCGGTCGCCGCCCTCGCCACCATCGACGGTAGCCGCCTGACGTTGCGTGCCGAACTCTACGCGCAGGATGGCAGCGCGCATGTCGCCGGATCGGCGGAGGGCTCCGTCGGCGACATCGCGCTGGCCCCGGCGCTGGCACAGGACCTGCTCGCCCGCGCGCCGGACAGCGTGCGGCAACTGTTCGCCGGCGAATGAGCCGCCCGCTCGCGGTGCTGCGTCCCGAGCCGGGAGCGACCGCGACCGTCGAGTGGATCGTCGCGGCCGGATACCAGCCGCTGCGGCTGCCGTTGTTTCACGTGGAGCAACGCCCGTGGCCCGAAGTTTCGGTTTCGGACCATGACGCGCTCGTACTCACCAGCGCCAACGCCGTCCGTCACGCCGGGATCAAACTCGGCGCTCTCGCCTTCCTCCCGGTCTGGGCCGTTGGCACCGCCACAGCAACGGCCGCCACTGCTGCCGGTCTCACCGTAGCAGAGGTCGGGACCGAGGGCGCGCAGACGCTTCTCGATCGGGCGTGGGCAGCGGGCGTGCGTCGCGCCTTGTGGCTGGGCGGGGAGTCGCTCCGGCTCGACGCCCACCCTGCGGTGGCACGCATCCTCCCCGTCTATGCCAGCGTCGCGACCACGCCGGACGCGGCCGCGGTCCGGGGCCTCGCCGGCAGCGTAGCTCTGGTTCACTCCCCCCGCGCTGCGGAGGAACTGCGCCGGCTGATCGAGGCAGCGGATGTCGCGCCCGCTCGGCTTCGGCTCGCCGCCATCAGCGCTGCGGCGGCAGACGCGGCCGGCAGCGGCTGGGACGCGACCGCCATTGCGGATGCTCCCAGCGATGCCGCGCTGGTTGCGGCTGCAACCCGCCTGGCCGATTGACCCCGCGCGCCACCGCGAGGATAAGGGCCGCATGACGATGGAAACGGCGTCCTCCGCCACGGGGGCTCCCCGCAAGCCGCGCGGGAACACCATGCTGTGGATCACGCTCCTCGCCTTTCTGCTCGGACTGGCGGCTATGGCAGTGCTGGTGCACCGGTTTGGCGACTGGATCGACCTCGGGCCAAAGACACCCCCCCCGGTAACCGTTCAGGCCGCTTCGCCGTCGGCCACGGCGACGACGACGCCTGTGATGCGCCCGCAGGACGTAGCCGCCCTCTCCGAACGGGAAGCCGCGCTGTCGGCCCATATCGCCGAGCTTGAGGCGCGGCTCGCCAATCTCGACACCAGCTCGCGCGTCGCGTCCGGCTTCGCGACCCGTGCCGAAGGGTTGATGGTCGCCTTCGCAGCGCGTCGCGCGCTCGATCGCGGCCTGTCGCTTGGCTATATCGAGGATCAGCTCCGCCAGCGCTTCTCCGCGGCAGAGCCGCAGGCAGTCGCCACCGTGATTGCTGCGTCCCGCCAGCCCGTGACGCAGGAGGACCTGCGCCTCGCCCTCGACACGATCGCACCCAAGCTGTCGGGCGGAGCACCGGACGAGAGCTGGTGGGAAGGCATTCGCCGCGAAATGTCGCAGATGATCATCATCCGCCAGGATGCCAGCCCCAGCATGCTCCCCGCCGACCGGCTCGCACGTGCCCGTCGCCGCCTGGACGCAGGCCAGGTCGAAGGCGCGCTGGCGGAAATCCAGCGGATGCCGGGCGCCGCCAATGCGGAAAGCTGGATGGCTGCGGCGCGCCGCTACATCGCCGCCCGGCAGGCGCTGAATGCCATCGAGACAGTCGCCATCCAGGGCGCCGGTACGATGCCCGCACCCACGGCGCTGCCGGTGCCGCCCGCTCCCCGGCCGCTGCCGGAAGCCGACACCTCCGCCGTGTCGCCCAACGCACCGGATGCGGACGCTAGCGCAGGCGCAAGCGGTGAAGCCACCGCCAATCAGGCTACAGGCGCCTAGGAGCCGCAGATGGCCGACATGGGCCGGTTCGACTGGGCAGACCCCTTCGGCCTCAACGCACAGCTGACGGCCGAAGAACGCCTCGTCCGCGACACGGCCCAGGCCTATGCCCGGGAAAAGCTGCTGCCGCGCGTCACCCGCGCCTATCTCGACGAAGATTTCGACCGCGACATCCTCCACGAAATGGGCGCGCTCGGGCTGCTCGGCGCGACGATCCCGTCCGAATATGGCGGCGCGGGCCTCGGCTATGTTTCCTACGGCCTGGTCGCGCGCGCGGTGGAGGCGGTGGACTCTGGCTATCGCTCGGCGATGAGCGTGCAGTCGAGCCTCGTGATGCACCCCATCCACGCCTATGGCTCGGAGGCGCAGCGGCGGAAATACCTGCCGAAGCTCGCGAGTGGCGAGTGGGTCGGCTGCTTCGGCCTGACGGAGCCCGATGCCGGCTCCGACCCGGGCGGGATGCGCACTCGCGCGGAGGCGATCGACGGCGGCTATCGCCTGTCGGGCACCAAGACCTGGATCACCAACGCACCGATTGCCGACGTGTTCGTGGTCTGGGCCAAGTCCGACGCGCACGGCGGCCGCATCCGCGGCTTCGTCCTCGACAAGGGCACAAAGGGCCTCTCCGCGCCAAAGATCGAGGGAAAGCTGTCGCTGCGCGCATCGATCACCGGCGAAATCGTGATGGATGGCGTCGAGGTCGGCGAAGTTGCGCTGCTTCCCGACGCAGAGGGGCTCAAGGGGCCGTTCGGCTGCCTCAACAGCGCGCGCTACGGCATCGCCTGGGGCACGATGGGTGCCGCCGAGGCGTGCTTCCACGCTGCGCGCAGCTACACGCTCGACCGGCACCAGTTCGGCGTGCCCCTCGCCTCCAAGCAGCTGGTGCAGATCAAGCTCGCCGACATGGAAACCGAAATCGCGCTCGGCCTTCAGGCGGCACTGCGCTGCGGCCGCATGTTCGACGACGGCACGCTGTCGCCGGAGGCGATCTCGATCATCAAGCGCAACAATTGCGGCAAGGCGCTGGCGATCGCCCGGGTCGCGCGCGACCTGCACGGCGGCAACGGCATCTCGGCCGAACTCCACGTGATGCGCCACGCGATCAACCTGGAAACCGTGAACACCTATGAAGGCACGCACGACGTCCATGGCCTGATCCTTGGCCGCGCCATCACCGGGATCGCCGCCTTCTAGGCTGTCCAACGGCCAGATCGAACGCACACCGGATCGCGGCCGATTCGGGGGTACGACAAAGCTGCGTTCTCGCCTCAACTTCCTCAACTTCGTCCCATGCAGGGACGCTCAGTCGATCCGGGTGAGGCCGCTGGCGTAGCGGCGCAGCCGCTCGGCATAGCCGTCCGCGGATCGGCGCAAGGCGGCGATCGCCGCTTCGTCCAGGCTGCGCACGGCCCGGGCGGGGCTGCCCACGATCAGGCTCCCGGGCGCGAACTGCTTGTCCTCCGTCACCAGCGCCCCCGCGCCGACCAGCGATCCCGCGCCGATCACCGCGCGGTTGAGCACGATCGCCCCCATGCCGATCAGGACATCGTCCTCGATCGTGCAGCCGTGGAGCACCGCGTGATGACCGACCGTCACCCCCGCCCCGATCGTCAGCGGGCTGCCGGCATCGGAATGAAGCATCGCGCCTTCCTGGATGTTGGTGCGGTCGCCGATGTGAATCGGCGTGTTGTCGGCGCGGATCACGGCACCGAACCACACCCCCACCTCACGCCCCAGCCGCGCGTCGCCGATCACGTCGGCAGAGGGCGCGACCCAGCTCGATCCGTCCGCCGGCAGCTGCGGCGACAGGCCGTCGATCGCGTACAAGGGCATCAGCGCATCTCCTGCTTCGCACGGGCGCGATAGGCGTGGAGCAGCGGCTCGGTATAGCCGTTGGGCTGGTCCAGGCCCTCCAACACGAGGGCGCGTGCCGCCTGGAACGCCAGGCTCTCCGCCTCCCGCCCCGCCATCGGCCGGTACCATGGATCGCCCGCATTCTGCGCGTCCACCTTCGCCGCCATCCGCCGCAGCGCTGCCTCGACCTGATCCACCGTGACCACGCCGTGGAGCAGCCAGTTGGCGATGTGCTGCGACGAGATCCGCAACGTCGCCCGATCCTCCATAAGTCCAACGTCGTGCAGGTCCGGCACCTTGGAACAGCCGACCCCCTGGTCGATCCAGCGCACGACATAGCCCAGAATCCCCTGCGCATTGTTATCGAGCTCCGCCTGCACCGCCTCCGCGGTCCAGGGGCCCTTTGCGAGCGGAATGGTGAGCAGCGCCTCCAACGATGCCACCGGCTCCGCCGCGCGCGCCTGCTGCCGGGCGGACACATCGACCTGATGATAATGGGTCGCGTGCAGCGTCGCCGCCGTCGGCGAGGGTACCCAGGCGGTGGTGGCGCCGCTCATCGGATGGGCGATCTTCTGCGCCAGCATCTCGGCCATGCGATCGGGTGCCGCCCACATGCCCTTGCCGATCTGCGCACGGCCCGAGAAACCGCAGGCGAGGCCGATCTGGACGTTGCGATCCTCATAGGCACCGATCCACGGCTCCGCCTTCATGTCGCCCTTACGCAACATCGGCCCCGCCCGCATCGACGTGTGCAGTTCGTCGCCGGTGCGATCGAGGAATCCGGTGTTGATGAACATGATCCGGTCCCGCACCCCATGGATGCAGGCGGCAAGGTTGGCGGACGTCCGCCGCTCCTCGTCCATCACGCCCAGCTTGATCGTGTTGCGTGCCAGCCCCAGCAGATCCTCGACGGCAGCAAACAACCGGTCGGTAAAGGCGACTTCCTCCGGGCCGTGCATCTTGGGCTTCACGATATAGATCGCGCCCACCCGGCTGTTGCGAATCCCCGCCGGCCCTTTGCCGTCGTGGAGCGCGATCAGGCTGGTGACGATCGCATCGAGGATCCCTTCGGGCGCCTCGTTGCCATCCGGCAGCAGCACCGCGGGCGTCGTCATCAGATGGCCGACGTTGCGGACGAACAGCAGCGCCCGCCCGGGTAGCACGATCGTCTCGCCCCCGGGTCCGCAGTAGCGGCGATCCTCCGCCAGCCGGCGCACGACCGTTTTGCCGCCCTTTTCGAACTGCGCTTCCAGCGTGCCCTGCAGCAGCCCGAGCCAATTGGCATAGGCCGCCACCTTGTCCTCGGCATCGAACGCCGCGACCGAATCCTCCAGGTCGACGATGGTCGTGAGCGCCGATTCAAGCAGGATATCGGCCAGGTGCAGCGGATCGTCGCGCCCGATGCGGTGCTCGGGATCGACCACCAGTTCGATGTGCAGGCCGTGGTGCCGATACAGCTGCGATGCTCCGCGCGTCCCGACCCATTGCTCCGGATCGGCAAGCCGCACCGGCCAGCGCGCATCGTGCCAGCTGCCCTCGGCGAGCGGCACCGCCCGGTCGAGAAAGTCGCGGCCCCATTCAATCACGGCCGCGCCGCGCACCGGATCATACCCGCCGGCCGCCGGCTCCCCAGGTAGCGCGTCAGTCCCGTAGAGCGCGTCGTACAGGCTCCCCCAGCGCGCATTGGCGGCGTTGAGCAGGTACCGCGCATTCAGCACCGGCACGACCAGCTGCGGCCCGGCAACGCGCGCCACCTCGTCATCCACGACACCCGGATCGATGGTGAAGGGCGGCGGCGCAAGGGCGAGGTAGCCGGTCGTTTCGAGGAAGCGGCGATAGTCCTCCGCGTCGGGAATCCCGGGGCGGGCATCGTGCCACGCGTCGATCGCCCGCTGGAGCGCATCGCGGCGGGCGAGCAACGCGCGATTCTCCGGCGCGAAGCGCGCAAAGATCGCGGCCATCCCCTGCCAGAAGGAGTCGCGGTCGAGGCCCGTGCCCGGCAGCACCCGCGCTTCCAGAAGCGTCGCCAAGGGCGCAGCAATTCGCATGCCTGCGCGGTCGATCCGGTGTTCCATAGTCCTCAGCCGATGCGCGCGATGAGAGCCTGCGCAGCCGCAGGCGCCCGCACCTTTGCGCCGTTGATGCAGAAGACGAAGGTTTCGCGGGGCGTCACCGGCGGCGGCGTCGGATCCACGTACGGAAGGCCCGCAGGAACGCCGCCCTTGGCCCAGGTCCGCGCGGCCTCGCTCCAGCGATCGAGCGCGGCCGGCGCATAGCCCTCCGGCTCCGACTCCTCGGCCGCCTCCAGCCGTGCATAGACGAAATCGGCCGTCACATCGGCAATCGCGGGATAGCTGGCCGAATCGGCAAAGACGATCGCGACACCGGCGTCCCGTGCCAGCTTCACGAACTCGGGCACCGCAAAGCTTTCATGTCGCACCTGCACGGCATGGCGCAGTGCCAGACCCTCGTGCCGAGCCGGCAGCAGCCGCAGGAAGGCGGCGAAATCGTCCGGTTCGAACTTCTTGGTCGCCATGAACTGCCACAGGATCGGCCCGAGCTTGTCGCCAAGCTCGACGATTCCCTGGTTCAGGAAGCGCTCCACCGATTCGCCCGCCTCGGCCAGCAGCTTGCGGTTGGTGACGTAGCGGGAACCCTTCACCGCGAACACGAAGCCATCTGGCGCCGTCTTTGCCCAATTGGCGAAACTCGCCGGCTTCTGGCTGCCGTGATAGGTCGCGTTGATCTCGATCGCGGTCAGCGCGCGCGATGCGAACTCCAGTTCGCGCTTCTGCGTCAGCCCTTCGGGATAGAAGGTGCCGCGCCAGGGCGGAAAGCTCCACCCGCCGATTCCGACCCGCACCGGGGCGCTGCCGTCCGTCATGCCGCTCTCCTGCACCGTTCGAGCGTGCAGCTAGGACGCAGCAAGGGGCCGGCGCAAGCCGTTGCGGCCGAAGCCGATAGTCCCGATCGATGCTGGTGAAGTGGTCCACCCCGTGGTGGACGACTGGAGCGGGCGAAGGGATTCGAACCCTCGACCCCAACCTTGGCAAGGTTGTGCTCTACCCCTGAGCTACGCCCGCTCTCTGGCGTTCCGCCGGTGTGTCCCGGCGAGGTGGCGGGCATTAGCAGCGACTTTCGGACCCGGCAAGCGCCTTGTTGCAGTTTTTCGAAAAGACTTGGCCTGCCGCATCCCAACGCCCACATAGGCGCCCAACGCAGACCGCAATCGCAACAGGAGCACGCCTTGGCCACGCTTGGACTGTCCGCCGCCGAGAAGGAGGCCGTGGAAGCCTTCCGCCGCGACGTCGTCGAACCGTCGATGACCAAGCTGGTTATCATCGATTTCTGGGCCGAATGGTGCGGGCCGTGCAAGGCGCTCGGCCCCGTGCTCGAAAAGGTGGCCGACCAATATGCCGAAAAGGGCGTGGTGCTGGCCAAGATCGACACCGACAAGAACCAGTTCATCGCCTCGCAATTCCAGGTGCGGTCGATCCCGACCGTCTATGCGATGTTCCAGGGCCAGCTGGTCGCGGACCTCACCCAGGCGCGCACCGAGAGCCAGCTCAAGGCGATGCTCGACCAGATCCTCGCCCAGCTTCCGGTCGAACCGGGCGCCGTCGGTGCAGATGCCGGCCAGGACATCGAACCGCTCGTGCAGATGGGCGAGGAAGTGCTCGCCGGCGGCGACGCGGAACGCGCGCTCTCGATCTTTGACCAGATCGCCGAGATGGCGCCCGATCATACCGGGGTCGCCATCGGCCGGGTCCGCGCATTGATGGCGCTCGGACGCGCCGACGAGGCAGAAGCCGCGATTGCGGCGCTCCCGGCGGATGCGGCCAAGAACCCCGAGATCGAGCGCGCACGCGCATCCCTGGCGCTCGCGCGGGAGGCTCAGCCGGTGGACGACCTTGCCGGTCTGGCCGCAGAGGTTGCCGCGAACCCCGACGACCTCGACGCCCGCTTCCGCCTTGCCGGCGGGCAGATGGCAGCTGGCGATCGTGATGCGGCGGCGGCCACGCTGCTGTCGATCATTGCTGCCGATCGCGAATGGAACGAGGGCGCCGCGCGCCAGCAGCTGCTCAAGCTGTTCGAGGCAGTCGGCCTTGAGGATCCCTGGGTCTCCGCGCAGCGTCGCAAGCTGTCCGCCGTCCTGTTCGGCTGATCGTGGCGAGCCGCGTCTCGATCTTTCCGCTCTCGGGCGCGCTGCTGTTTCCGGGCATGCACCTGCCGCTGCACGTCTTCGAGCCGCGGTATCGGGCGATGGTGTCCGACGCGCTCGCGCGCGACCGGCGGATCGGGATGATCCAGCCCCGTGGCGAAGGGGATCGCCCCGCTTTGTTCGACCTGGGGTGCATCGGCCAGATCGTTGAGGTGGAGGCGTTGCCGGACGGCCGGTTCGATATCGTGCTCGAAGGTCTGGCGCGCTTCCGCGTGGTGCGGGAACTCGATGTCGCGACCCCATTCCGACAGGTCGAGGCAGAGCTTCTGGCCAACGCACCGGCCGGGACCCTCGCGCTTGCGGAGCGCGCGTCGCTCGAACTCGAATCGCGACGGTTCGCAGAGGTGCAGGGCTATGCCGTGGACTGGGAATCAGTGGCGCGGCTCGACGACGAGACGCTGGTGAACGGCATCGCCCAGATCGCGCCGTTCGACCCGGCCTCCAAACAGGCGCTGCTGGAGGCGGATAGCCTGTCGGATCGCGCCGAACTGATCGTGCAGCTGATGCAGTTCTTCGGCCGCCACGGCGACGAGGAAGGCAGGACGCTGCAATGACCAGGACGCTCGATCCATGGCTGCTCTCGATCCTGGTCTGCCCCCTCACGCGCACGAAACTGCGCTGGGACGAGGCGGCGCAGGAACTGGTGTCGGAGGCCGCTGGCCTCGCCTACCCCGTGCGGGACGGGGTTCCAGTGATGCTGGTCGAGGAAGCGCGCCAGCTGGACGCATGAGCGAACCCGACCTGAGCGGCGTCTGGCTCGGCATTTTCAACTATCCCGAGGATCTGCCCGCAACAAGCTATCGCGCGACGCTGACCGATACCGGCGGCCGGTTGGGCGGCACCATCGACGAAATCGACGCCCTCGTCATGGTGGGCCGCCGCCTGACTGCGGGGATCGACGGCACCCGCACCGGGAACGCCGTGCGTTTCACGAAATTCTACGCGACACCCAGCGACGCCTATGACGTCGTCGAATATCACGGGACCGTGAATGCCGACGGCGACGAGATCACCGGCCGGTGGGAGGTACGGGACGCCTGGAGCGGGAGCTTCATCATGACCCGCCCCTCGGCGCCCGGCATCGAAGCCGAGCAGCACGACGCCGCGGAGCGCTAGCAGCTTCCCCCCATGCGGGGCTGAACGGGCTAGGCCAGTTCGCCCTGCAGCAGCTTGGGAAGCTGCCCGGTCTCTCCACGAGCCTCGGCCATGAAGCGCGCCTTCAACGGCGGGATGCGATCGACCGCGGAAAGACCGAAGCGGCGAACGGCGCTCGCGGTCTTGCCGGGAATGCCGAACAAGCGGGTGAGGCCATCGGTCGCCGTCGCCACGGCAAGCGTGTCCAAGCCGCGCCAGCGGCCATAGCGCTTGAGCAGATGCGGATCGCCCAGATCCATGCCCAGCCGCTTCCCCTCGACCAGCACTTCGACCAGCGCTGCCACGTCGCGCAGTCCGAGGTTCAGGCCCTGCCCCGCGATCGGATGGATGCCGTGCGCCGCATCGCCCACCAGCGCCAGCCGGTCGGCGGTGATGGTAGCCGCGTGGTGGAAGCCCAGCGGATAGCTTGAGCGAGGCGAGAGCGGTCCAAGGTGGCCCAGGAATCCGCCCATCCGCTTGGACGCCTCTGCCAGCCAGCCGCGGTCCGAAAGCTTGAGCAACCCCGGCGCGTCCTTGGCATCGACGGTCCAGACGATCGCCGACCGATGGCCGTTGGCATCATCGTTCATCGGCAGGATCGCGAACGGGCCCGCCGGGTAAAAGATCTCGTAGGCGACGTTCTCGTGGGAATGTTCGTGGTTGAGCGTCGCGATCATGGCGACATGCTCATAGCTCCAGCGCGCGACCCGGATGCGGGCAGCCTCCCGCGTCGGCGAATTGCGCCCCTCCGCCGCGATCAGCAGCGGCGCGGTGAGGGTATCCCCCCGGTCGGTCACCACCGTCACCCCATGTGGGCCGCGGTCTACCGAGACGGCGCGGGTGCGCATCCGCAGGTCCACCTCCGGCGCCGCCCCCGCTGCTTCCAGCAGCGCGCGACGGATCACCTTGTTCTCATACATCACCCCCAGCGGGGGCGCGTCCGCATCCGGCACGAAGTCCAGCGCACCCGGCGCGAGGCCGTCGGTGGCGCGGATCGCGCGGATCGGGCAGCCCTGCCCCGCCACCTTCGCCGCGATGCCCAGCGCCTCGAACATGCGGTGGCTGGCGCTGGCGATGGCCGAGGCGCGACCGTCGAAGCCCGGCGCGAGGATCACCTCGGGGTCGGCGGGATCGATCACGATCGCGGTGAGGCCATGGGCGGCGAGTGCGACCGCGAGCGTGCTGCCCACCAGTCCGCCGCCGAGGATGAGGACGTCCGCTTGCTGCATAGAGGGCGGTGTAGAGCCTAAAGCCGGCCCGCGCAAAGGGGCGGCGACCGCCCCGCCTTGACGCCGGACTCGGCGCGCGCGATGCGTTCGGTTGGAATTTCGGACATTTGAGCGGGAAGAGGGTCATGGCGAGCCAGGCGCAACCGATGGTGTGGCGCGACGCGGTGCGTGCGGGGGCCGTTCGCAGCGGCGCGATGATCGCGGCCGCGCTGCTGTTCCTGCTGATGCTGCTCGTAGGGGTGGCGCTGGTCACCTATCACTCCGGCGATCCATCGCTGAACACCGCCGCCGGCAACACGATCGGCAACCGACTGGGGCTGCCCGGCGCCTATGTCGCGGACTTGCTGCTGACGGTGTTCGGCGTGGCCGTCGGCCTGTTGCTCCCGCTCGGCATCGTCATCGCGGTACGGCTGTGGCGGGACGTGCCGGTCGGTCGGTGGGGGGCGATGCTGCGCGACTGCGTTCTGGGCGTAGCGCTGATGGGCACCGCCCTCTCCTTTGTCTCGCATGAAGCCGTCACGACGCTTCCCGGCGGCTGGGGTGGTGTGGTCGGCTGGTCGATCGCGTCGCTCTGCCAGGCACTGATCGGCATGATCCCCGATGCCACCGCAGTGCTGTGGACCCAGCGCGTGGTCGGCTTCCTGATCGGCGTTGCAGGCGTGGTGCTCTGGGGCCGCGGCATGACGATCGAGCTGCCCGCCGGCGCGCTGCGTCTCCCGCGTCGCAGCGCTGCCTTCGACGGCGACCTGGAGGATGCGGATGAGGACGCGATGCCGCTGGTCAGCGGCCGCCGCATCGCCGCGGACACCGTCGGCGCGGACGATCTGCCCTTCGACCCCAAGCCGCGCAAGCTGGCCGAGCCCGAGCGGCGGCCACCGCCGACCATCGAGGATCGCAGCGCCGCGCCTTCGCCCGCAGCCAAGCCGAAGGCTACGCAGCAGTCGCTGGACCTGCCGGACAATTTCGAGCTGCCGTCGATCGACCTCCTGGCGCCGCCTCCGCCCAACAGCGGCCCTTCGGTCGACAAGGCGGCGCTGGAGCGCAACGCCCGCCTGCTCGAAAGCGTACTCGACGACTTCAACGTCAAGGGCGCGATCGTGAAGGTCTCGCCCGGCCCGGTCGTCACCATGTACGAGCTGGAGCCGGCTCCCGGCATCAAGGCAAGCCGGGTGATCCAGCTTGCCGATGACATCGCCCGCAACATGTCCGCAATCTCGGCACGCGTCGCGACCATCCCCGGCCGCACCGTGATCGGCATCGAGCTGCCGAACGCGCGCCGCGAAATGGTGAGCCTGCACGAGCTGATGGCCAGCCAGAGCTTTGCCGATCAGAACGCACAGCTGCCGATCGTGCTGGGCAAGAACATCGCCGGCGACCCCGTCGTCGCGGATCTCGCTCCGATGCCGCACCTGCTCGTCGCCGGTACCACCGGTTCGGGCAAGTCGGTCGGGCTCAACTGCATGATCCTGTCGCTGCTCTATCGGCTGACGCCGAACCAGTGCCGCATGATCATGATCGATCCGAAGATGCTGGAACTCAGCATGTACAAGGGCATCCCCCACCTGCTCGCGGACGTGGTGACCGATCCGCCCAAGGCGGTGCGCGCGCTCAAATGGGCGGTGGAGACGATGGAGGATCGCTATCGGATGATGGCGTCGGTCAACGTCCGGTCGCTCGCGAGCTTCAATGAAAAGGTTCGCGCTGCCAAGGCCAAGGGCCAGAAGCTCGGCCGCAAGGTCCAGACCGGCTACCACCCGGAGACCGGCCAGCCCATGTACGAGGAAGAGACGCTCGATCTGCAGCCGCTGCCGCAAATCGTCGTGATCGTCGACGAGCTCGCCGACCTGATGATGACGGCGGGCAAGGAAGTGGAGTTCCTGATCCAGCGGCTCGCGCAAAAGGCGCGCGCGGCCGGCATTCACCTGATCATGGCGACGCAGCGTCCGTCGGTCGACGTCATCACCGGCGTCATCAAGGCCAACCTGCCGACGCGCATCTCCTTCCACGTCACGTCCAAGATCGATTCGCGCACTATTTTGGGCGAGCAGGGCGCCGAGCAGCTGCTGGGCCGCGGCGACATGCTGTACATGCCGGGTGGCAAGCAGCTCGCGCGCGTGCACGGCCCGTTCGTGTCCGACGACGAAGTACAGGCGGTTGCCGAATTCTGGCGGTCGCAGGGCGAGCCGGACTATATCGATGCCGTCACCAACGATCCCGGCGAGGACGGCGGGTTCAGCCTGGACGGCGCCCCGACCGGAGAGGACAGCCCCGAGGACCAGCTCTACCGCAAGGCATGCCAGCTGGTTGCCGAGAGCCAGAAGGCGTCGACTTCCTGGCTCCAGCGCCAGCTGCGCGTGGGCTACAACTCGGCCGCGCGCTTGATCGAGCGGATGGAAAAGGAAGGACTGGTGTCGCGGCCCGACCATGTCGGCCGGCGGGAAGTGCAGATGGATCCGGACGGGCGGCCCCTCACCTGACGCGCTGCCGCGACCACCGTGCAGCTGAACGCGGGGAAACCGCCGAGTTCACGACGCGTTCAAGCCGCCACGCCTATGCTCGACAGATGATCTGGAGACGACCCATTCGCTTTCTCGCCCCCGCCGCAGCGATTGCGCTTCTGGCTCCTGCTGCCGTTCATGCGCAGGCACCGGTCACCCTGGCCACGGTGCAGCAGCATCTGGCGCAGACCAATTCGATGACGGCCGACTTCACCCAGACCGACCGCAACGGCAAGGTGCTGGCAGGTACGCTGACGCTCAAGAAGCCGGGCAAGATCCGCTTCCAGTACGAAAAGGGCGTGCCCATCCTCGTTGTGTCGGACGGCAAGTCCTTGTACTTCCTGGATTATCAGGTCGGCCAGAAGCAGCGCTGGCCGATTGGCAATTCACCGCTCGGCATCCTGCTCGATCCTTCCAAGGATGCGTCGCGCTACGCACGGGTGCTGCCGGAGGGTGATCCCCGGGTGGTCAGTGTGGAAGCCTATGATCCCAAGCATCCGGAATATGGCCGAATCACGCTGATTTTCGCGCGCAATGCCTCGGTCCCCGCCGGGTTGATGCTGCAGGGCTGGGTGACGCTGGACGCGCAGAACAACCGGACGACGATCCGGCTGTCGAACCAGCGCTTCAACGTGCCGGTCGCCGACAGCAGTTTCCGGTTCAACGAACCACGGCGCGCGCAAAATCGTCGCTGAACGATTTCTTAAATCCATTCATTCTGGCGACAGAATCGATGGGCTAGAGACCGTATTGCGGAGTTGAGGCGCGTCCGGGATTTTCCCCCCTGTTGCCCGGGTTCTCAGTTCCTGCCTGCGTGACGAACGCTAGGTCGGCCCTCGTTCCATGCCCCCGGAACGAGGGCCTTTCCATATCTGCCGCGGACGTGCTGGCTCTGGCGCCGCCCCCCCGCCATCGCTACATCGCCAGCGATGACTTCAACGCTTTCGATCGCCTCGTGGAACATCAACTCGGTCCGGTTTCGCATGGAGATCGTCGAGCGATTTCTTCGCGAAATCTCGCCCGACGTCCTGTGCCTGCAGGAGACGAAGGTGGTGAACGAGGACTTCCCGCATGCGCCGTTCCGTGCGCTCGGCTACACCCACATCGCCATCAACGGCCAGCGGATGCACCACGGCGTCGCGGTTCTCAGTCGCGTGCCTTTGTACGAAGACGACCGGCTGGACTGGCAGGCGAACGGCGAAGCACGGCACATCGGTGTGCGGCTGGAGAACGGCCTCCGGCTGGAGAACGTCTATGTCCCTGCCGGCGGTGATGTTCCCGATCGGGAGGTGAATCCCAAGTTCGGCCAGAAGCTCGACTTTCTGGAACGGATGACACGCTGGTCCGAAGGGCTTTCGGGCGTTCCCACCGTCCTCACCGGCGACTTCAATGTCGCGCCGCTCGAAAGCGACGTCTGGAGCCACAAGGCACTGCTCGACGTCGTCAGTCACACCCCGATCGAGGTCGAGGCGCTGGCACGGCTGCAGGCCGCAAACGACTGGGTCGACCTGGGCCGCCACTTCGCTCCGGCGCCGGAGCGGCTGTTCACCTGGTGGAGCTATAGGGCGAAAGACTGGGCGGCATCCGATCGCGGACGCCGGCTCGACCATATGTGGGCGAGCCGTGATGTCGCTGCCAAGGCGACCGGTCACAAGGTGTACGAGCACTGCCGCAGCTGGCTGAAGCCGAGCGACCACATCCCGATCGTCACCGAGTTTGCGTTTTGACGCAACCGCGCGCCGTTGCCCGCGCCATCGACGCCCTACGCCGTGGCTGGCCCATCACCATTCATGGTGCAGAAGGAGCCATCACGCTGCTCGCGATCGAGACGGCCGATCCCCTGCGGCTGACGGCATTTGACCCCGACGCAACAGCGGGAGTGCTGCTCTCCGCTGGCCGTGCGGCAACGCTGAAGCTCGCGAACCAGCGCGACGCGGCAGCTCCAGATGCGCCGGTCCTGATCGAGCGCGCGCCGTGGCTGGACTTTGCGACCGCCACCGCCTTGGCCGACCCGCAGCTCGACCTCGCGACACCCTTCAAGGGGCCCTTCCACGCGGTACCGCTCGCGACCCCCGATGCTGCTGCAACGGCATTGCGCCTCGCGCGGCTTGCCGGAGTGCTTCCAGCCTTCTTCGTCCGAACTGGCGAACAGGCCGGGACGGACAGTATCACGCCTGCCGATGTGGAGGCTCATGAAGACCCTGCCCGGCTCGCCATCGCCACGCGAGCGCGGCTTCCGGTCGCGGGCGCGGAAACGGCCGAGATCGTGGCGTTTCGAACTCCCGAGAGCCCTGGTGAGCACATCGCCTTGCTCATCGGCGCGCCCAACGGGGCGCTGCCCCTCGTGCGGCTGCACAGCGAGTGCCTGACCGGCGACGCGCTCGGCAGTCTCAAATGCGACTGTGGCCCTCAGCTGGATGCCGCAATCGCCGCGATCGCCACGACCGGATGGGGAATCCTGCTGTACCTCCGCCAGGAAGGTCGCGGCATCGGGCTGGTCAACAAGCTGCGCGCCTACGCCCTGCAGGATCAGGGGTTCGACACGGTCGACGCAAATACCCGGCTCGGCTTCGCGGTCGATGCCCGCGATTTCCGGACCGCCGGGCGCATGCTCGAGCTGCTCGGCCAGCGCGAGATCCGGCTGCTGACCAACAACCCGGCAAAGGTTGCGGCGCTGGAGGCAACCGGCGTCACGGTTGCAGAGCGCGTCCCCCACGCGCTGCCGGCGAATCCGCACAACGAACGCTACCTCGCGACGAAGCGGGATCGGACCGGCCACCAGCTCTGATGGCGGGCCGGCCAGCGTCCGTCAGATAAGATCGCCGCTCAGTCGCTGGCAAACCATGTCGAGCTGGTCGAGGGTCGAGTAGCTGATCGTCAGCGTCCCGCCCTTTTCGCCATGCGCGATCCGAACGTTGAGGCCCAGGGCATCGCCCAGCTGCTGCTCAAGTGCCAGCAGGTCGGCGTCGCCGCTCTGCGGGTCGCCGGTACCCCGCCCGCTGCGCGGCTGCGCGCCGGCGCCGACGAGCTGCGGCTTCGCCTCTCGCGCCAGACGCTCGGTCTCACGAACGGACAGCCCCTTGGAGATCACGCGGTCTGCAAGCGCTTCGGGATCGGGAGCCCCGATCATCGCGCGCGCATGGCCCATGCTGAGCTGCTGCGTCACGACCAGCTGCTGCACCGGCGCAGGCAGGTCCAGCAGGCGCAGCAGATTAGCGATGTGGCTGCGCGACTTGTGCACGAGCTTGGCCAGCACCTCCTGCGTATGTCCGAACTCGTCGATCAGCTTACGATAGGCGTCCGCTTCTTCGATCGCATTGAGGTCCTGCCGCTGGATGTTCTCGACGAGCGCGATTTCCATCGTCTCGGCATCGTCGAGTTCGCGGACAATGACCGGAACCTCGTGCAGGCGCGCCCGCTGGGCAGCACGCCAGCGGCGCTCACCGGCGACGATCTGGTATTCCTTGCCGTGCGGTCGCACGACGATGGGCTGGATCAGGCCGCGCGCCGCGATCGACGCGGCGAGGTCATCGAGCGCCCCCTCGTCGAAGTGGCGCCGCGGCTGCCCCGGATGCGGAGCCATCGCAGTTACGGACAAAAGCCGCACGCCACTCGGCTGATGCTCCGTGCCGGAGACCGGCGCCTCGCGTGAGCTGTCCCCGAGGAGCGAGCTCAGCCCGCGGCCAAGGCCGGGACGTGGCTTGCGCGCAGGTGCGGTGTTGTCGGTCATGCGGCCTCCGCTATCTGGGGCAGGCGCCCGATCACTTCGCGAGCCAGGGCGATATAGGCTTCGGAGCCCGCGCAGCGATGATCGTAGATCAGCGCCGGCATGCCATGGCTGGGTGCTTCGGACAGGCGAACGTTTCGCGGGATCACGGTGTCGAACACGACCCGGCCGAGCACCGAACGAACGTCGTCGGAGACCTGGTCGGTCAGGCGGTTACGCCGATCGTACATGGTCAGCACGACGCCCAGGATCGACAGCCCAGGATTGAAACGGCCGCGGATTTGCTCGACGGTCGTGAGGAGCTGGCTGAGCCCTTCCAGCGCGAAGAACTCACATTGCAGCGGTACCAGCAATGCGTGCGCTGCCACCATCGCATTGACGGTGAGCAGGCCGAGCGACGGGGGACAGTCGACCAGGATCACGTCCCAGCGCTCACCCCCGCGCTGGAGCGCGCGATCAAGCCGGTGCGTCCGGGCATCGAACTCGATCAGCTCGATCTCAGCACCCGAGAGGTCGACCGTCGCCGGCACGATATCGAGGAGCGGAACCTGCGTCGGGATCGTCGCTTCCTGAAGCGTCGTGTCGCCGATCAGCAGGTCATAGGTCGACCGTGCGCGGTTGTTGCGACCGATGCCAAGCCCGGTCGATGCATTGCCCTGCGGATCGAGGTCGAGCAGCAAGACGCGCAGTCCGGTGGCGGCCAGCGCTGTCCCGACATTGATCGCCGTCGTCGTTTTGCCGACGCCGCCCTTCTGGTTGGCGATGGTGATGCAGATCATGCTGGGGCTATCCCGCGAGCGATCACAATGAGCGATTCCGGATCGGTGAGGCTGTGTTCCACGTGAAACAGACCTTGCCATGAACCGGTTAAGGCTTCCACCTCGGATCTCGCGGAACGGCCCTTTGGGAGCAACCATAGTGTGTCGCGGGAAACGAGATGCGATGCTCCTGCGAACAGGGCCGGCAACGCCGCCACTGCCCGAGCGCTGACGATCGCCGCAGGCTTGGAGACTTTGACCGTCTCGGCCCGTCTCTGCTCGACCTGAACATTCTTGAGGCCGATTGCCTCAGCCGCATCGCGGAGAAAGCTGGCGCGCTTCTGTCGCGGCTCGACGAGGAGCGTGGGTCCGTCGCGAAGGATTGCGACGACCATCCCGGGGAAGCCCCCGCCGGTGCCGATGTCGATCCACGAGCCTTCGCGGCCTTCCGAGAGTTCCACCAGCTGCGCCGAATCCAGGCCATGCCGGAACCACAGGTTCGGCAAGGTCGAGGCTGCGACGAGGTTCTGGTTCCCACTTTCCTTCCGAACCATGTCGAGAAAGCGCGCAACCTTCTCCACTCGTGCCGGCGCGTAACGGCTTTCAAACCAGGCGCGGGTCTCTTCTTCCGTCATTGTGAAACCATCTTTCGGGCATGAACCAGCACTGCCGCAAGCGCCGCCGGTGTCACCCCGCGAACACGCGAGGCTGCACCCAGCGTGGTCGGCCGTGCCGTCGTGAGCCGCTGGACCATCTCTGCGGAGAGCCCCGGAACCGCGTTATAGGGAAAGGTATCCGGGAGCCGGATGTGATCGTTCGCGCGCATCTCGGCGAGTTCGATCTGCTGTCGTTCGAGATAGGGCGCATAGCGCGCGTCCTCGATCGCCTCCGTGAGGATCTGCGGCGACACCTCTGAGGAAGCCTCGGGGAGCAGTTGCTCGACGGACACACCGGGAAAGCGCAGCCATTCGCGAACGCTACGGACCACCCCGTCCTGACTGACCTGCCCTCCCCGCCCGGCCACGGTCGAGGCGGAAAGCTTGGCGTCGAAACGCTGTTCCAGCTCCGCGCGAGCCGCCGCGCGCTTGCGCACCCACGCCAGACGGTCGGATCCCAACAGACCTGCCGCCTCCGCGATCCCGGACAGACGGGTCGGTGCATTGTCCGCGCGCAGCGTCAGCCGGTACTCGGCTCGGGCTGTCAGCATCCGATAGGGCTCGCTCACCCCTTGCAGGATCAGGTCATCGACCATCACCCCCAGGTAGCTCGACGCGCGGTCGAGCAGCAGCGGCTCTAGCGCGCACGCGAAGGCGGCGGCATTCGCTCCTGCGACCAGCCCCTGCCCCGCTGCCTCTTCATAGCCGGTGGTGCCGTTGATCTGACCCGCGCAGAACACGCCGGGCAAGTCGCCCAACGCGAGCCGCGGATCGAGCGCGCGGGGATCCACGTGATCATATTCCACGGCATAGCCGGGCGTGACGATGCGCGTATGGGAGAGACCCGGGATGCTCCGGATCATCGCCTGCTGGATATCCACCGGCAGGGAAGTGGAGATTCCGTTCGGGTAGACCAACGATGTATCGAGGCCTTCAGGCTCCAGAAAAATCTGATGCCCGTCGCGGTCGGCGAAGCGGTGCACCTTGTCTTCGATCGACGGACAATAGCGTGGACCGGGTGCGCCGATCGCACCGCTGAACAAAGGTGACCGGTCCAGGCCGCTCCGGATGATGGCGTGCGTTTCCTCGGTCGTACGGCTGACCGCGCAGAACAATTGAGGGAGCACGCGTCCCGGGCTCATCGGAGACATGGTCCAGGGGGCCACGTCGGAAGGCTGTTCCTCAAGCGCGGCCCAGTCGATGGTCCGTCCGTCCAGGCGCGGCGGTGTGCCGGTCTTGAGGCGCGCCATCGGCAGACCTAGTGCCCGGAGCTGGATACCCATCGCAGTCGCCGCGCGCTCACCGACCCGCCCACCCTCTTCGCGATCCTCTCCGCGGAAGATGCGCCCGCCCAGAAACGTACCGGTCGCGAGAACCACCGCTCGGGCGTCGATCCGGGTTCCGTCTGCCAGCAGGACTCCTGCGACGCGTCCCTGTTCGACCAGAAGCTGCTCGGCCTCGCCCTCGACCAGAGTCAGGTTGGCCTGCGCGCGCAGCATCGCCTGAATGGCGGCGGCGTAACGAACGCGATCAGCCTGGACGCGAGGCCCCTGAACCGCTGCGCCCTTGCTACGGTTGAGCATGCGGTAATGGATTGCGGCCTGATCGGCGGCCCGGGCAATCAGACCATCAAAGGCGTCGACCTCGCGGACGATATGGCCTTTGCCAAGCCCGCCGATTGCCGGGTTACATGACATGGCGCCGAGCTTCGTCAGATCGAAGCTCAACAACGCCGTACGCGCACCTCTACGGGCGGCGGCGGCCGCGGCTTCCGTGCCGGCGTGGCCGCCGCCCACCACGATCACATCGAATGGAGACATTCACCAGCGCTACTGCTTGACCCGTTCGGCGTCAAAGCGTTCCACGTGGAACACTCACTTGCCGATGCAGAACCGCCCGAACAGAGCGTCCAGAACACCCTCCACATCCGCCCTACCCGTGATCCGGTCGAAGGAGCGGCGTGCCCGCCTCAGGTCTTCAGCCACCAGCAACGGATCATGGTGCGCCGCAACATCCGCGAGAGCGGACGCTGCCTCTCGCAGCAAATCGCCTTGCCGACGGTTGAGCGCGAGCGCATCCTCGCGCGGGAGGAGCGACTGCGCCGCCTGCTCCATCGCTGACCAAAGCTCTTCCATGCCGCGACCTTCCGCGGCCGATACTGCGATCCGATCCGATGGCGGATGCTCCCGCCCAGGCAGGTCGGCCCTGGGATACAGCGTCAAGATCGTCACCCCCGCGAGCTCTGGAGGCGCCGCATCGGCCAACCACAGCAGCAGGTCGGCACCCCGCATCGCCTCCTCCGCCCGAGCGATACCAATGCGCTCGATCGGATCGTCGGTCTCGTCCGCCAGTCCAGCGGTGTCGGTCAGCGACCAGGCGATGCCGTTGCGCACGATCGATGCCTCGATGCGATCTCGGGTGGTCCCGGCGATCGGCGACACGATGGCCGCGTCACGATCCACTAGCGCGTTGAGCAGGGTCGACTTGCCGCTGTTCGGCGGGCCCGCCAGGACGACGCGAATCCCATCGCGCAGACGCTCAATCGGCGGTGATTTCAGGACGGCGGCCAGTTCTTCGCCCAGCTCGGCACTTTCCGCACGCACCGCATCCAGCGTGGCGGCATCGTCGACAACATCATCCTCATCGGCGTGGTCCAGCATCGCTTCGACGCGGGCCGCCAGCATCAGCAGCCGATCCTGCCATGCCTCTGTCTTGCGACGCACTGCGCCCTGGGCGTTCGCAAGGGCAGCACGGCGTTGCGCCTCAGTCTCCGCCAACAGAAGGTCGCCGAGCCCTTCCGCTTCGCTCAGGTCGAGGCGGCCGTTCGCCAATGCCCGCCGCGTGAACTCCCCCGCCTCCGCCCGGCGCAACCCGGGCTGGCGCGCGAGGCAGGCTTCGACCGCCTGCACTACGGCTCGGCCACCGTGAAGGTGGAGTTCCACCAGATCCTCACCGGTTGCGGTTCGCGGCGCTGCGAACCACAGCAGCAAGGCACGGTCCAGGAGCGCGCCGTCTGCAGGATCGCGAAGCGCGCGCAGGCCCGCTTTTCTGGGCGGCGGCAGACTGCCGGCAAGCGCCTCGGCGGCGGCAACCGCGCCAGGACCGCTCAGCCGCAAGACAGCGATCGCGGCCGGCGGCTGACCGCTGGAGACGGCAAAGATCGTGTCCATCGGGATCAGCCGGAACGACCCGCCGTTTCGAACATCTTGCGCCAGAAGCTCATTCCCGCTTCCCCCATCGGCGCCCAGTTGCGCATGAGGGCGTCCATCAGTTCCGGGCTCGCGCCCTTCTCGATCGTCTCGCTCAACATCGCGACATACCGCTCATGGACGGGCGTGAAATCCGGCAGGCCCATTGCCCGCCGCGCCTCTTCCGGCGTGCAGTCCACCTCGACATTGATCTTCATCGGCCTGTCTCCGCTTGAGGGCTCCGGCTCCATTGCCTAGCGTTCGGATGCTATGCGCCGGACGCGGGCTTCCCTGCAAATGCGCATCTCTCCAGCTACAAGGATCCCCATGGCAACGCTCACCATCGATACGCTTGGCGGCGACAAGCAGTTCAGCGCCTATCGCGCCGATCCGGCGGCTCCGCCCCGTGCGGCCGTCATCGTGATCCAGGAAATCTTTGGCGTGAATGCCGGCATCCGCGCCAAGTGCGATCGGTTGGCGGAACAAGGATATCTTGCGATCGCACCAGACCTGTTCTGGCGGATCGAACCGGGTATCGACCTCAACCCGGATGTGCCCGAGGAGATGGAACGCGCGCTCGATCTGATGGGCCGGTTCGATCAGAATCTCGCCATCGCCGACATCGAAGCGACGATCCGAGCGGCGCGGGCAGCGGTGCCCGGCGGCAAGGTTGGCGCGATCGGATTCTGCCTTGGCGGGCGGCTCGCCTATATGACGGCAGCGCGCACCGACGTGGATGCCAGCGTCGGCTATTATCCCGTCGGTATCGATGGGCTGCTCGGCGAGAAGCATGCAATCGCCCGTCCGCTGATGCTCCACATCGCTGGCGCGGACGGCTTCGTTCCGGCCGAGGTCCAGGCGGCGATGCACGCCGGGCTCGACGACCATCCGCGGGTCACGCTGCACGACTATCCCGGTGAGGATCATGGCTTTGCGACCGAGCTCGGCAAGCGCCGATCGGATGCCGCCGCCCGCCTGGCAGACTCGCGGACCGACGCGTTCCTGGCATCTACCCTCGCCTGAAGCGAAAAGGGGCGGCCCGTTCAGGCCGCCCCTCTAGCGTTTTTCAGATCCCTGCCCGGCTCAGGTGAACAGCTGGAGCAGGCCGACATGCTGGTCGGTCACCCCCTCGTAGATCATCTTCACGGCGACATAGAGGATCACGAGCAAGCCGACGTAGGCGATCCAGCGGTACCGCTCGATATATTTCGCGATCAGGTTAGCCGCGATCCCCATCAGCGCCACCGATAGCAGCAGGCCGATGATCAGGATGCCCGGGTGATCGCGGGCCGCCCCGGCCACAGCGAGCACATTGTCCAGGCTCATCGACACGTCGGCAATCGCGACCGCCCAGGCGGCCGCTGCGAAACTCTTCGCGGGTCGAATTGCCTGGTGTTCGTCGCCTTCGATTTCCGGCGATCCCGGCCCGCCCGCCGGTCGCAATTCGCGGTACATCTTCCAGGCTACCCAGAGCAGCAGGACACCACCGGCAAAGATCAGTCCGATGATGCCGAGCAGCCAGCTTACCACGAGCGCGAAGCAGATCCGCAGCACCAGCGCCGCGATGATGCCGATCAGGATGACCTTCTTACGCTGCTCAGCCGGGAGACCCGCGGCAAGCGCGCCCACCACGATCGCATTATCGCCGGCCAGGACGACGTCGATCATCAGGACCTGCAGGAACGCAGACAGCGCCGCCGGCGAACCGATGTTGGAGAAATCGGCGACGATGTGGTTCCAGATGTCGAGCGGGGATCCGGGCCCCGCCGGAACTCCGGCCGCTGCAACACTCAGGTAGGATAGAAGGTCAAGCATCGGCAAATCCTAGTCTGCGGCTTGGGTAGCGCATAGCCCGAACGCCTGAAGTGCGTTTTTGCAGCAGCACTTCGAAATCGGGTGGGGTTGAAAGGGAAGGCCCGGCCCAAAACAGGATCGGCCCACCGACCGGCGGCGTCCCGCAGGCCGCCGACCGGCCGGCGGGCCGACCCGTTTCACGTGAAACCGAGTTTACTGGTTCATCGAGTCGAAGAAATCCTCGTTGGTCTTCGAATCCTTCATCTTGTCGAGCAGGAACTCCATCGCATCGATGGTGCCCATCTGCATGAGGATGCGGCGCAGCACCCACATCTTCGACAGCTTGGCCTTGTCGACCAGCAGCTCTTCCTTGCGGGTGCCCGACTTGCCCACGTCCAGCGCCGGGAAGATGCGCTTGTCGGCGACCTTCCGGTCCAGCACGATCTCGGAGTTGCCGGTGCCCTTGAACTCTTCGAAGATCACCTCGTCCATGCGGCTGCCGGTGTCGATCAGCGCAGTGGCGATGATGGAGAGCGAGCCGCCCTCCTCGATGTTGCGCGCTGCACCGAAGAAACGCTTGGGACGCTGCAGGGCGTTCGCATCGACGCCGCCGGTCAGTACCTTGCCCGACGAAGGAACGACGGTGTTGTAGGCCCGGCCAAGACGCGTGATCGAGTCGAGCAGGATCACCACGTCCTTCTTATGCTCGACCAGGCGCTTGGCCTTCTCGATCACCATCTCGGCGACCTGCACGTGGCGCGTTGCCGGCTCGTCGAAGGTCGAGGAGACGACCTCGCCGCGCACGGAGCGCTGCATGTCGGTCACTTCCTCGGGCCGCTCGTCGATCAGGAGCACGATCAGGAAGACTTCGGGATGGTTGTCCGTGATCGCCTTGGCGATGTTCTGGAGCATCACCGTCTTACCGACGCGCGGCGGTGCCACGATCAGCGTGCGCTGGCCCTTGCCCTGCGGGCTGACGATATCGATGACGCGGGCGGACTTGTCCTTCTGCGTCGGGTCGAGCTGGTCGAGCGTCAGCTTCTGCTCGGGATAGAGTGGCGTCAGGTTATCGAAGTTGACGCGATGGCGTACCGCGTCGGGATCATCGAAATTGACGGAAATCAGCTTGGTCAGCGCGAAATAGCGCTCGCCATCCTTGGGCGCGCGAATTTCGCCTTCCACGGTATCACCGGTACGAAGGCCGAACTTGCGCACCTGGTTGGGCGACACATAAATGTCGTCCGGACCAGCGAGATAATTCGCTTCGGGCGAGCGCAGGAAGCCGAAGCCGTCCGGCAGCACCTCGATCGTGCCCAGCCCCATGATCTGCTCACCATTTTCGGCCTGCGCCTTCAGGATCGCGAACATCAGATCCTGCTTACGCATGGTCGACGCGCCTTCGACGCCCAGTTCCTCAGCCATGGTGACGAGGTCTGCGGGCGCGTGCTTCTTGAGGTCCTTAAGGTGCATGGATGTGATCCGAATTGATGCGGATAAGGGAAGAGCGTCGATCGGCGGAAAGAACGGGCGCGAAACGATGCTTGAGGAGGGACGGCACGGTCGCCGGGCGGCAACCGTTCGTTATCGCGAGTTAGATTCGCGGCTATCCCAAGTCAAGCAAGGACCGAAGCTGCTGCGACCGACAGCGTCCTTTGCAGCGCCGAAATGATGTCGTTTGCAACGTCAGAAGGGCTTCACCACCGCCAGCATGACGATCAGGGTCAACAGCAGCGCGGGAACCTCGTTGAACATGCGCAGCCGTGACGCGGCGATGGTCGGACGACCTGCGGCGAGCTTATTCGCATAGCCAACGGCCCAGCCGTGATAGCCGGTAAGCAGCACCACGAAGAGCAGCTTGGCGTGGAGCCAGCCAAGTCCCGGCTGCCCGTCGAAGAGCCCTGCATTGGCCGCCAGCGCCAGACCCAATACCCATACCGCCACCAGCGACGGCGTCAGGATCATGCTGCGCAGCTTCGCTTCACGAGCGGTCCACCGGGGCCCCTCGGCGGGGTCCTCCAGACCATCCTGGTGATGGACCAGATAGCGCGGCAGGATGAACAGCCCGGCCATCCAGAACACCATGAAGATGACGTGCGCAGCCTTCACCCAAAGATAGGCAGACCCAAGGAAATTGGTCATGCGTGGCTCCTGCGGACGCGGGCGACGAGGTGCTCGACATGGGCGATCGGGGTGTCCTGCTGGATGCCGTGGCCCAGGTTGAAGATATGCGGACGATCGGCAAATGCGGCAAGGATCCGGTCGACTGCCCGGTCAAGCGTGGCGCCGCCAGCGATCAGCGCCAGCGGATCGAGATTGCCCTGCACCGGCAGACCCTTTGGAAGCACGTTGTTCGCCCATTCCGGATCGACGGTTTCGTCCAGTCCCACCGCATCGATCCCGGTCGCTTCGACATAGGCGACGAGCTTGCCACCGGCGCCCTTCGGAAAGCCGATGATCGGAGTGTCGGGATGCCATTCCTTCAGCGCCTGAACAATGCGCTTCGTCGGGGCGATCACCCAGCGCTCGAACTGCTCGGGCGAAAGGCTCCCCGCCCAGCTGTCGAACAGTTGCACCGCGTCCACCCCGGCATCGATCTGCGCGGAGAGATAGTCGATCGTCAGGGTTGAGATTCGATCCAGGATCGCGGTCATGAGCTCCGGATCGGAATAGGCCATTCGCCGGGCTTCGGCCTGCTCGCGACTGCCCTGGCCCGCGATCATATAGGTCGCGACGGTCCAGGGAGACCCTGCAAAGCCCAGGAAAGTCACCGCTGGGTCCAGAGCCGCCTTTACGCGTCGCACCGTCCCATAGACCGGCTCAAGCCGCTCCAGGGCAGGTACCAGCGTGTCGATGGTATCCCGATTGACCTTGGGCGCCAGCCGCGGGCCTTCGCCCGTCTCGAACCACAGATCCTGCCCCAGCGCATTGGGGACGACCAGGATGTCGGAGAACAGGATCGACCCATCGAATCCGAACCGCCGCAGCGGCTGCAGAGTCACCTCCGCTGCTGCCTCGCTGTCGTTCACCAGATCGAGGAATCCGCCCTTCTCGGCCCGCAGCGCGCGGTACTCCGGCAGGTACCGCCCGGCCTGGCGCATGAGCCACAGCGGGGGGATGTCCTGACGGGTGCCGCGAAGGGTCTCGAGCAGCGGTTTGGCGGGCGGAGCGTGATTCAGCGTCATGCCTCTACAGAAAAGAAGATTCAGGAATCTAATGGATGATGAGGTTGTTGGCGTGGGGATGCCGGGGTTTATGCCTCCATCCCCAAATTGCCAACAGCTTGACGTGGGCAGACTCACGCAGGCCCTCAGATTCGGATTCACCTATCCACGTTATCCACAGGCTGGGGACGGAACCGGCCGCTGTCGATGCGTCTGTGGACGAAACTGGGGGAATGTGGACGAATCGCCCCGCTTGGCCGCGTGTGCAGGTTGCGCTAGCGGTTGTCCCCATGTTTTCCACAGACTTGTTCCGCTAGGCCATGCGGCTGCACCTGCACCTCCTCTCGGACTCGACCGGGGAAACGCTGGAGAACATCGCCAAGGCGGCTCTGGCGCAGTTCGACGGGGTGGAAACGCTACGGCACTTCTGGCCGATGGTGCGCAGCCAGACGCATCTCGAGCGGATCCTGCAAGAGATCGCCCACAACCCCGGAATCGTGCTGTTCACCCTGGTGAACGCGGAAATCCGCAAGACTCTGGAGGCACGCTGTCGCGCGATGGGGTTGCCGGCGGTGGCGCCCCTCGATGGGGTGAGCCACGCGCTCTCCAGCCTGCTCGGCCAAGAGGCGAAAGCGCGGCCGGGGCGTCAGCACATGCTGGATGCGGCCTATTTCGCACGTGTGGACGCGATTCAGTTCACCATCGCCCACGACGACGGCGTGTTGTGGGAAGAATGGGAAGAGGCGGAAATCCTGCTGGCTGGAGTCTCGCGATCCTCGAAGACGCCGACGTCCATCTATCTAGCGAACCGCGGTTACAAGACCGCGAACATTCCCATCGTCGTCGAATCCCCGCCGCCGCCGCTGCTGTATAACCTCAAGAATCCGATGATCGTGGGGCTGACCACCAGTGCGGATCGGTTGATTCAGATTCGGCGCAACCGGCTGCTGTCGCTCAACCAGGCGCCGGACACCGATTATGTCGAGCAGGATTCAGTCGCGCGCGAGATCGCATTCGCCCGCCGAATGTTCGCCGATAACGGCTGGCCCGTGATCGACGTTACCCGGCGATCGATCGAGGAGACCGCTGCGGCGATCATTACGCTCTATCAGGAACGCAAGGCGGATCGACAATGACGGGCAATCTGCGGCTGGTGCTGGCCTCGCAAAGCAGTTCGCGGCGCGCCATGCTCACCGCCGCCGGCATCGCCCACGATGCGGTCGCCAATGGCCTCGACGAGGAAGCCGCGAAGGCAGCACTTGCGGCCGAGGGCCTGGGTGCGCGGGATTTTGCGGATGCCCTTGCGGAACTAAAGGCCGTGCGTGCGGCGACCCGGGTGGCGGGCGGTCTGGTGCTCGGTGCGGACTCGGTCGTCGCTGCGCCCGACGGTGCCCTGCTCGACAAGCCCGCGGACCGCGCCGACGCGGCTGCGCAGCTGCGGCGCCTGTCGGGGGCACGCCATGATCTCTATAGTGCGGCGGTGATCGTCGAGGGCGGTCGCCCGGTCTGGCGCCACATCGGCCATGCCCGCCTGCACGTCCGGCCTTTGTCCGAAGCCTTTATCGAGGCCTATCTCGATGCCGAATGGCCCGCCATTTCGGGTTGCGTGGGCTGCTACCGTGTCGAGGCTATGGGCGCGCAGCTGTTCCATCGCATCGAGGGGGATCATTGGACGATCCTCGGCCTCCCACTGCTGCCACTTGCCGCCTATCTGCGTGACCGGGGAGTTTTGTTGTCGTGACCGTGCCCTATGCCGAGGTAATCGGCGATCCGATCGCCCACTCCAAGTCGCCGATGATTCATCGCTTCTGGCTCGAAGCACTGGGCATGGAGGGGGATTATCGCGCGACCCGTGTCGCACCGGATGGGCTGGAGGCGTATTTTTCAGAGCGGCGCGCCGATTTGGCCTGGCGCGGGTGCAACATCACGATCCCGCACAAGACCGCCGCCCTGGATCATGTCGAGGACCGCGGCGGCGTCCGTCAGTCAATCGGCGCAATCAACACGGTGTTCCGCGATGGCGACGGGACTCTGGTGGGCACCAATACGGACGCGGGTGGTTTTTATGCGCCGATCGCCGGCCTGGATCTGGAGCGCGAGACCGTCTGCGTCATCGGTGCGGGGGGTGCCGCCCGGGCGGTGCTGTTCGCGCTCTCGAAGCTGAACGTCGGCCGGGTGACGCTGCTCAACCGCAATCCGCTGAAGGGGGCCGCGCTGCTCGCCGGCTTCGGGTTGAAGGGAGATGCGCTTCCCCTGTCCGCTCCCGTGCCCGCTGCGCGGCTGCTGGTGAATTGCAGCCCGCTCGGCATGACGGGCCAGCCGCTGCTCGATCTCGACCTTGCGCCGCTGCCCGAGGACGCGGTGGTGTACGACATCGTCTATGCGCCGCTTGAGACGCCGCTGCTCACCGCCGCGCATGCGCGCGGGCTGGAGACGGTGGACGGGCTGGAGATGCTGGTGGGCCAGGCCGCGCTTGCATTCGAGATCCTATTCGACGCGCAACCTCCGCGAGATCGTGACGAGGAACTGCGCGCGCTGCTGCTCGGATGATTCGCCTCGGCCTCACAGGGTCGATCGGCATGGGAAAGTCGACCGTGGCCGCGATGTTTGCGGAGGCCGGGGTGCCCGTGTTCGACGCCGATGCCACGGTGCACCGGCTGCAGGGGCCGACCGGACGGCTGGTCGCCGAGATCGAAGCCGCGTTTCCGGACACGACCGGCGCCGAGGGAGTCAATCGCACCGCATTGGCAGAGGCGGTACTCGCCGATCCCGCTGCGCTCCGACGGCTGGAGGCGATCGTCCATCCTGCAGTGGCGGAAGAGCGCGCAGCCTTTGTTCGCGCGCATGATGGCGCGCCGCTGCTTCTGTTCGACGTTCCCCTCCTGTATGAGACCGGAGGCGAGTCCTATGTCGACAAGGTGGCAGTGGTGAGCGCGACTCCGGAGGTGCAACGTGAGCGTGTACTGGCGCGGCCGGGAATGACCCCGGCACGCCTCGACGCGATCCTGGCCCGCCAGCTGCCGGACGCGGAAAAGCGTGCTCGCGCCGATTTCGTGATTCCGACCGACGTTCCGCTCGCCGAAACACGCGCTGCGGTTGGGCGCGTCATCGCTTGCTTGTCGCCTTGCGAGCGCGGATAGCGACGCGATGCGTGAGATTGTCTTCGATACCGAAACCACTGGCCTCAGCTTCCCCGGGGGCGACCGGATGGTGGAGATCGGCTGCGTGGAGTTGTTCAACCGGGTTGAGACCGGCCGGGTCTTCCACGCCTATTTCAATCCGCGACGGCCGATGCCGGCGGAGGCGCAAGCGGTGCATGGCCTCTCGGACGCGTTTCTTGCCGACAAGCCGGACTTCCACACCGGTGTCGATGAACTGCTCGAGTTTCTCGGCGACAGCCCGCTGATCGCCCACAACGCATCGTTCGACTTCGGCTTTCTCAATGGCGAGCTCGGGCTCTGCAAGCGGCCGAAGATCGCGATAGGCCGCATGGTCGACACGCTCCTGATCGCCCGAAGCCGGCATCCCGGTGCCAAGCACTCGCTCGACGCGCTGTGCGCGCGCTTCGGCGTCGATCGCAGCCGGCGGGTGTTGCACGGCGCGCTGCTCGACGCGCAGCTTTTGTCCCAGGTCTATGTCGAGCTGATGGGCGGCCGTCAGATAGGTCTGGGGTTGGCCACAAGCGCGCCGCAGGTCGAGACGACGATCCTCGTTGCGACGCCAAAGGTGCGTCCGCCGCGGGTTTTCGCTGCCAGTGATGAGGAACTGGCGGCCCATGCTGCGTTTCTAGAGACGGTCAAGCAGCCGTTGTGGCTTGCCGGAGCGGCTGGTTGACGGGTCTGGGCACTGTGCCTAGGCCGCATCAATGTGAGTGGAGAGAAGTATGGACATCCGGGTTTCAGGGCACCAGGTCGACACGGGCGACGCGCTGAAGCAGCTGGTCCAGGAGCGCCTTCAGGGCATTGCCGATAAATATTTCGCGCGCGCGATCTCCGCGACCGCGACGTTCGGCAAGGGGCCGCGCGATTACGGTTTCACCTGCGACATCGTCGCGCATGTGACCCAGGGCCTGGTGCTCAAGGGGCACAATTCCGGCCAGGACGCACAGGGCGCCTTTGTTGGCGCGGCCGACAAGATCGAAAAGCAGCTGCGCCGCTACACCCGCCGTCTGAAGGACCGTAACCCGGCCGAGGCCGCGGCGCTCGCGAACGCCGGCGCCTATGACGCCTTCGATAACGCGGGGTACACCGTCTTCGGCGGCAGCGAGGCGGAAGAGGAAATCGAGGCGGACGCACCGCTGATCATCGCAGAGACCCGGGTCGATGTGCCGGATGCAAGCGTATCCGACGCGGTGATGATGCTGGATCTGCGCAACACCAACGCGCTGCTATTCAAGAACAGCGGCACGGGCGCGTTCAACATGGTCTATCGGCGCCACGACGGCACGATCGGCTGGGTCGAACCCAACCGTGCGGCCTGAGGTGGGATTTCCAACCGCCTGATGATCGATTTCAGCGATCTATTGACGCCGGATCGCGTGCTGGCCGAAGTGCCAGCCGCGAACCGCAAGGCGTTGTTCCAGCAACTGGGCACGGTCATCGCGACCGTGCCCGGCGTGGATCCGCGCGTCGCCTGCGAACTGCTTGTCCAGCGTGAGCGGCTGGGTTCTACGGGATTCGGAAACGGTACCGCGACCCCGCATGCACGGATTGAGGGCCTTTCGTCGGTCGTCGGCGTGTTTGTCCGGATGGCTAAGCCGATCGATTTCGCCGCCGTCGACGACCTCCCCGTAGACCTCATTTTTGCGCTGTTCTCTCCGAGCGAGGGCTCCGAGCATCTGAAGGCACTGGCTCGCGTTTCAAGGGCGCTGCGGGATGCCGACTTCCGCGCAAAGCTGCGCGGCGCGGGATCGTCCGATGCCCTCTTCGCGCTCCTGACCGACGTGGAGGCACGTGACGCTGCCTGATCCCAGCGGTGCCGATGCCCATTTTCGTGCGCTGGAGTCGCTGTATGCGGCCGCGCCGATCAACCGCCTGTTCGAATCTCGCCTCGAAATCGCGGAGAGCGGCTTCGCGCGCATCCATTTTGAGATTGCCGAGACTCATTACCACGCCGCCGGCGCCGCCCACGGGACGAGCTACTTCAAGATGCTCGATGACGCGGCCTTTTATGCCTGCAACAGCCTGGTAACGGATCGCTTCCTCCTCACCACAGCCTTCAACCTGCTCCTCACCCGCCCCCTCCGCGCGGGACCGGTGGTCGCCGAGGGGCGCTGGATCAGCGGCCAGCGGCGCGTGTTCGTTGCCGACGCCCGCTTGATCGGCCCCGATGGCGAGGAAGCCGCACGGGGAACGGGAACCTTCATGCGCTCCCGGATCGCCCTCGCCGGTCTTCCCGGCTACCGCGCGGAATGAACGATCGTCTGCCGACCGGCGTCGCGGTGAACGCGCTGGTGCGGCTGATTGATCAGGCGGGCGGGAGCGTGATGGTGCTGGCGCGCGGCGACCGCGACTCCGGAATCGTGCTGCTGTTGGTCGAAGCGCACGGCGAGCCTTCGCTGCTGTTCGAGCGCGGCTATGACCGCGAAGGTCGTCGTTGCGTCGTGCGAGTCGGGCCGGAAAGCGGCGATCCCCATGAACTCGTCGACTATTGGCAGCGACGCCGCCGAAGCGATCCGGACCTATGGGTGGTAGAGGTGAACGTCGCAGATGCACAACGGCTCGCCGCTGAGACAATCTTCGCAGATTGACTCTATTCCGCATCGCAGCGATGGGAGTTCCACTGTTTCGTGGCGTTGTGCCGCGCCGGGGTGCGATACCGGTCGGTGACGCAGTCGGGGGGGAAGCCCGGGTGATCGGCATGCCGATCGCGCGCGCACCAACCGCATATCAATGATGTTTCATGTCGTCCAAGAAGCGGACCGCCTGCACCGCGGCCCTCTACCTTTGTGTCGCGCTTCTCGGCGCGGTCACCACTCCGGGTTTCGCGTTCGAAGCTGAGCGCGCATCCGTCGAGTCCAATAACGTGGAAAGCGCGGCGAAGGTTCCCGCGGCCCCCGTTAGCCAGATTGCCCCTGTCGCAACGACCGCGACCGCAGTCACTGCCACCGCCCTGAAGCCGCAGACCGCCGCCCTTGCCTCTGTTCCGATGGTTCAGACCGCAGGTACGGCCGCCGTCGCGACCAGCTTCGGTTCGCTCGCCGCAGCAGTGGCTGCCCAGCCTTCGAACGTGGGTGAGGACGAGCAGATCAACTGCCTCGCCACCGGCATCTATTACGAGGCCAAGGGTGAGCCGCTATCCGGCCAGCTTGCTGTTGCCGAGGTGATCCTCAACCGCACCCAGTCCGGCCGCTTCCCGTCGACGGCCTGCGGCGTGCTCAAGCAGCCCGGCCAGTTCTCCTTCGTGCGCGGCGGCAAGCTGCCGGAGCCGAACGAAGGCAGCACCGCATGGCGCACCGCCGTCGCCGTCGCGCATGTCGCCAAGCGCGAGCTGTGGGACAGCCCGGCCGACGGCGCGCTGTTCTTCCACGCGCGCCGCGTGTCGCCCCGCTGGGGCAAGGCCCGCGTCGCGTCGGTCGGCAATCACATCTTCTATCGCTGATCACCCGAGCACGGGGCTTCCCCGCGTTCGTGGATTGTTCTACAAGCAGGGCCATGGGTTCCATGCTTGTTCCAAACGCTGCGTCCGCGCTTCCGGCGATCAATTCTGATCCGCTGGTTGCCGCGGACGTAGCGCGTGGCGTGACACGGCTGTTGCTCCGCCACGATTGTACCGCGATGCCCGAGGTACCGCTCGATGGCGGTCGCCGCGCCGACCTGATGGCGCTCGATGCCCGGGGGCGGATCGTGATTGTCGAGATCAAGGTCTCGCGTGCGGATCTGCTCGGCGACGGCAAGTGGACCGACTATCTCGGCCATTGCGATCGCTATTTCTGGGCCGTCCCCGCCGGGTTCGATACCTCGGTGCTCGATGGTGAAGGGTTTCTTCCCGAACGCTGCGGCGTAATCGTGGCCGATCGATACGATGCTGCCGTGCTGCGGGAGGCGTCGACCGTTCCGCTGGCCGCGGCTACCCGCAAGCGCTGTACGCTGGCCTTTGCTCGTCGCGCGGCCCGGCGCCTGATCGGGGTGACCGACCCGGACGCGATCCAGGGCTGGTGAAAAACGCGGAGGGTGCTGATGTGCCTAGAGGCGCGGGCCGGAAACGACCGGCTTCTTCGTCTTGGGTGCGTCGTCCATCAGTTTGAGCAGCGCGGGCGTGCGCGTGTCGCGGCGGGCATAGTCCCGTGCCGACATGCCCGCGATCACGTCCGTCTGATCGGGGTTGGCCCCGCCCTCCAGCAGCGTACGGACGAGGTCGACGCGTCGCAGCTGGACCGCGCGGATCAGCGGCGTCTCACCCCGCGAATTCGCCAGGTTCAGGTTCGCCTTGTAGCGGATCAGCGAATCCAGCCCCTCGGTGAACCCCTTCTCCACCGCCAACATGGCCGGCGTGTTGCCGCTTGCGTCCTGGATGTTGGGGTCGGCGCCCTTGGAGAGCAGGAAGCGCAGGTACACGCCGTCGTTGCGCCCCGCGACGATGTGCAACGCACCGTCGCCGGTCGTGCGATCCTTGCTGTTGATCAGCAACTGGCCCGGCTGGTTGAGAAAGCCGGTGACCTTGTCGCCGTCCCCCTTGCGCACCGCCTCCAGGAATTCATAGCTCTGCGTGCGCTGCTGCGCGACGACGCTCGTGGAGGATACCGCCAGAGCGGTGGCGAGGCAGAAATGAAGGACGCGGGACATGGGTGTGGATGTACTCGTCCGCTGGGGCTGCTTGCAAGCGCAAGGCTATCGGATCATGGCTAACCGCACCATGCATAGCTTCGCTCGTCTCGCCGCCGCCCCGATGCTCTCGCTCGCCCTCCTCCTCGCCGCATGCGGAGGCGCGCAGCAGGATGCCGGGAAGGAACCGCCGCTGGCGGGTGCGCGGATCGGCGGCGCCTTCGCGCTCACCGATGGCGCGGGCCGCACGGTGCGCGACACCGACTTCGCCGGCAAATACCGGGTGGTCTATTTCGGCTACACCTATTGTCCCGATGTCTGCCCGGTCGACCTGCAGAAGATCGCTGCCGGGCTGAAGGCGTTCGAGGGGACTCATCCGGAGCTCGCTGCCAAGGTGGTGCCGATTTTCGTGACCGTCGATCCCGAGCGGGACACGCCCGAGGTTGTCGGCCGCTACGTCACCGCCTTTCACCCGCGCATGGTGGGCCTCACCGGAACCCCGCAGGCAATTGCGGAAGTGGCGCGCGCCTATGCGGTGCCCTTTGCCAAGCGTCAGGATCCGGGCTCGACCGAATATCTCATGGACCACGGGACCCAGGCCTATCTGATGGGTCCCGATGGCAAGCCGATCGCGCTGCTGCCGACCGACCAGGATCCGCAAGCGATCGCCCATGAACTTGAACGGTGGGTGCGATGAGCGAACGCTTCTGGGAGGATACACCGCTTTCCAAGCTGGACCGGGCGCAGTGGGAGGCGCTGTGCGACGGCTGCGGCAAATGCTGCATTCACAAGCTGGAGGATGAAGACACGGGCGAGCTGATCGCGACGAACGTCGCGTGCAAGCTCCTCGACCGTCGCTCCGGCCAGTGCAGCGATTATCGCCATCGGCACGCCTATGTCTCCGAATGTGTCCGACTGACCGCGCGCTCGGTTCCGCACATTGAATGGCTGCCCTCGACCTGCGCCTATCGTCTGCGCGCCAACGACGAACCCCTGCCCGACTGGCACTATCTGGTGTGCGGCGACCGGGAGGCGGTGCATGCCGCTGGGCAGTCGACCCGGGGCTGGACGATCTCCGAGGACGACGCCGGCGATCTTGAGCACCACATGGTCGACCGACCGCTGTGAGTGCCGCTTCGGGCGCGCCGATCGAGGTCGTCCGGCACCCCAGAGCCAGGCGTGCGCGCCTTTCGGTCGATCCCGCCACCGGCCGCGTCAAACTCACTCTGCCTACCCGAGCGGCACTCCGCCCTGCCCTTGCCTGGGCGGAGAGCAAGCGTGCGTGGATCGACGCGCAGCAGGCACGCCTGCCGGAAGCGCGGCCGTTCGCGCCCGGCGCCACCATCCCCTTTGGCGACGCAACGCTGCGGATCGAGTGGGATGAACGCGCCGGTCGCAGTCCGTTCCGCGACGGCGCGGTTCTTCGCTGCGGGGGCCCGGTCGAGCGCGTGCCCGCGCGAGTCGAACGCTGGCTACGCAGCCAGGCGCTTGCGCTGCTGTCGGAGGAGACCCGCTACTATGCCGCGCGGGCAGGCGTTACCGTCACCCAGGTCGCGATCGGCGATCCCCGAGGGCGCTGGGGCAGCTGCACGGCGACAGGGGCGATCCGCTACAGCTGGCGATTGATTCTCGCGCCCGGATTTGTGTTGCGCGCCACCGCCGCGCATGAGGTAGCGCACCGCCTGCACATGGACCACAGCCCGGCATTCCACGCTGCCGTCGAGCGGCTGCTGGAGGCCGATCCGGCACCGGCGCGGGCATGGCTGCGCGCGCACGGTGCGGAGCTTCACTGGTACGGACGCGCTTCCGGGTCGTAGCCGGGACGTTCCGGCAGCCGGCGCGATTCGCCCGGGCCCGGACGACGCGGATCATAGGGGTCGGTGCGCCGCTGGGGTGCCGGCTCACGTGCTGGAGCCGGGCGCCCGATCGCGCGATCCAGCCAGTCTTGATCGAGCGTCTCCCGCGGGGCGGGATCCTCATAGGGATCCCGGGTGGAGGGCTGCTGCGGCAGGATCGACGGCGGGCCCTCCGAGTGCTGCTGTCCATCGACGGGATAGCCGTCCTCGTCGACGAACACTCCATTGTCGGGTTCGCCGTAATAGGATTCGGCGTCAGGCTCGTCCTGCCATTCCGGCAGCGTCACCTTGGTCTCAAATTCCTCGACGGGGCGATCGGCGACCGCCGTGCGCATGAAGCTCGCAAAGGCGCGTGCAGGCGCCGCGCCGCCCTGGAGCCCGGAGACGGGACGCGCATCGTCGCGACCCATCCAGACGCCGGTGGTCAGCCCACTGGAGAAGCCCAGGAACCATCCGTCCTTGTTGGAGGAGGTCGTGCCGGTCTTGCCCGCGACAGGGCGGCCGATCTGCGCCGCGCGACCGGTGCCCGTCGCGACTGCGGTCTGCAGCAGATCCGTCATTTGCGCCGCCACATAGGGCGCCACCAGCACGCGCGAAGTATCGACCTGGTGCTGGTAGATGACCGAGCCTGCGGCCGTCACCCGCGTGATCCCATAGGGGGTGACCGCCACGCCCTTCTGCGACACCGATGCAAAGGCGCGGGCCATGTCGATCAGCCGTACGTCCGAGGTGCCGAGCACCATCGCGGGCCGGGTATCGATGGGCGTCGTGATCCCGAACCGGCGCGCCATGTCCGCGACGGTGCCAAAACCCACCTCCTGGCCCAGCTTCGCCGCGACCGTGTTGATCGAATAGGCGAAGGCCGTCCGAAGGGTCACCGGACCGGCGAAGCGGCCGGAGCTGTTACGCGGACTCCAGCCGTTGATCGTCACCGGGGAGTCGACGACCTGGTCGTCTGGCTTGTGACCGGCTTCCAGCGCGGCGAGATAGGCGAACAGCTTGAATGCGGACCCGGGCTGGCGGGTCGCCTGCGTCGCCCGGTTATAGATCGACGAGACATAGTCCTTGCCGCCCACCATCGCCCGGACCGCGCCGTCGCGATCGAGCGAGATGAGCGCGCCCTGCACGCCTGCGGGAGTCGCCGATCGGATCGCCTGGTCCGCTGCGCGCTGCATCGAAAGGTCGAGCGTCGTCCAGACGTCCAGCGGCGCGTCGGTCTCGTCGATCAGCGTCTCCAGCTGCGGCAAGGCCCAGTCGGTGAAATAGCGAACGCTATTCTGCTTGGGCTCGGGCGCGAGCTTGACTGCCTGGGGATCGGCCGAGGCGGCTTCGCCTGCGGTGATCGCGCCGGTTTCCTGCATCAGCTCCAGCACTACCCCGGCACGGCCCACCGCGGCCTCCGCATCCGCGGTCGGCGAGTAGCGCGACGGCGCCTTTACAAGGCCGGCAATGACAGCCGCTTCGGAGAGGTCCAGCGAGGTTCCGGGATGGCCGAAGAAGCGGCGCGATGCCGCGTCGATGCCATAGGCACCGCCGCCGAAATACACCTTGTTGAGGTACAGCTCGAGGATCTGGTCCTTGGTGAACTTACGCTCGAGTGCGAGCGCCAGCACGACCTCGCGCAGTTTGCGGCTGACGGTGTAGCTGTTCGACAGGAAGATCGTGCGCGCGACCTGTTGGGTGATCGTCGACGCACCCTGCAGGCGTCGCCCGTTGCCGTGGTTGTCGACCGCGAACTTGATGATGCGGGCGATCGCCACCGGATCCACGCCCAGGTGCGAGCGGAACCGTCGATCCTCGACGGCCACCATCGCGTCGCGCATTACCGGCGGGATTTCCTCGTACGGGATCCACTCGCCATAGCTTGGCCCGAGCGACACCAGGATCGTGCCATCCGCCGCACGAACACGGATCATCTGCCCGTTGGGAGAAGATTTCAGCTCCCCGAAACTCGGCAGGTTCGCCCGCGCGTTCATCACCGCGATGGTGAGGCCGAGCGCCGCCAGCAACATGACGGCAAGCCCCGAACCCAAGGTCCAGAGCAGGATGCGGCGCCACCGAGGGGCGTGCGGGCGTTTACGGGTACGGGTGGCCATGGGAGCAGCGTGGGATTACGCGCAGTGGGCGTCGCCCACAAGCGCGCAACAGCGGCGTTGCGATCAGCCGGCGTTCTGAGCGCGTGGACGGAAATCCAGCGCGACCGAGTTCATGCAGTAGCGGAGGCCGGTTGGCGGCGGGCCGTCCGGGAATACGTGGCCCAGGTGTCCGTCGCACCGCGCGCAACGAGTCTCTACGCGGCGCATTCCGTGGCTGGTGTCGCCATGATCCGTGACCCGGTCCTCGGCGATCGGCTGGGTGAAGCTGGGCCAGCCGGACCCGGAATCATATTTGTCGACGCTGTCGAACAGTTCGTTGCCGCAGCCGGCGCAGCGATAGATGCCGTCGGCCTTGTTGTCGTTGTAGTGCCCGGCGAAGGCCCGCTCGGTGCCCGCTTCCCGAAGCACATGATAAGCCTCGGGCGAGAGCCGCTTGCGCCACTCGGATTCGGAAAGGTTCAGATAATCCATGGGCCTAGATGTGTTGTGCGCAGGCCCGTGCGTCAACCAGCGGAATCGACAACGGGCCGCGTGGAGGTCCACCCGGCCCGTCGAAAGGTTACCGCCAGCGATCGCGCGCCGCATGGGCGGCGTGGATCAGTCCTTCCACGCCCAATAGAGCTGTGCCGGGGGCACGTTCCACCACTCCATGTCGTGGTCGATCCGCTCAAAATTGGGCGCGAGGAAGTCGCGAACTTTCGGGCTGAACTGATACACCAGGAAGGCGCCACCGGGACGCAGCACCTCTGCCGTCGCGTCCGCGATCTTTGCGCCGACGCCCGGCGGCAGCGTCGAGAACGGCAGGCCGGACAGAACATAATCGGCATGCTCATGGCCATGATCGGCAACGATCTGAACCACATCCGCCGCCGACGCATGGACTGCCGAGAATCGCGAGTCGAGGATGGTGCCGTTCAGGTAATCGATGAACTCGGGGTTCGTATCGATCGCAATCAGCTGCGCATCCGGCGCCATCCGCTCCAGGATCGGACGGCAGAAGGTGCCGACACCGGGCCCATATTCCACGAACAGTTTGGTGTTGGCCCAGTCGACGGGCCCGAGCATCTTGCGGATCAGCTTGCCCGAAGAAGGGATCACAGATCCCACCATCACCGGGTGCTTGACGAACCCACGCAGGAACATGCCCGCCGGAGAAGGAACGCGCTTGGGGCTCCGTCGGCTGGCGGTGGTGGAACTGGTGTTCATGGAAATCCTTGGGCGGGGCGGCCGCAGCCGCGTCGGAGTTGTCGTCGCAAAACCGAAACGAAGATGCAAGCCGAACGGTTTCGTCCTGACGCAATGCGGTATCACAGCACGGCGAACGGCGCGCGCCCTTATCGATCGCCCGTCCGCGCGCCGTCCCCCTCACAGGAGCCGGCGCGCGTCGGCCTTCAGTCATTTCAGCCCCGCGGCTGGACCATGCCGGGAGCTATGAAGCCGATTGGCTGAATCGCGACAGCATCCTGCTTCAGTCGAGCCGACATCTGGCGATATTCCTGCTCCATCTCCGGCGTGACCGAGGCGCGGGATTCGCCCAGGGCCTTTCGGAAATGCTCCATGGTCACGCTGCTGTTGGAGAGGGATTCGCGCAGCGCCATGAGTCCGGCGCGCCGAACCACGTCTTCCAGGTCGGCACCGGTGAAATGATCGGTTTCCGCCGCAATCGCATCCAAATCGACATCCGGTGCGAGCGGCATCTTCTCCGTCTGGATCGACAGGATCCGCCGCCTTCCCGCCTTATCCGGCACGCCGACGTAGATCAGTTCGTCAAACCGGCCCGGCCGAAGCAGCGCGGGGTCGACGAGGTTGGGGCGGTTGGTCGCACCGATCACGACCACCGACTGGAGTTCCTCAAGGCCATCCATTTCGGCCAGGATCGTGTTGACCACCCGTTCGGTGACCTGCGGCTCGCCCAGCCCGCCGCCGCGGGCCGGTACCAGCGAGTCGAGCTCGTCGATGAAGATCACGCAGGGCGCGACCTGGCGGGCGCGTGCGAACAGGCGCGCAATCTGCTGCTCGCTCTCGCCATACCATTTCGACAGCAGGTCGCTGGACTTGGTGGCAATGAAGTTCGCCTCCGCCTCGCGTGCGACCGCCTTGGCCAGCAGCGTCTTGCCGGTGCCGGGCGGGCCGTAGAGCAGGAAGCCCTTCGCCGGGCGGATACCCAGGCGACGGAACGCGTCTGGCGACTTGAGCGGCAGCTCGACGCCTTCCTTGAGCCGCATCTGCGCATCGTCGAGCCCGCCGACGTCCTCCCAGCGGACCTGGGGCGCCTGCACCATCACTTCGCGCATCGCCGAAGGCTGGACACGCTTCAGCGCCTCGCGGAAATCCTCGCGCCAGACTGAGAGCGTATCGAGCACCTCGGCCGGGATGGTCTGATCGGAGAGGTTGAGCTGCGGCATGATCCGGCGCACCGCCTCAATCGCAGCCTCACGGGTGAGCGCCGCCAAGTCCGCGCCGACAAAGCCGTAGGTCGTGCGCGCCAGCTCTGCCAGATCCACGCCCTCGCCCAGTGGCATGCCGCGGGTGTGGATGCCCAGAATCTCACGGCGACCACGCTCGTCCGGAACCCCAACCACGATCTCGCGGTCAAAGCGGCCCGGGCGGCGAAGCGCCTCGTCGATCGCCTCGGGCCGGTTGGTTGCTGCGATTACCACCACATTGGCGCGCGCCTCCAGCCCGTCCATCAGCGTCAGCAGCTGGGCGACCAGCCGCTTCTCGGCTTCGCCAGAGACCTGTCCGCGCTTCGGGGCGATCGAGTCGATCTCGTCGATGAAGACGATCGACGGCGCAGACTTGGCCGCTTCGTCGAACACCTGCCGCAGCCGGCTCTCCGACTCGCCATAGGCGGAGCCCATGATTTCCGGCCCGTTGATCAGGTAGAAGTGCGCGTCGCTCTCGTTCGCAACGGCGCGGGCGAGCCGCGTCTTGCCGGTTCCGGGCGGGCCGTGCAGCAGCACGCCCTTGGGCGGATCGACGCCCAGCCGCTGGAACAATTCAGGGTACCGCAGCGGCAGCTCGACCATCTCGCGAAGCTGGTCGATCGTCGCGGCCATGCCGCCGATGTCGTCATAGGTGACGTCGGCACGGCGCGCGTCGCGCGGCTCCTCATATTCGGGCCGCAATTCGATCTCGGTGTTCTCGTCGATGTGCACCACGCCCTTGGGCGTGGAGGAAACCACCGCGAGCCGGATTTCCTGCAGGGCGTAGGCGGGCGCGTTGACGAAGCGCTGGATCGCGGGATCGGTGACCCGCTGATGGCCGGCGGTTGCCACGACGTCGCCCTGGCAAAAGGGACGGCCGAAGAAGGTGCGCTTGAGAGCCGTGCTCGATCCCTGAAGGCGCAGATTCTGCTGCGCCGGCGCGAACACCACGCGAGTGGCGGGCTTCGACTCGACACGCCGGACTTCCACGAAGTCGCCCGCGCCTACCCCGGCATTCGCGCGCTGGAGGCCGTCGAGCCGTACGAGTTCCAGGCCCTCGTCCTCGCCATAGGGCCCGACGGCGCGCGCGGGCGTCGTCCGCTTCCCGACGATTTCGATCACGTCCCCTTCGCCGACGCCAAGCGACGCCATCAATGTACGCGGTAGATGCGCGATCCCGCGGCCACTGTCTTCGGGTCGGGAATTGGCCACCTGAACGCGGCGCGTCTGCGGTTCGTCGTCGGCCATTGCCATCCCTTCACCTTCTCGAAACGAGTGCGGGAGATAGGATGGAGGGTGCGGCGGGCAAGGCGCAAAAAAAAGGCCGGTCACAAGGACCGGCCGTGAAAGGTTTAGGAGAGGATGCCTGAAAGGCCTGATCCGTATGCCCACGCGGAGTTTATTGTGCAAATGCGAAAGGAAAAATTGGAGTTGCAGATTTTGCAACTCAAGGGCAAATTCGATCGTGTTCGCAGGCATGCTAGCGCTACCTTCGAGCGGGTTATGATGCAGCGCAACAAATAGGCTGGAGCATATGCGGCGGCTTCCTCCCCTGACAGCAATCGAGGCATTCGTGCATGTCGCGCGACTCGGATCGATCAAAGCGGCAGCCGAGGAGCTGGCGCTCTCGAGCCCTGCGCTCAGCCGGCGTGTGCAGGCGCTGGAGCGGTTCATCGGCAAGCCGCTGTTCGAGCGTCGACACCAGGCGCTGCGCCTGAATCATGATGGCGAACGGCTGCTGGGGATGATCTCCCACGCGCTCGATACCCTGTCCGACGCGGTCGAGCGGATGTCTGCCGGCTCCAACCTGCTGCGCCTGCGCCTCGGAGTGCTGCCGCTGTTTGCGACTCAGAAGCTGATGCCGCGGCTGGGCGATTTGAAGCGGCGTCACCCGGAACTGCACCTGGACGTCGACACCGCGGGCCACAGTCTGGCGCGGCTAGGGGACGGCATCGATGTCGGCATCGTGCTCGGCCACACGATCGACCCCGCGCTCTATTCGCGCCGCCTCGACCGCAACCGGGTATATGCGATCGCCTCGCGCGCCCTGGTGGAGGAGATGCCGCTCACCGACCCCAAACAGCTCGCGAAGCTCACCGCGCTGATCCATCGCGACATGCCCGATACCTTCACGGATTGGCGGCAGGCGGCGGGGCTGCCCTATCTGGAACCCACCGCGACGGACTTTTTCGATTCCGGCGCACTGATGCTGGAGGCCGCGGCACAAGGGCTGGGCGTCGCCTTCATGCTCGAGTCGCATTTCGAGGAAGCGCGCGACACGCGCCTGGTGCGACTGTTCGATATGTCGGTGGAGAGCACATACAGCCATTTTTTCGTGTGCCGCCCGCGCATGCTGCAGCAGGAGCCGGTCCGGCTCTTCCACGACTGGCTGATCGAAGCGCTGGGCGCCGAGAATATCTGACCGCGCCTGATCGGGCGGGACAGCGATCTTTAAGAAAAAGGCCGGTCACCTCGGGGGTGACCGGCCTTTGTTCGATCAGGCCTCGCTGCGGGCCTTCAGGATCTTGCCCGGCTCGCGCGGCGGCTCGCCCTTCGGCAGCGCGTCGACGGCATCCATGCCCTCGATCACTTCGCCCCAGACCGTGTACTGGCCGTCCAGGAAGCGTGCGTCGTCGAAGCAGATGAAGAACTGGCTGTTGGCCGAATTCGGGTCCATCGTGCGCGCCATCGAGCAGGTGCCGCGGACGTGCGGCTCGCGGCTGAACTCTGCGGGCAGGTTGGGCTCCTTGGAGCCGCTCGTGCCGGTGCCGGTCGGATCACCGCCCTGCGCCATGAAGCCGGGGATGACGCGGTGGAACACGACATTGTCGTAAAAGCCGCTGTCGGCCAGCTTGGTGATACGCTCCACGTGCTTGGGCGCCAGGTCCGGACGAAGCCGGATGCGCACTTCGCCGGTGTCGAGCGTCATCACAAGCGTGCTGGGAAGATCGGCCATAAGTGCTCCGGAATTCGGGAAAAATAAGGAACCCCGTCCGTATAGTCGTGGCCAGGAGGTTGCAACAGCAGCCGCCGCCGCTAGAGGGGGCGCGCAACGCCAGTGAGGGAGCCGAGCGATGAGCGAGACCGAGCTTCCCACCCACGAACCCGTCGAGAGCGAACTGGACGCTGACGATCGGCTGAAGCCGGAATTCGTCAGCGCAGTGCTCGACGCCGTCGAAGCCGGCGACGTCGAGACGGTGCGCGCGCTCGTCGAGCCGCTGCATCCGGCGGATCTTGCCGATCTTTTCGAACTGGTGCCGGGCGAACAGCGCGCCGCGCTCGCCTCTGCCGTTGCCGATCGCCTCGATGGCGATGTGCTGGCCGAGATGAACGATTGGGTTCGCGACGCCCTGATCGACGCGCTCGAACCGCATCAGGTCGCGGATCTCGCCGCGGAACTCGATACCGACGATGCGGTTGCGATCATCGAGGACATGGACGAGTCCGAGCAGCGCGCGGTGTTGCGCGCGCTCGACCCGGACGACCGCGCCGCCATCGAAGAGGCGCTGAGCTTCCCAGAGGAGTCCGCCGGCCGCCTGATGCAGCGCGAGCTGATCGCGGTGCCGGAGCATTGGACGGTCGGCAACGTCCTCGACTTCCTGCGCGGCAGCGAGTCGCTTGCTACCGATTTCTGGGAGATCTTCGTGGTCGACCCGGCGCACCGCCCGGTCGGAACCTGCCAGCTTTCCTGGATTCTCCGCACGCCGCGCTCGGTCGCGATCAGCGACGTCATGAAGCGCGAGCAGACGCTGATCCCGGTCGACATGGACCAGGAGGAAGTGGCGCTTCGCTTCCAGAAATACGCGCTGATCTCCGCCGCGGTGGTCGATGGCAGCGGCCGGCTGGTCGGCGTGATCACCGTCGATGATATCGTCCACATCATCCAGGAAGAGGCGGGCGAGGATGCGCTGCTGCTGTCCGGTGCGGGCGAAGGCGACATCAACGAGCCGGTCTTCGACAGCTACAAGAGCCGGGTTCGTTGGCTCGTCACCAACTTGATGACCGCACTGGTGCCGGCGACGATCGTGTTCTTCTTCGACGCGACCATCGCGGAAAAGGCGGTCCTGGCCGCCCTGATGCCGATCGTCGCGGGCGTCGGCGGGAATGCCGGAACGCAGACGCTGGCGGTGACGGTCCGCGCGCTGGCGACCAATCAGCTTACTCAATCCAACACCTTGCGTGCGATCCGGCGCGAGATTTCGATCGCGCTCCTCAACGGCGTGACCATTGCTACGATCATCGGGCTGGGTGTCGGCACGGTCTTCTTCGATGCTCCGCTCGGCATCGTCATCGCGACGGCGATGCTCGCCAACATCTTCATCGCCGGGCTCGCCGGCGTGCTGGTGCCGCTCACGCTCGACCGGCTGAATGCCGACCCTGCCCTGGCTTCCTCGATCTTCGTGACGATGGTGACAGATTCGATGGGGTTCCTCGCCTTCCTCGGCCTTGCCACGGTCGCCGGGCTGACTTGAGCGCAAGCGCCGCAATCCCCAGATCAGCCCCGTGCCGCTCCATCTCACCAAAGTCGCTTTCGCGATCGAAAGCGTCGATCATCTTGCCGAACGGCTGCGCGTCCGTGCGGCCGAAGGCGGGGCGCTGACCACCCGCTACTTGCCCAAACGGGCTGCGGAAATCACGGGCGGATCGCTGTTCTGGATCCTCAAGCACCAGCTGGTTGCGCGTTCGCCGATCCTGGGGTTCGGAGACGCCGAGGGCGGTCGAGTGGCGATCTTCCTCGCCCCCGAACTGGTGCTGGTCCAGGCCCGGCCCAAGCGGGCGCATCAGGGCTGGCGCTATCTGGAGGCCGCGGACGCGCCGCCGGACCTGGGCCAGGGTAGCGCCGGCATGGACGCGCTGCCGCCGCGCCTGATCGGCGAACTCTCCGCGCTTGCGCTGATCTGAGGTCTAGCGCGCGAGCGTCGGGAACGCAGCGCGGAAGGCGGCGACCTTGGGGGCATCCCAGCGCACGATATAGGGATGGCGCGGGTTCCGCTGTGCGAAGTCCTGATGATAGGGTTCGGCCGGGTAGAAGCGTCCGGTCTCCAGACGCGTGACGATGGGAGCCTGGAAGCGCTTGGCGCCCTCAAGTTGCCGGATATAGGCCGCAGCCGCAGCGCGTTGCGCAGCATTCTGCGGGAAAATGGCGGATCGATAGCTTGGTCCCCGGTCCGGCCCCTGGCGGTCTAGCTGCGTCGGGTCGTGCGCAATCGAGAAGAAGACGCGCAGCAGCGTGCCGTAGCTGACCTGGCGTGGATCATAGGTGATCCGCACCGCTTCGGCGTGACCGGTCTGCTCCGTGGAGACCGCGGCATAGCCGGCAGTCTCCCGCGTACCTCCGGCATAGCCGCTGGTCACGTCGAGCACGCCCTTCACCTGTTCAAACACCGCTTCCAGGCCCCAGAAGCACCCGCCGGCAAAAACCGCGGTCGCGCGCGTGCCCGCAGCGGGCACGTCGTGTTGGATGGCGGGGATGCGGACGGCGCGCTCGGCCCCCGCAGGGACAGAAAGGCCGAGCGTGGTGAGCAGCACGATCAGGGGGAGGGCGCGGCGCATCCTCCTGATATGGGAGCGGCCAACGCGATCAACAGGGGCACGCGCCCCTGGATTCGTGCTTAGTTCGTCGCTTCCACGGGGGCATCCCACGAGGACGCCTGCGCCGGCTGCGTGACCTGCACGCTCACCAGTGCCACTGCGCCAAGAGCGAAGCCGCTGAGGAAAAGCCGGAAGAAACCGGGCCGGGGCTTGGTCTGCGTCATAGTCGTCGTCCAGTTGCCATGCCGCGAGAACCCACCCGAAGGCAGCGGTTCGCGACGCGGTTGCGTTCTATTGCTTTGAGGTAGGCCATCGGGGCTGAACCGCGGCTGGCCGTGCCGTTCATCGCCAGTTGGCATCGCCGGCACGGCTTCGCAATACCCGCGCGCGAAACGCTGCGGTGCAAAGAAGTTCCACCGCGGCGAACCGCGGTGGAGAAAAAACTTCGGGAAGGTTGTTTTAGCGCAGGGCGGCGCAGGCGTCCTGGATGCGGGTGCACGCTTCGCGCAGCACGTCTTCGGACGTCGCATAGCTGATCCGCATCGCCGGCGAGAGGCCGAAGGCGGCGCCATGCACCACCGCGACCTTTGCGTCGGAGAGCAGGTAGCCGGCAAAATCCTCGTCGGTCTCGATCACCTGGCCGCCGGGAGCGGTCTTCCCGATCAGCCCCGAGATCTCGGGATAGACGTAGAAGGCGCCTTCCGGCGTCGGGCAGGTCACGCCGTCGATCGCGTTGAGCATGCCGACGACCAGGTCACGCCGCTTCTGGAAGGCGGCAGCGCGATCCTTGAGGAAGCTCTGGTCGCCATTGAGGGCCGCCACCGCCGCCGCCTGCGCGATCGAGCAAGGGTTGGACGTCGACTGCGACTGAAGCTTGGACATCGCCTTGATCAGCCATGGCGCACCGGCGGCATAGCCGATCCGCCAACCCGTCATGGCATAGGCCTTGGAACAGCCGTTCACCGTCAGCACGCGCTCCTTCAGCGACGGGCACGCCTGGGCGATCGTGGCGAATTCGAAATCGTCGTAGAGAATGTGCTCGTACATGTCGTCGGCGAACACCCAGACCTGCGGGTGGCGCTCGAGCACCTGGCCGAGCGCACGCAGCTCATCGACCGTATAGGCAGCGCCGGTCGGGTTGGACGGCGAGTTCAGGATCACCCACTTGGTACGCTGCGTGATCGCGGCTTCGAGCTGCTCCGGGCGCAGCTTGTAGCCCTGATCCGCGCCTGCCTGCACAATGACAGGCGTTCCGCCGGCGAACTGCACCACATCGGGGTAGCTCACCCAATAGGGTGCGGGCACGATCACCTCGTCGCCAACGTCCACCGTCGCCACCATGGCGTTGAACAGCGTGTGCTTGCCGCCGACGTTCACGCTGATCTGGTTGACGGCATAGTCGAGGCCGTTGTCGCGCTTGAACTTGGCGACGATCGCCTCCTTCAGCTCCGCGGTGCCGTCGACATTGGTATATTTCGTCTTGCCTGCGCGAATCGCCTCGATCGCGGCTTCCTTGACAAAGTCCGGGGTGTCGAAGTCAGGCTCGCCTGCGCCCAGGCCGATCACGTCGACACCCTGACGCTTGAGCTCAAGCACCTTGGAGGTGATGGCGAGCGTCGGGGAGGGGCTGATACGGTCGAGCGCGGCAGAGGTCTTCATCGGAATTCCCGCTGGAGAAAAGGCGCTGGCGACTTAGCGAGGGGAGGGGGCCTCCGCAACCAATCGCGCACGAATAAGTCCGCGGATCGCATTGCCGACGTAAAAACCTTGCGCGAGATCGGCCGGGCGCAACTCGGTCTCGACGACGCGTCGTTGCGCCATGAGCTCGGCGCGCAAAACCCCGGGAAGCAGCACCGCCGCCACGGGAGGCGTGTGGAGCATGCCGTCTCGCTCGACGAAGAGCGTTGTGAAGCTTCCTTCGGTCAACTGTCCGTCCGGCGCGAGGAAGACGACTTCGAAACAGCCGGCCTGCCGTCGCGCACTGTCATAGAAGGCGCGGTCGCTGGTCTTGTGGCGCAGGCGGAAGTCCGCGCTCGGGACTGGTAACGGCACGACCGCGACGTCCACAGGCTCGGTCGGTCGCGGCGGCAGCGGCCCTGCCTCCACCGCGATCGCGCCCGTCGCCGAGAGTAGCAGGCGGACGCGCGAAGGCCGTTCCAGGCGGAAGGTCGCGGCTTGCAGTTCGTTCCGGGCTGCGTGGCGGTCGAAGTCGAATCCGAGCTGGCGGGCACTCGTCTTCATCCGCTCCAGATGCCGTTCGAGCAGCGAGATGCCTTCGTGCGGATCGAAGGCCATCGTCTCGATCAGGTCGAAGCGGCGCTGACCCACGGAGAGGAAGCGCGCCTTGTCATGGCACTCCCGCCATTCGGCAGCGGCATTCGAATCGGCGACGACACCGGATCCCAGGCCCAATGTCGCGGTCTGCCCACCCGGCTTCAGGTGCAGCGTACGGATCGCGACGTTGAACGCTGCATCACCGTCGGCAGTGATGTCGCCGATCGCCCCGGTGTAGATCCCGCGCGGCGAGCGCTCCACCGCGTCGATGACCTCCATAGCCCGCCGTTTGGGCGCGCCGGTCACCGAACCGCACGGGAAGAGCGTCGCCAGGGCCTGGGTCGGGGTCCGGTCGGGCGCAAGCGTACCGATCACGCTGGAGACCATCTGATGGACCGTCGGATAATGCTCGACCACGAAGCGCTCGGGCACCTCGACGCTGCCGGGCACCGCCACCCGGGCGATGTCGTTGCGCAACAGGTCGAGGATCATCAGATTCTCGGCGCGCTGCTTGGGGTCCTGGGCAAGGGCGGACGCTACCGCCGCATCGCGGGCGGGATCCGGGTCACGTCGCGCGGTTCCCTTCATCGGCCGCGCTGACAGGCTGGTGCCGTCGATGCGGAAGAACAGCTCCGGCGAAAAGGACAGCAACCAGTCCCGGCCGGTCCAGACCAGTGCGCCATGTCCCGCCGCCGCACGTGGTCGGATCGCGGCATAGAGGGCGCAAGGGTCGCCCATCACCGGCACGGCCGCCCGGAAGGTGAGGTTCGCCTGATAGATGTCGCCAGCCTCTATCCACTCGCGGACCCGCTCGAACGCGCGGGCATATTCGGGAAAGTCGATTTCCGGCTCCGGCGCGCCAACCCAGGCTCCTCCCGGGTCCGGCAGCATTGCCGTCAATGTCGCGGCATCGATCTCTTCGCCGCGCTCGAAGATGCCGAACCAGGCGAGCGGCAGTTCCGCGTTGACAGTTCCCGTCAGCCCCTCCGCCTGCCGCCCGGCCTCGTAGCTCAGGAAGCCTGCAACCGCCCGGCCTTCTTCTCGCGCGCGATCCAGCTGGGCGAGCAGGGGAGCCACTTCTTCAGGCGTATCGGCCTGCACCACTGCATGGGGCGCGCGGTACAGCCGGGCAGTGCCTCCTGGGCGTGCGTCGTCCAGCAGAACGAACGGCGTGGCGTCGTGCAAGCGCATCGCCTCGCGGATTGCAGTGCCGCGGCGCTTGCCGCAAGCCCGTATGCGCGCCTATCCCGTCGCAATGACACCTTCCCCCATCCGTGCGGCGATCGTGCCGGTGACCCCGCTCCAGCAGAATTGCACCCTCTTGTGGTGCACCAAAACGATGCGCGGCGCCTTTGTCGATCCCGGGGGTGACCTCGACCGGCTGCGCCAGGCTGCGGCGCAGAACGGCGTGACGATCGAGAAGATCCTGCTGACCCACGGCCACATCGACCATTGCGGTGAGGCCAAGCCGCTTGCCGACGAGCTGGGCGTGCCCATCGAAGGACCGCACGAAGCCGACCGCTTCTGGATCGCGCGCCTGGATGAGGATGGCAAACGCTGGGGCCTGCGCGGCGTGCCCTTCGAACCAGACCGTTGGCTGGTCGAGGGCGACCAGGTGACGGTGGGCGAGGTTGCGTTCGACGTCTACGAGACGCCGGGCCACACCCCGGGCCATCTCGTCTTCCACCATCCTGCGACCAAGTTCGCGCTCGTCGGGGACGTGTTGTTCTCGGGCTCGGTAGGACGCACCGACTTCCCGTTGTCCGATCATCAGGCTTTGATCGATTCGATCGTGACCAAGTTGTGGCCGATGGGCGATGACACAAGCTTCGTACCGGGCCACGGGCAGCCCGGGACCTTTGGCCAGGAGCGGCGAACCAACCCCTTTGTTGCCGATTCGGTGCTCGCGCGCGGCTGAGTTGCGGCAGGGAATGCCGTCACAAGCTTGCAACCACTGCCAAAAACGCTATAGGCGCGGCTCGCTTCGTGACATGGCCAGCTGCCGGTCCGGCGAGCGGCCGGGTTCCGGCATTGCTTGCCCGGTCCAAACTCGGGCATTTCACGGCCAACGATCCTTAGATTACCGGTAAAGGTGCCGACATGGCAGTTCCCAAGAGAAAGACCTCGCCCTCCCGCCGGGGCATGCGGCGCTCGCACGACTCGCTTTCGGTCGAGTCGTTCCAGGAGTGCCCGAACTGTGGCGAGCTGAAGCGTCCGCACAACCTGTGCAACGCTTGCGGCCACTATAACGGCCGCGAGATCGTCTCGGTCGAGGGCTGAGACTGACTGCAAACGGAGGCGCTGGCGTGGTGGCCGAGGACTCGTGGATCGCCATCGATGCGATGGGCGGTGACGAGGGCCTAGCGGTGATGCTTGCCGGTGTCGCCCTGGCGCGTCGTCGCAACCCCGGCATGCGGTTTCTGCTGGTTGGGGACGAAACGGCGATTCAAGCCGGTCTCCAGTCGCACCCCAATCTCTCGGCCGCGTCGGAAGTCGTCCACGCGCCGGAACTGGTCGGGTCTTCGGACAAGCCGAGCCAGGCGATCCGCCGTGCCCGCACCACTTCGATGGGAATCGCCATCGACCTGGTGAAAAAGGGCAGGGCGGCCGCTGCGGTTTCGTCGGGCAACACCGGCGCGCTGATGGCGATGGCAAAGCTCGCGCTGCGGACCATGCCGGGCATCGACCGGCCGGCGCTCGCCGCGCTGCTTCCCAGCCTCGGGGAGACCGACCTGGTGATGCTCGACCTCGGCGCGAACGCCGAGTGCGATGCGCGCAACCTCGTCCAGTTCGCGGTGATGGGCGCGGCCTATGCCCGCACGGTGCTCGATCTGGAGAGCCCGCGCGTCGCGCTGCTCAACATCGGCACCGAGGATCTGAAGGGCACCGACAGCGTACGCGATGCCGCTGCGGCGATCCGGGCCTCCACCCACCTGCCGATGACCTTCACCGGCTATATCGAGGGCGACCGCCTGTCGCGCGGCGACGTCGACGTCGTCGTATGCGACGGGTTTTCCGGCAACATCGCGCTCAAGACGGCAGAGGGCACGGCCCGGTTCGTAGCCGACCTGCTGAAGCGCGCCTTCCGTAGTTCCGTGCGCTCGAAGGTCGGGTTCCTGATCTCCAAGCCCGCGACCGACCTGCTGCGGCACCACCTCGACCCCAACAACCACAATGGCGCCATCTTCCTGGGGCTGAACGGCCTGGTCGTGAAGAGCCATGGCGGCGCGAACGCCATCGGCGTCTCGAACGCGATCGAGGTCGCGGCCAAGCTGGTGCGCAATAACCTCACCCACCGGATCGCGCACGACCTTGCCGCGATCGAAGCGAAGGCAGCATGATTCGTCGCTCCGTGATTGCCGGCACCGGCTCCGCACTACCCAAGCGCCGCGTCTCCAACGCCGAACTCGCCGAGCGCGTCGATACGACCGACGAGTGGATTACCGATCGTACCGGCATCCGCTTTCGCCATATCGCGGACGATACCGAGACCACCTCCTCGCTCGCCATTCTCGCGTCGCGTGCGGCGCTTGAGGCGGCCGGGCTGGAGCCGGATTCGATCGATCTGATCGTGCTGGCGACCGCGACCCCGGACCAGACGTTTCCGGCTACCGCGACCAAGGTTCAGGCGGCACTCGGAATCAACGATTGCGTCGCGTTCGACGTGGCCGCGGTGTGCTCTGGCTTTCTCTATGCGGTGCAGGTCGCCGACAGCATGATCCGGGCGGGCGCCCATCGCCGCGCCCTGGTGATCGGTGCGGAGACCTTCAGCCGCATCCTCGACTGGGAAGATCGCGCCACCTGCGTGCTGTTCGGCGATGGCGCGGGCGCGGTCGTGCTCGAGGCACGCGATTCCGACGATCCGGATGCGCCGGGCATCCTTGCTACCAAGCTTCACGCCGATGGCCGGCACAACGGCCTGCTCTATGTCGATGGTGGTCCATCCACCACCGGCACCGTCGGCAAGCTGCGGATGAAGGGGCGGGAGGTGTTCCGCCACGCCGTCGTCAATCTGGCGCAGGTGATGGAAGAGACGCTCGGCATCGCGAACCTGACCTCGGCGGATGTCGACTGGGTGGTTCCGCACCAGGCCAACGCCCGTATCCTGGAGGCAACCGCGCGCAAGCTCGGTCTGGCGCCGGAAAAGGTGGTCGTGACCGTCGATCAGCACGCCAACACCTCCGCAGCCTCCGTCCCGCTCGCGCTCGACACGGCGGTTCGCGACGGTCGCATCCAGCGCGGCGACCTGCTCGTCCTGGAGGCGATGGGCGGTGGATTCACCTGGGGGGCGGCCGTCGTTCGCTTCTAACCTGCTCCCGAACTCGGACACGAGCGGAAGCCGGTGGTTTGATCGCGCGCAACCTTGTGGTACGCGGCTTCGCGCATTTAAGGGCTAGGGGGGTGCCAATGACAGCGGGCGGGACGTTGACACGCGCAGACCTTGCAGAGGCGCTGCACAAGGAGATCGGACTTTCGCGCGCCGATTCCTCAAAGCTGGTGGAGGAAATCCTGCGCCACATGTGCGAGGCCCTGCACAAGGGCGAGAACGTGAAAATCTCTGGATTCGGCAGCTTCGTGCTTCGCGACAAGGGCGAACGCGTCGGCCGCAATCCGAAGACCGGGGTCGAGGTGCCGATCGCGCCGCGCCGCGTTCTGACCTTCCGTGCCAGCCAGATGATGCGCGACCGCATCGTCGCGGCCAACTGAGCGGTACCGCCGTGTCCGAGAAATCGGCGACGGCTTTTCGCACGATCGGCGAAGTCGCGGCCGAGTTGGGCCTGCCCCAGCACCGGCTGCGATATTGGGAAACTCGCTTTGCGGACCTGCGTCCGGTCACCCGGGCGGGGCAGCGCCGGTACTACCGCCCGGAAGATGTCGCGCTGGTGCGGCGCATCCACCATCTCCTGAGCGAAGAGGGCTATACGATTCGCGGCGTGCAGAACCTCCTTGCCGCTGAACGGGGCAAGTCGGCGGTCGTGCAGGTCGAGAACCCGTTGCGTCGTATCCGGGCAATGCTCGCCGACGCACTCGCCCTCGACGCGCGCTGAGGCTCAGCCGAAATCAGGTCCCAGGCTGGGGTCGACATCGCGAGGGCGGATGAACCGGCACAGTCGCGCCGTTCCGCGCGATGCTTCGTTCCAGTGATCGCCCACCTCCAGCACCGCGACGCTTGCCGTCGGGAACTTGGCCTCCACTTCGCAGCGCAAGGATCCCGCCTGCGCGAGCAGCAGAACCAGTTCCTCAAGCCCGGGATTGTGGCCCGCCACGAGCACGCTTTCGGCCGTGTCGGGCAGCGCCCGCACGACATCCAGCAGGGTCGCCTCCGACGCGAGATAGAGCCGGCGGTCCCACTGCGGGGCCAGCGTTTCGCCCAGGCCGATGGCGAAGTGCTGGAGTGTTTCCTGCACCCGTACCGCCGGTGAGGCGACGATGAGGTCGAATGCCATTCCCAGGTGCCGGACGTGACGTCCCATCGTCTCGGCGGCGCGCGCGCCCTTGGGATTGAGCGCGCGGTCGAAATCGCGCGTCACCGGATCGTCCCAGCCGGACTTGGCGTGGCGCAGCAGCGTCAGGGTCTTCATGGCACTTCCGTCGAGCGAGGCGTCAGGCGGTCGCCGCCTCATGCCCGATGGAGCGGGCGAGGGAAAGCCGCGACGCGCGTTCCACCGCCTCGTCGAGCGTGGTGCGCAAAACCGGCGTACCCTCGGGGAAGGCGGTGAGCAGCCGCGACGGCATCGCGGCCGACAGGAGCACGAACATGCCCCGGTCATCGGCACGGCGAATCAACCGGCCGAACGCCTGCGCCAGCCGCGCGCGAACGAGCCGATCGTCATAGGCGCTGCCGCCGCCCGCAAGTCGCCGCGCGGCATGCAGCACGGTCGGCTTGGCCCAGGGCACGCCCTCCATCGCTACCAGGCGGAGCGAATCGCCGGGTACGTCGACGCCGTCCCGCAGCGCATCGGTGCCGATCAGCGATGCGCGGGGATCGTCGCGAAAGATGTCGACCAGCGTGCCGGTGTCGATCGGGTCGACGTGCTGGGCGAGCAGCGGCAGGCCCTCGCGCGCCAGGCGGTCCGCGATGCGGGCATGGACGGCGCGCAGCCGGCGGATCGCGGTGAACAGCCCCAAAGTGCCGCCGCCCGCCGCCACGATCAGCCGCGCATAGGCATTGGCGAGGGCGGCAAGGTCGCCGCGTTTAACGTCCGTGACGATCACGACCTCTGCCTGGCCCGCGTAATCGAACGGGCTGGCGGCTTCGAAGCGGGCGGGGGGGCGCTCCAGGTGGGGGGCACCCGCCCGCGCCTCGGCGATCGACCAGTCGCCACCGGCCTTGAGCGTTGCCGAAGTCACCAGGGCGCCGTGGGCGGACTTCAGCACCGTTTCCGCAAAGGGTCGGCTCGGGTCTAGCCAGTGGCGGTGCAGCCCGACATCATATTCACGCCCCTCAACGCGATCGACCGCGAGCCAGTCCACATAATCGGGATCATTGGGGCCGCCGATCCGCGCGATCAGGGCCAGCCAGGCGCCGACGGTCTCCGCACGCCACCCAAGCGAAGCGATCGCCCCCTCGATCCGGGCGCGGGCGGGGCCGTCCATCCAGTCCGGTGCCTCCGCCAGAACGGACTCGAGCCGCTTTCCGAGCTTCACGAGCGGACGCAGCAGACCTTCCAGCGCAGCGCTCGCCGGGCCTGCGGCCTCGACCAGCGTGGCGTCCGGCTCGGCGAGTTCGGTCTCAAGCGCATAGCCCGCCTCGCCGGCGTCCGGTGCGCGCGCATAGACAAGGCCGCGCACGGCCGCGAGCAGCGTCTCCACCGGACCGAACGGCGCGCCCTCGTTGATGCGCGCCAGCCATCCGTCGGAGGGCAGCGCCTGTGCGGCCGTCACCGCCGCCGCGATCGCCTCTGCCCCACCCTCGTCATAGCTGGCGACGTCGGACAGGCGCGCGGTGAGCCCGCGCCGTCTTCCCCGCGCCTTGGCCTCCGGGCCCAGCACCCAGCGCCGGAGCTCGATCGCCTCGGCACCGGTTAGCGCAGCCGAGAACATCGCGTCAGCGGCATCGAACAGGTGATGCCCCTCGTCAAAGACATAGCGGGTCGGGCGCGTCGCCGATTCGCGGCCGCGGGCGGCGTTGACCATCACCAGCGCGTGGTTGGCGATCACCAGGTCGGCTTCGGCAGAGGCGCGTGCAGCGCGCTCGATGAAGCATTTCCGATAATGCGGGCATCCGGCATAGATGCACTCGCCGCGCCGGTCCGTCAGCGCGGTCGATCCGTTGCGCCGGAACAGCGTCGGCAACCAGCCGGGCAGGTCGCCGCCGACCATGTCGCCGTCCGCGGTATAGGCGGCCCAGCGCGCCACAAGCTGCGCGAGAATCGCGGCACGTCCGGCAAAGCCCCCCTGGAGGGCATCCTCCAGGTTGAGCAGGCAGACGTAGTTCTCGCGCCCCTTGCGAGTTACGATCCGGCGCTTGCGCTCTTCCTCGTCAGGGAACAGCCGCTCGCCTTCGCGGGCGAGCTGGCGCTGCAGCGCCTTGGTATAGGTCGACACCCAGACCGCGCCTCCGGCGCGTTCGGACCAGAGGGAGGCGGGAGCGAGATAGCCGAGCGTCTTGCCAATGCCGGTGCCGGCCTCGGCCAGCACCAGGTTGGGCGAATCGCGGACCACCCGCGGGGAAAAGGCGTCGGTAGCGGCGGCGGCATAATTGCGCTGTCCGTGCCTACGCTCGGCGCCGGCGCCGGTGAGTGCGTCGAGACGCGCGACCACGTCGCTCTCGTCGATGGAGATCGTGCGCGGGGCCGGGCGAGGGGCGCGTTCCTCCCATTCGGGCAGCTTGGCGAAGAGCCACCGTTCGGCGCGCTCCGGCCTCGCCAGCCGTTGGGTGATGACCGGCGCCCAGGTCCAGCGCAGCCGGAACAGCGACTGGGCGGCGTGCCACGCACCCTCGCGCTCCGGCCATTCGCCATCGGTAAGCGCCAGCAGCGCAGCGGCTGCCTTTCGCAGGAAGGGCGCCACGTCCGCATCGCGCTCTGGTGCGGAAAGACCGGTGACTGCCGCCAGCCCCTTGGGAGTAGGCACCATGAACCGCGCCGGGCGCAGGAAGGCGAACAGCTCCAGCACGTCGAGGCCCGAGAGGTCGGCGTAGCCGAGGCGTTGCCCCACCAACGGCGCGTTGAGCACCAGCGTGGGCGTGTCGGCCGCCAGGCGGATCGCCTCACCCCGGCTGATCCCGCGCACCTCTCCGTCAGGCGTTGCGACCCAGATGCCGCCGTGGCTTGCGTGCAGCGCGGGATAGGGAAGCATGGCTCCTATATAGCCAGATACCGGGTGAACGGAAGCGGAACGGCGGCATCGGGGTGCATTGGATGCCCGACGACTGCGCGAACCGGCTTGGCCAAGCCGCCGGCGAGCGTCTAGAGGACCGGGATGATCGATCCCGCGCTCCGTACCGCCGCTCTCGTGTCCAAGGCCTGGCCCTATGAGGAGGCGCGCAAGCTCCTCAAGCGCTATCCCGACGGCAAGCCGGGCGGCGCGCCGGTGATCTTCGAGACCGGCTATGGCCCGTCGGGCCTGCCGCACATCGGCACGTTCAACGAGGTGCTGCGCACGACGATGGTGCGCCAGGCGTTCGCCGAGCTGTCGGACACGCCCACCCGGCTGATCGCGTTCAGCGACGACATGGACGGGCTGCGCAAGGTGCCGGACAATGTTCCCAACCGGGAGATGCTGGCCGAGCACCTGGGCAAGCCTCTCACGAAGGTGCCGGATCCGTTCGGCTGCCACGAGAGCTTCGCGCATCACAACAACGCGCTGCTGCGGGAATTCCTGGACCGCTTCGGCTTCGACTATGAGTTCGCGTCCTCGACCGAATATTACGCGACCGGCCGCTTCGATGAGGCGCTGCGCGGCGTGCTGCGGCACTATCAGGGCATCATGGACGTGATGCTGCCGACCCTGCGCAAGGAGCGGCAGGCGACCTATTCGCCGGTGCTGCCGGTGAGTCCCACGTCGGGCGTGGTGCTGCAGGTGCCGGTCGAGGTGGTGGATGCCGAGGCCGGGCTGATCGCCTTCGAAGACGAGGGTGAGCGGATCGTCCAGTCGGCGCTGGGCGGGTTGTCGAAGCTCCAGTGGAAGGTCGACTGGGCGATGCGCTGGGTCGCCCTGGGCGTCGATTACGAGATGGCGGGCAAGGACCTGATCGACTCGGTGGTGCAGTCGTCCAAGATCGCCCGCGTGCTCGGCGGCCGTCCCCCGGAAGGCTTCAACTACGAGATGTTCCTGGACGAGAAGGGGGAGAAGATCTCCAAGTCCAAGGGCAATGGCCTGAGCCTCGAGCAGTGGCTGACCTATGGCCCGGAAGAGAGCCTCGCCTTTTACGCCTATCGCGAGCCCAAGAAGGCCAAGCAGCTGCACCTGGGCGTGATCCCACGTGCCATCGATGAATATTGGCAGTTCCGCGGAAACTACCCTGGCCAGCCGATCGAGCAGAAGCTCGGCAATCCGGTCCATCACATCCACGGTGGTCCGCCGCCCGAAGAGACGCTGCCGGTCACCTTCGGGCTGCTGCTGAACCTGGTCGGCGTGATGGGTGAAGCGACCAAGGAACAGGTCTGGGGCTATCTCGGCAACTATGTGACCGATGCCTCGCCCGCGGCCTACCCGGCGCTCGACCGGCTGATCGACCACGCGCTAGCCTATACCCGCGACGTCGCCGAGAAGCCGGAACGCCGCGCGCCTGTGGGCGTCGAAGTCGCGGCGCTGGAAAGGCTCGACGCGGCGCTGGCAGCGATGCCGGCCGATGCCAGTGCCGAGACGATCCAGGACGCCGTCTATGAGATCGGCAAGACCGGCGGGTTCGAGTCGCTGCGGGACTGGTTCAAGGCGCTGTACGAGACGCTGCTCGGCACCAGCCAGGGGCCGCGCATGGGCAGCTTCATCGCGCTCTATGGCATCGAAAACAGCCGCAAGCTCATCGCGGAGGCGCTGGCGCGGGCCTGACCGAGCCCTTGATCCGCCCTGTGGCGTTACAGATACCTTGAAGACCGGCAGCCGACAGGAACGCTGATGCCCGACACCCCCCACGCCCCCCGCTCGGCGCTTCGCGAGTTCCTGAAGAGCGAGGCGGGCGGCGGCATGCTGCTGATCGGTGCGGCCGCGCTCGCGATGATCGTGGCGAACCTGCCGGGGCTGTCGGAGGCCTATTTCCACCTTCTGCACTGGACGACCGGTCCGGTGATCAGCCCGAAGTACGGGCCGATGACGGTCCATCTTTGGATCAACGATGCGCTGATGGCGATCTTCTTCCTGCTGGTCGGGCTGGAGATCAAGCGCGAGTTCGTCGACGGGCGCCTTGCCACCTGGCAGCATCGCCGGCTGCCGGTGGTGGCGGCAGCAGCGGGGATGGTGGTGCCCGCGCTCGTCTATCTGGCGGTCACCGGCGGGCGTACGGACCTGCAGGCGGGCTGGGCGGTGCCGGCTGCGACCGACATCGCCTTTGCCATCGGCGTGCTGGCGTTGCTCGGATCGCGGGCGCCGGCCGCGCTCAAGCTCTTCCTGACCACGGTCGCGATCGTCGACGACATGGGCGCGGTGGCGATCATTGCGCTGGCCTATACCGACGGCATCGCCAGCCTGCCGCTGTTCGGCGCGGCGGTCGTGCTCGCCGCGATGTACGTGCTCGGCCAGTCCAAGGTGCGCAGCCTAACCCCCTATCTGCTGCTGGGTGCAGTGCTCTGGTACTTCGTCTTCCTCTCGGGCGTGCACGCCACCATCGCCGGGGTCGCCACCGCCCTGATGATCCCGGTGCGCCCGACCCCGGCGGCGCCGGACGCCGCCGATTCGCCGCTCCACCGGCTGGAGCATGCGCTGCAGCCCTGGGTCGCCTATGCGATCGTGCCGCTGTTCGGCTTTGCCAATGCCGGCGTGTCGCTTTCCGGGATCTCAGTGGGGGTGCTGGTCGATCCGCTGCCCCTGGGCGTGGCGCTCGGCCTGCTGGTCGGCAAGCAGATCGGTATCTTCGGAAGCGTCTGGATCGCCGATCGCACCGGCTTTGCGCCGCGACCGGCCGGATCGAACTGGGTCCAGATCTGGGGCCTGTCGCTGCTCGCCGGCATCGGCTTTACCATGAGCCTGTTCATCGGCGGCCTTGCCTTCCCCGACGATGCGTTCCTGGTCGACGAGGTGAAGATCGGCGTGCTGACCGGATCGGTCCTGTCGGCGCTTGCCGGCTATGCCGTGCTGCGGTTCGCCCCGCGCACCAAGGCATCCCGAGCCAGCGCCGCGGCTGGAAAGTCACGCTAAGGTGAGGCCAACGCGCAGCCGTTGCGCGGGCTTTTTGGACTAGCGGAAAGCAAGGGGAGAGGGCGGGCGGCACGCATCGCCCGACTGAAGCAGTTCGCACGCGTGTAGGACAGCGCGATCAGGCGGTCGGGCGCTTCGCGAACCCCGGATGGGCGTTCGCGGGAGCTTCCGTCACCGCCACCCCCGCCACGCGCGCGGCAGGAGGCCCCTCATGGGCGCGCGCGACGATTGCCTCAACCTGTTCCGCCGGACCCGCAACCACGGCCTCGACACTGCCATCCGCCCGGTTGCGCACCCACCCGGTCACCCCGAGCGCCTCCGCCTGCTCGACCAGCCACGCCCGGTAGAAGACGCCCTGCACGCGACCGGTGATGGAGAGATGGCGGTGGATCATGGCGGGCCTTCGCAAAGCGTATCGTGCCGGAAGCCTAGCGCAGAAGCCGGTCGAGCTGAACTCCGGGCACAGCGGCCTAAAAAAAGGGGCGGGATTACTCCCGCCCCCAGTCGGTTACAGTTTTTCGGTGAGTTCGGGCAGGATCTGGAAGAGATCGCCGACCAGGCCGACGTCGGCGACCTGGAAGATGGGGGCGTCCTCGTCCTTGTTGATGGCGATGATGGTCTTGCTGTCCTTCATGCCGGCAAGGTGCTGGATCGCGCCCGAGATGCCGACCGCGACATAGACGTCCGGGGCGACGATCTTGCCGGTCTGGCCGACCTGATAGTCGTTGGGGGCGAACCCTGCGTCGACGGCGGCGCGGCTGGCACCGACCGCGGCACCGAGCTTGTCGGCGAGTGGCTCGATGAGGGCGTGGAACTGCTCTTCCGAGCCGAGCGCACGGCCGCCGGAGACGATCACCGCGGCGCTGGTGAGCTCGGGACGGGCGGACTCCTGCGTCTCGGCGCCGACGAAGCGCGACTTGCCCTGGTCGCCGGCGGCAGCGACGGTCTCGACCGGGGCGTTGCCGCCCTCGGCAGCGGCTTTCTCAAAGCCGGTCGCGCGCACGGTGATGACCTTCTTGGCATCCGACGACTGGACGGTCGCGACCGCATTGCCGGCATAGATCGGGCGGGTGAAGGTGTCGGCGCCCTCGACCGAGACGATGTCGCTGATCTGCATCACGTCGAGCAGCGCTGCGACGCGCGGGGCGACGTTCTTGCCGATCGAGGTGGCGTTGGCGAGGAAGGCGTCGTGGTCCGCCATCAGCGGCACCACCAGCGCGGCGACATTCTCGGCCAGCATGTTGGCATAGGCCGGGTCGTTTGCCAGCAGCACCTTCGTGACGCCTGCGACCTTCGACACCGCGTCGGCGGCCTGCACGGCAGCATCGCCGTTGCCCGCGACCAGCGCGACCACGTCGCCGAGCTTTGCAGCAGCGGTGAGGGTGGCCAGCGTCGCGTCCTTCACGCGGCCATCGAGCTGTTCGACCAGTACCAGCACGCTCATGCGATCACTCCCAGGCTCTTGATCTTGTCGACCAGCGCGTCGACGTCGTTGACCTTGATGCCGGCGGCGCGCTTGGCGGGTTCCTCGACCTTGAGGACGGTGATGCGGGGGGTGAGGTCGACGCCGTAATCGGCCGGCGTCTTCTGCGTCAGCGGCTTCGACTTCGCCTTCATGATGTTGGGGAGCGACGCATAGCGCGGCTCGTTCAGGCGCAGGTCGGTGGTGACGATCGCGGGCAGCGGCAGCGCCACCGTCTCGAGACCGCCGTCGACTTCGCGGGTGACGTGGGCGGTGTCGCCCTCGACCTCGACCTTGGAGGCGAACGTGCCCTGGCCCCAGCCGAGCAGCGCGGCCAGCATCTGGCCGGTCTGGTTGTTGTCGTCGTCGATCGCCTGCTTGCCCAGTATCACGAGCTGCGGCTGTTCTTCCTCGACCACCTTGGCGAGGAGTTTCGCGACGCCGAGCGGCTCGGGACGCACGTCCGAGGTGATGAGGATCGCGCGGTCGGCACCCATCGCGAGCGCCGTGCGCAGCGTGTCCTGCGCCTTGGGCTCGCCGATCGAGACCACCACGACCTCGGTCGCAACGCCCTTTTCCTTCAGGCGGATCGCTTCTTCGACCGCGATCTCGTCGAACGGGTTCATGCTCATCTTGACGTTCGCCAGATCGACACCCGACCCGTCCGCCTTCACCCGCGGCTTCACATTATAGTCAAGCACCCGCTTGACCGGCACCAACAGCTTCATCGCATGTCTCCGTGAACGCTTTGCCCGGAACCCTATAGCAAGGGGCCCGCCCCGGCCATGGTTCGAGGCAGCGCCTGATCCTGGCCGGGGCGGGCCCCGAGATAGCTAGGGCTCCCGCCCGAAAGCGGGAGCGGATGGGGTTCAGGCGGCCTTCTGGACCTCTGCCACGATCTTCTTGGCGGCGTCGCCAAGGTCGTTGGCCGGCACGATGGCGAGGCCGGAGTTCGCGAGGATCTCCTTGCCCTTTTCGACATTGGTGCCTTCGAGGCGGACGACCAGCGGAACCTGCAGGTTCACTTCCTTGGCCGCAGCGACGATGCCTTCCGCGATGATGTCGCAGCGCATGATGCCGCCGAAGATGTTGACCAGGATGCCCTTCACGGCCGGATCGCTCAGGATGATCTTGAACGCCGCGGTCACCTTCTCCTTGTTGGCGCCGCCGCCGACGTCGAGGAAGTTGGCCGGGAACATGCCGTTGAGCTTGATGATGTCCATCGTGGCCATCGCGAGGCCCGCGCCGTTCACCATGCAGCCGATGTCGCCGTCGAGCTTGATGTAGGCGAGGTCGTACTTCGACGCCTCGAGCTCCATCGCATCCTCTTCGGTGGTGTCGCGCAGTTCCATCAGGTCCTTGTGACGGAACATGGCGTTGCCATCGAAGCCGACCTTGGCGTCGAGCACCATCAGCTTGCCGTCCTCGGTGACGGCGAGCGGGTTGATCTCGATCTGCTCGGCATCGGTGCCGAGGAAGGCGTCATAGAGTTTGGACGCGACGTTCGCGGCCTGCTTGGCGAGGTCGCCCGACAGCTCGAGCGCGGCGGCAACGGCGCGGCCGTGGTGCGGCATGAAGCCGGTCGCCGGGTCGATGTCGATCGAGTGGATCTTCTCGGGCGTGTCATGCGCCACGGTCTCGATGTCCATGCCGCCTTCGGTCGAGGCAACCATCGACACGCGGCCGGTCGCGCGGTTGACGAGCAGCGCCAGGTAGAATTCCTTGGCGATGTCGACGCCGTCGGTCACGTACAGGCGGTTGACCTGCTTGCCGGCTTCACCCGTCTGGATGGTGACCAGCGTGTTGCCGAGCATGTCCTGTGCCGCCGCACGGACTTCGTCCTGGGTCTTGGCGAGACGGACACCACCCTTGGCGTCAGGGCCGAGCTCCTTGAACTTGCCCTTGCCGCGGCCGCCGGCGTGGATCTGCGCCTTGACGACGTAGAGCGGCCCGGGGAGCTTCTTGGAGGCTTCAACCGCTTCGTCGACGGTCAGCGCGGCATAGCCCGCGGGGACCGGCACGCCGAATTTCGCGAGGAGTTCCTTGGCCTGATATTCGTGAATGTTCATGGAAAAGTTCCTGCCTCGCTTGTTTCGAGAAACGGAAAATACATTCGGCCCTAAGCACAGCGAGGCGCGTAAATCCACCCCTGACTGTCATTGTCGCGAGTGCGAATTAGTCGCAATATTGTAGCGATTGCGCGATCCTGTTGAGCTAGGCGGTCGGGCAGGCAGGAGAAGGGGCCAGCGCGGCCGAGCGGCGCATCCCTGCGGCGGGCGGCGCAGCGGCCGCATCCGAGGCGAGCCCTCGCAACCCGCGCCCGGCGGCGCTATATCGCGGCGATGCATTGGGCACTGGGCATCGCGCTGTTCGTCGGCACCATCATCGGCATGGAGGCATTCGCCTATGCCGCGCACCGTTGGTTGATGCACGGGCCGGGCTGGTTCCTGCACGCCAGTCACCATCGCCCGCGCACCGGGCCGTTCGAGTGGAACGACCTGTACGCCGCGATCTTTGCGGTCCCCTCGTTCGTGCTGTTGCTGGGCGGGGTGCAGCTGGGATGGTGGCCGGGCTGGGCATGGGTGGGCGCCGGGATCGCGGCCTATGGCGCGATCTATTTCGGTTTCCACGACGTGATCGTGCACAAGCGGCTGCCGCACCGCTATCTCCCGCGTTCGGCCTATATGAAGCGGATCATGCAGGCGCACCGGCTGCACCATGCGGTGGGGACCAAGGAAGGGACGGTGAGCTTCGGCTTCCTGTGGGCGCCCAAGCCCGAGGTGCTGAAGGCCGAGCTGCAGCGGCGCGGAAACGCCGGCGCGCGCCAGCCGGGCGACCCGCGCGAGGCGCCGCTCGACAATGAGGGCAGCCGCGCATGAGCCTGGCCGACCGGCTCGGGCGGGTGGCAATGCTGGTGTTGAGCGGGCTGTCGACGCTGGCGCTGATCGGGGCGCTTGCCACCCTGTCGCACGGCCCGGTGACGCCGCCGGGCTCGATCGCCAGCCGCGCCGTGCCACCCGACGGCATCCCGCCGGTGGACCCGCGGCAGGAGAGTTTTGCCGGAGTAGAGCCGACGCCGATGGGCAAGGTGACGCCCGACGTGGCACAGGCCATCGCCCAGCGCGAGACGGCGGTGGCGGACAACCGCATCGCCGAGTCGCTGGAGACGCTGGCCTATGCGGTGCTGGCGCTGGCGGGCTTTGCCGCGGCGGGGCTGCTGGTGCTGCTGCGGATCACGACGCTGCTGGCGCGGATCGCGGATCGCGACGACTAGGCGCGCACCCGGCGTTCGCCGGGGTGCGCGGCCGGTGTCTCGTTAGTTGAACAGGCTGGAGACCGAGGCTTCCTCGGCGATGCGGCGGATCGCTTCGGCAAGGAGCGGTGCGATCGTCAGGTGGCGGATCTTGTCGGCGCCGGCGATGACGTCGTGGTTGCCGATCGAGTCGGTGATGACGAGCTCGGTCAGCGCCGAATTCTGGACGCGCGGCACCGCGCCGCCGGACAGGACGCCATGCGTGCAATAGGCGACCACGCCCTCGGCACCCGCGCCGCGCAGGGCGGCGGCGGCGTTGCACAGGGTGCCGGCCGAATCGACGATGTCGTCCACCAGCACGCAGAAGCGGCCGCGCACGTCGCCGATGATGTTCATGACCTCCGACTCGCCGGCCCGCTCGCGCCGCTTGTCGACGATGGCCAAGGGGGCGTTGCCCAGCCGCTTGGCGAGCGCGCGCGCGCGCACCACGCCGCCGACGTCGGGCGACACCACCATCAGATTATGGTCGCCATAGCGGGTCGCGACGTCCGCCGACATGACCGGGGCGGCGAACAGATTGTCGGTCGGGATGTCGAAGAAGCCCTGGATCTGGCCGGCGTGGAGATCGACCGAAAGGACGCGGTCGGCACCTGCCACCGTCACCAGATTGGCGACGAGCTTGGCCGAGATGGGGGTGCGGGGGCCGGGCTTCCGGTCCTGGCGGGCATAGCCGAAATAGGGGAGCACGGCGGTGATCCGGCGAGCCGACGCGCGCTTCAGCGCGTCGATCATGATCAGCAGCTCCATGAGGTTGTCGTTGGCGGGGTAGGACGTCGACTGGAGGACAAACACGTCCTCTCCGCGCACATTCTCCAGCACCTCGACGAAGATCTCCTCGTCGGCGAATCGGCGGACGCTGGCGCGCGTCAGGGGGATCTCCAGATAGCCTGCGATCGCCTGAGCGAGAGGAAGGTTGGAGTTGCCCGCGATCAGTTTCATGTCCGACTTTCGTTGCCCACCGATGCGGCCGTCCTTAGGCACGGTGACAGTTTAGTGAAAGAGGGATGCGAGGGCGAGGGCGCCCAATTGAATACCGCCCTTGCCTCAAAATCGACATGGGCCGTCGGCACGGCGGTGGACCCAGCATCATCGGGAGTGGCGTTACGCATGAGATTCCAGCGGATCGGAGCGTTTCTGGCGGCGGCAGCGATGATGCTGCCGGCGGTGGCACAGGGCGAGAGCCAGCAGTTCGACCTGCCCGGCCCGGCGCTGCGGATGTCGGTGACGCGCGGCAGCGTCACCCTGCCGATCGCCAAGGTGCCGAGCATTGCGGAGGGCGATCGCATCCGCATCGCGGCCGAGCTGCCCGAGAGCCAGGGCGTGCGCTACCTGCTGGTCGCCGCCTTCCTGCGCGGTGCCACCAACCCGCCGCCCAAGCGCTGGTTCTTCAAGGCCGAAAGCTGGGACCGCAAGAAGGGCAGCCTGGACCTGGAAGTGCCCAAGGGCGCGGAGCAGCTGGTGTTGTTCGTGGTGCCCGAAACGGGCGGCGGCTTCGACGCGGTGGTCGACACGGTGCGGCGCCAGCCCGGCGCCTTTGTGCGCGCCTCGATCGAGCTGAACCAGGCGTCGCGCGACCGGGCCCGGCTGGAGCTGTTCCTGGACGGCATCCAGGATGCCGAGCGCAACCGTCCGGCCGAGATTCCCGCGCGCACCGAGCAGCTGACCCGCAGCCTTTCGATCAAGGTGCGCGACGAGTGCCTGCAGCAGCCGATCGAGCAGCGCGCCGCCTGCATGGGGCAGAGCGAGAATACGCTGCTGCTGACCGACGGCACCCGCACCTCGCTCGCCGAGACGCTGGTCGGGGCGCCGACCGACCTGGCGCTGCAGATCGCCGCCACGCCCGAGGGCGGGTACGGCTATTACAGCCCCTATATCGGCGTGGTGCGCGACGTCGCGCGGCTGTTCGGCGCGTTCCAGACAACGCGCTTCACCTATATCCCGGCGGTTTCTCAGCTGAAGGACGAGCGCGCCGCGCTGCTGCTCAACACGGCGCCTTCCTTTGCCAGCCCCAAGTCGGTGATGGTCGTCGGCCTGCCGCCGGTCCGGCCGGTCGACCCGCCGCTGCTGCGCGCCGCGGGGGACCAGACCCTGTGCGCGCCGGCCGGCGACCTGGTGCTGCCGGTGACGGGCGCGCCGCTCGCCTATGCCACCGACTATGCCCATGCGATGGCGCTGCGGCTGAAGGGCGCGAATGGCGCCACCGTCGACCTGCCCGCGCGCGCCGATGCGCTGCGCGGCGGCTATGTCGTCGCGGCCCATCTGCTGGCGCAGCAAAAGGGCCCGGTCGAGGCCCAGCTGCACGGCAACTGGGGCTTTGCGCCGCTGGAGGGGCCGAGCTTCCGCCTGCAGCCGCCCAAGGGCGGATGGCGCATCGCGGGTGAGGGCGCAGGCGTGGTCGTCGGCCGCGACAATGCGCTGACGCTGGAGGGCGGCGCCGCCGCCTGCGTCTCCCGCGTGTCGCTGCGCGACGCATCGGGCGGCGTGCAGGACGTGGCGTGGAAGGCCGCGGGCGACGGCAGCATCGCCGCCACCCTGCCGCTCGCCAAGGCGAAGCCCGGCAAGATGACGCTGCTGGTCGAGCAGCAGGGGGTGGCCCAGCCGGAAAGCATCGCGATCGCGGCGCTGGCCGAGGCGAGCCGCATCGACCGCCTGCGCTTCCATGCCGGCGATGCCGAGGCGACGCTCTATGGCGCGCGGCTGGAGAAGGTGACGCGCCTGTCCATCGGCGACGCGGTGTTCGAGCCCGCGGACCTTGGCCGCGAGGGCAAGGCCGACCGGCTGGTGCTGCGCGCGGCCGCACCGGTGGCGACGCCGGCGGCCGGCCAGCCGTTCCAGGCCAGAGCGGTGCTGGCGGACGGACGCAGCCTGTCGATCGACGGCACGGTCGAGGCGCAGCGGCCGATGGCGACGGTGGTGAGTCGCACCGTCACCCGCGGCGCCGCGACGGACGCCATGCCGATCCGCATCGAGGGCGATACCGTGATCCCCAATGATGCGCGGATCACCTTTGCGCTGAAGGCCGAGGGTTCGTCCCGCTTCACCGGCACCGAGCGGGTGGAGATCGCCACCGAAGACGGACGCGCGACCACGATGCTGCCCGTGAAGCTGCAGGACGCGACAATCGCGATCGCGAGCCTTGCCCCTGCCGAGGGGCTCGGCGGGTCCGCCTATGGGCCGCTGCGCTATCGGGTGGTGCAGGGCGAATCGATCGGCCCCTGGGCGCCGCTCGGCACGCTGGTGCGGTTGCCGCGGATTGCGGGCGTCACCTGCGCGGACGGGCAGGAGCGGTGTTCGCTCAACGGCAGCGACCTGTTCCTGCTGGAGGCGGTGGCCGCGGACGCGGGCTTTGCCCAGCCGGTCAACGTGCCGCAGGGCTTCACCGGCACGAGCCTGGCGGTGCCCAAGGCCATGCCGCTGCACCTGCGGTTGCGGGACGACCGCGCTGCCGTGGCGAGCGTCGCCAAGTAACGACGGGCGGGGCGGGGGCATGGCCGACCCGCCCCGCTAGTGCCGTGCGCCGGGGGAGCCGCAGCTTCTCCGGCCGCACCCGGTCCGCGTCCCCGGCGGGCCGGACTTCATGGCGCGAGCCACCAGCGGATTGCCGAGGCGACCACGCCCAGCACCGCGACGCTTGCCGCCCAGATCAGCGCCATCCAGCCGAGCCGCTGCCAGAGGGGCGCCTGTTGCATCACCCGTGATAGCCCTCTGTCCCCACCTTGCCGCGGAACACCCAATAGGCCCAGGCGGTGTAGGCGAGGATGATGGGAACCAGGATGCCGGCGCCGATGAGCATGAACACCTGGCTGCGTTCGGGCGCGGCCGCCTCCCAGATGGTGATCGCCTCTGGCACGACATAGGGGAACATGCTGATGCCCAGGCCGATGAAGCTCATCAGGAACAGCCCCAGCGCCAGGAAGAAGGGCATCGCCTCACGCCGGCGCTTGAGCGCGCGGTAGAAGGCAAAGGCGAGGATCGCGCTCAACAGCGGCACCTGGGAGGTGATGAAGATCGCCGGCCGGTCCAGCCACTTGTGCCGGTATTCCGCATCAAGGCCGAGCGTTGCGAGACTCACGAGGACGATCGCGACCAGCGTCGCCACGAAGAACCGGGGTGCTAGGCGATAGGCATGTTCCTGGGTCGCGCCTTCGGTCTTCCAGATCAGCCATGTCGCGCCCAGCAGCGCATAGCCGCACACGACGCTGATGCCGGTCAGCAGCGTGAACGGGCTGAGCCAGTCCAGCCAGCCGCCGGCATAGGCGCGGTCGGCGACGCTGACCCCCTGAAGCAGCGCGCCCAGCGTCACACCTTGCGCAAAGGCGGCGACGAACGACCCGCCGGTGAAGGCAATGTCCCAACCCCGGCGATGGGCGGGATCGCGCCAGCGTGCCTCGAACGCGACGCCGCGAAAGACGAGGCCCAGGAGCATGGCGATGATGGGCGGGTAGAGCGCCGTCATCACCACGCCATAGGCGAGCGGGAAGGCGGCCAGCAGCCCGCCCCCGCCCAGCACCAGCCAGGTCTCGTTCCCGTCCCACACGGGCGCGATCGCGTTCATCGCCTGATCCCGTTCCCGCCCGACGCCGAAGGCGGGGAATAGGATGCCGATGCCGAGGTCGAAACCGTCCATCACGACATAGGCGAACACGGCAAAGGCGATGATGAACGCCCAGACAATCGTGAGATCGACGTTGACGCCCATCGCTCAGGCTCCTGACAGCTGGGTGGGCCCCGGGGTGATGCCCGCGGTACGGACCGGGCCGGAGTTCTGGGTGGGCTGCGGCTCGTGGATCTGCACGCCCTTGTTCATCAGGCGCAGGATGTACCAGGTGCCAAAGCCGAAGACGGCGAAATAGACGATCACGAACGCGATCAGCGATGCCGCGACCGCGGGTGCGGCGAGCGGCGATACGCTGTCGGCGGTCGTGAGCAGGCGATAGATCGTATAGGGCTGGCGCCCGACCTCGGTCGTGAACCAGCCGGCGATCACCGCGACGAAGCCGGACGGCCCCATCACCACCGCCGCCTTGTGCAGCGCCGGCCAGTCGTACAGCCGGTGGCGGAACCGCGCGTACAGGCTCCACAGGCCAATCCCGAGCATCAAGAGGCCGATCGTGACCATGATCCGGAAGGCCCAGAACACCGTGCCGACCGGCGGCTGTTCATCCTCTGGAATCGTGTTCAGTCCGGCGAGCGGCGCGTCGAGGCTGTGCTTGAGGATCAGCGAAGACGCCTTGGGCACCTCGATCGCATAATCGACGCGCTTCTCGGCGCTGTTGGGGATGCCGAACAGGATGAGCGGCGCGCCGTCTGGATAGCTTTGGTAATGGCCTTCCATCGCCATCACCTTTGCCGGCTGGTGCTCAAGGGTGTTGAGGCCGTGGAGGTCGCCCGCAAAGATCTGGATCGGCGCGACGATCACGGCCATCCACATCGCCATCGACAGCATTGTGCGCGCGGCCTCTCCCGAGCGGGGGGCACTCGCCACGAATTCGGCCGGGTCGCCCCCGGAGTGGCGGGCGGTGTCGCGGCCCCTGCGCTGCTTGAGCAGCTGCCAGGCGCCGACGGCGCCGACCACGAACGCGGTGGTGAGATAGGCCGCCAGCACCGTGTGGACCAGGCGATAGGGGAAGCTGGGGTTGAAGATGATCGGCAGCCAGTCGGGCCCGGGAACGTATTGGCCGACCTCGTTCACTTCATATCCGACGGGGGTCTGCATCCAGCTGTTCACGGCGATGATCCAGATCGCCGAGATCAGCGTGCCGAGCGCGACCATCAGCGTGGCGATGAAATGGAGGGTGCGGCCAACCTTTTGCATGCCGAACAGCATCACGCCGAGGAACCCGGCCTCGAGGAAGAAGGCGGTCAGCACCTCATAGGCCATCATCGGGCCGATGACGGGCCCCGCCTTGTCCGAGAAGACGGCCCAGTTGGTGCCGAACTGATAGGACATGACGATGCCGGAGACGACGCCCATCGCAAAGGCGATCGCAAAGATCTTCAGCCAGAAGCGGAACAGGTCGAGATAGACTTCGCGGCCGGTGCGCAGCCACAGTCCCTCCAGCACCGCAAGAAAGCTTGCCAGCCCGATCGAGAAGGCGGGGAAGATGAAGTGGAAGCTCACGGTGAAGGCGAACTGGGCCCGCGCGAGCATCAGGGCGTCAAGCGAGCCGGACATCGACTGTTCCTCCCGAGCCCGCGCGAAGCCTTGATGGAAAAGCGGGCGTACAGCCCGGTACCACCCTGCGGCCACCGCCACCCTTCGGGAGAGTACGTATCCGGGCCGCGAGGGACGCCCCTGGCGGGCGATGCGGAACCGGTACGCGCCCCCGGGTCTTCAAAGGGGAGCCGCGAAGCGGCTATGGCAGCGACCTGCCGGAACGGCGGCATCGCTGCCGGCAACCCGCGTTGGAGAAGGATGCGCATGGCAACGCCGAGAGGACCGATCGAACCCGCACCCAAGGCCGGGAGCTCCCTGCGTCCGGCGCTTGCCGCGTGCAGCCTGTTGCTGGGGGCGTTCGCTGGATCGCAGGCGATGGCGGGCGACTATGCGACGCGCGACATCGGCGGCTGGACGGTGGCGGCGAGCAAGGACGGCAAGGGCTGTTTTGTGACGCGCGAGTATGACCGGACCGGGCAGACGACGCTGCTACTCGGGCTGGAGACCGATGGCACCAACCATCTGACCGTCCTCAACAGCAACTGGTCGATCAAGCCGAAGGAGCGGCTGGAGCTGACCTTCCGCCTTTCGAACGCCAGCTTCCCCAAGCATTTCGCCGTCGGGATCGCATCCGGGGGCAAGCAGGGGTTCGTGACGAACTTCGGATCGAAGTTCCCGGCGAATTTCGCGGCATCCACGACGCTGAACATTTTTCGCGGAGACGTTCCCGTAGAGCGGCTGAGCCTGGCGGGCAGCGGCAACGCCGTTGCCGAGCTGCGCCGCTGCGTAGAGGCCCAGCGTAGAAAGCCGGCGGCGGCGGCACCCAAGGAAAAGCGTGACGGCATCCCCGTCGATCCGTTTGCAGGCAACTCAGGCCGCAAGTCCAAGAGATGAGGGATTAGGGATTCTACGTACGTAAGATGAACAGCCGTTCATGTAGATGAACACATGTTCAGGAAAGTGTTGAATGGACGCAACAGTCTCGGTTGATCTGATAAGAAGCACATCCGATCACAGGCGGGATTGTTGAACTTTCATCGCTCAGCTTGGTTGTTCCGGCGTATCAACGATCGAAAGAACCACGATGTCACTTTCTGCCTCGAAACTCGCTCCCGCAATGCTCGTTCTGGTGGGCGCTGTTGGGCTCAGTGGCTGCGCGACCAAGTCGTACGTGCGCGATCAGATCGCGCCCGTAAGCCAGCGCGTCGACACGCTGGAAGCGCGCCTGCAGGAGACCGACGGCACCGCCAAGGCGGCACTGGCCGAAGCGCAGGCAAACGGCCAGCGGATCGACCAGATCAACGGTCGCGTGGATGGTGTCGAGCAGCGGCTCCAGGCGCAGGAGATGCAGCCGAAGCGCCCGCGTCACTGATCTTCCTTCCTCTAACCCTATCCGGCTGTCCCCCTTGGGGGGCGGCCGGATTTCGGATATCCTGACTCCATGACATTTCTTCTCCGGGTGCTAGCCGGGATCGCGCTGGTGACCTCGGCCTCTGTCGTTGCGCGCCCGCTGAGCCCTGTGACGCCCCAAAAAGCACCGGCTAAAAAGGCTGCGGCCAAAAAGGCTCCGGCCAAGAAGGCCCCTGCCAAGAAAGCGGTGGCCAAGAAGGCGCCTGCTGAAAAGGCGCCGCCCGCTGCCGAGGAAGGGGACGGCACCGTCCGTTCCGAGGAGGCGATGCGCGTCGCCGACTGGGTTGCCGCCACCGGCGACAACAATGGCTTGCCCTATGCGATCATCGACAAGAAGAACGCGACGCTGCTGTTCTTTGACACCACCGGCGAGCAGCTGGAACAGGTGCCGGTCCTGATCGGCATCGCCCCGGGCGATGACGCGACCCCGGAAGTCGGCTCGAAGTCGCTGTCGGAGCTTGGCCCCGCCGAAAAGACGACGCCGGCCGGGCGCTTCCTGGCGAAGTTCGGCATCCCGTACAAAAAGGAACGGATCCTGTGGGTGGATTATGCCACCTCGGTCGCGATGCACACGATTCCGCCGGATGCCGCCAAGAAGGAGCGGCGCCGCGAGCGGATGCTGTCGGCGACGCCGGACGACAACCGCGTCACCTTTGGCTGCATCAACGTGCCCAAGGCCTTCTATGCCAAATACCTGCGGCCCCAGTTCGATAAGAAGGGCGGCTATGTCTATGTCCTGCCCGACACCAAGTCGCTGGAAGAGGTCTTCCCCCGGCTGCGGGCACATGAGCTAGGGACCGCCTCCCTCCGATAGCCGGGCGTGGCGATCCGCGGGATTGCCGCGGGAAGCCCGACAAAGGTCGTACTCGCCCCGTCCCCCCGGTCCGGTAGAACGACCGCGACCGCAATCGGGGAGGCGCGCGATGACGACCATTATCCGGGTGCTTGCTGCACTCAGCCTGGGGCTCGCGCCGGCGCCGGCGCTGGCGGAGGACCAGTTCAAGCTGCTCGTGGTCGCGCCGCCCAGCACCTATCATTATGAATATATCCCGATCGCCCGCGAGAACCTGGAGCGGCTCGCGCGGCTGCATGCGATCGGGCTGACCTGGTCAACCGACGCCGGTGTCTTCGACGGCGATCTCAGCTCCTATGCGGCGGTGGTGTTGCTGAACACGCCGGCCGCGGAGTTCACGGCCGCGCAGCGCGCCCGGTTCGAAGCCTATATGCGCGGCGGCGGCAACGCGATGGTCGTGCACCGGTCGGCGATCGTGCCGAAAGGAGCCTGGCCCTGGTATGAGAAGCTGGTCGGCCGCGGGTTCATCAACCATCCCAAGATTCAGACCGGCGTGGTCACCGTCGTGGACAAGGGGTTCCCCGCCACCTTCGGCATTCCGGACCGCTGGATCTGGAGCGACGAGTTCTATGTGATGGAGAATCCGTACGGGGTGAAGGTGAACCCCGTGCTGGAAGTGGACGAGTCGAGCTATGATCCGACCCTGACCTGGCCCGGGCAGGTCAGCCGCCGGATGGGCCCGCACCATCCCGAAGCCTGGCACCATCGGGTCGAGCGGGGCCGCGTGTTCGTGACGCTGCTGGGCCACCGGGCCGAGATGTACCGCGACGAGCGCTATTTGCAGCACCTGCTGGGCGGCATCTATTGGACGGCGACCGGCATGGGGCAGGTGGGGACCGGCGGGCGCTGAGCGTCCAGCCAATTCCACCGGCGGCCGATTCGCTCTACAGGCTCCGGCCATGACCGTTATCACCCGCTTCGCGCCGAGCCCCACCGGCCGGCTGCACCTCGGCAATCTGCGCGCGGCGCTGATCAACTGGCTCTATGCCAAGGCGAAGGGCGGCCAGCTGCTGCTGCGCATTGACGATACCGATGCGGCGCGATCGGAGGAGCGGTTCGTCGACGCGATCCGCGCGGACCTTACCTGGCTGGGGATCGATACCGCGGGCGAGGAGCGCCAGTCGGCGCGCTTCGATCGCTATGAGGCGCGCTTTGCCGAGCTGGTCGCCGCCGGGCGGGTCTATCCCGCCTATGAGACGCCCGAGGAACTGGGCCTTAGGCGCAAGGTGCTGCTGGGGCGGGGGCTGCCGCCGGTGTACGACCGCGCGGCGCTTGCGCTGACCGAGGCGGACCGGGCGCGGCTGGAAGCCGAGGGCCGGCGCCCGCACTGGCGCTTTCGCCTGGACCATGACGCGCCGATCGGCTGGCACGACCTGGTGCGCGGCGAGCAGCGGTTCGAGGCGGCACGGCTGAGCGATCCGGTGGTGCGGCGCGCGGACGGCAGCTGGCTGTACCTGCTGCCGTCGGTGATCGACGACATCGACATGGGTGTGACGACGGTGATCCGCGGCGAGGACCATGTCTCCAATACCGCGAGCCAGATCCAGATGTTCGAGAGCCTGGGCGCCGGGCTGCCCGAGTTCGCGCATGTCGCGCTGCTGACGAGTGCGGAGGGCAAGCTGTCGAAGCGGCTGGGCGCCACCGGCGTCGACGAGTTCCGCGCGATGGGAATCGAGCCCGAGGCGGTGGTGGCGATGCTGGCACGGCTGGGCACGAGCGACCCGGTCGAGCCTCTGGTCGATCGCGCGCCGTTGATCGCCGGCTTCGACTTTGCCCGCTTCGGCCGCGCCCCGGCCCGCTTCGAGGAGGCGGAGTTGCAGGCGCTGAACGCGCGGATCGTCCACCAGCTCGACTGGGAGCGGGTAAGGGCGGAATTGCCCGAGGGGATGGACCGCGCCGGCTGGGAGGCGATTCGCGCCAACCTGTCCACGGTCGCGGAAGCGGCGGACTGGTGGCAGGTGGTCACCGGCCCGATCGCGAAACCGGAATTGTCGGACGAGGACCGGGCCTTTGTCGCCGAGGCGGCCGGGGTGGCCGAGTCGATTGACTGGGCCGATGGCGTCTGGGCGGCGCTGACCGGCGCGCTGAAGCAGGCGACCGGGCGCAAGGGACGGGCGCTGTTCCTGCCGCTGCGGCTGGCGCTCACCGGGCGGGAACATGGCCCGGACATGGCGGCGCTGCTGCCGCTGATCGGGCGCGAACACGCCATCGCACGGCTGCGCGCGGCGGCAGCCTGACGGAAGCGGCAGCGTCTGAAAATGCGGCGGCCATTGCCAATGTCGTGATATGATGTACCATCGCTTGTCTCGGCCCTTTCAGGGTCGAACGAGGAGAAGCCGATGTACGCAGATCGCTTTGCTTCCGAACGCCGCTTCCACCCCGCCAGCCTGGGCGCTGCCCTGGCGATCAATGGCGGCCTGTTAGCCGCGATGGTGCTGGCCGGATCGGTCGCCATAGTCCGCTACGAGGACCCGGTGCTGAACACGACCGCCATCCCGCTGCCGCCGGTTCCGCCCAAGATCGAGCCGGAGCCGCAGCCCAAGCCGGTGGAAAAGACGGTCCAGCCACCCCCGCAGGCGCTGCCCTTCCTCGAAAAGCCGGTCGTCGCCCTGCCGCAGCCGGATCGCCCGGTCATCGCGAGCGACTCGACGCTGCCGATCACGCCGCCGCAGCCGTCCGGGGTGCCGGGTGGGACCGGCACGACCGTCCCGGTCGATCCTCCGAAGCCACTGCCGGTGCTGGTCGGCGCCCAGCCGGACCCGCGCTACATGGATGGGTTCCAGCCGGCCTACCCCCCGGTCGAGCGACGCGCCGACCGCAACGGCATCGTCACGGTGCGGGTGCGGATCGGCACCGACGGGCGCGTCCTTGCGGTCGAGCCGGTGCGCGCGACCAGCGATGCCTTTCTGGAGGCGACGCGCAAGCAGGCACTCTCCCGCTGGCGGTTTCGCCCGGCCACGCGCGACGGCGTTCCCGTCGAAAGCTGGCACGTGATGACGGTACGTTTCGAAATGGAAGGCTGACCAAGCGGCGCAGGGGCTGGTCGCATCGCGCCCCTGCGCCTATCTGGAACCCGAATGAAGATCCTGCGCCACCTTTCGCCCCTGCGCGCCTATCGCGACCTGCGCGAGTTCCTGTCGTACAAGCGACCGCACCAATGGGCGTTCCTGGCGCTCGCGATCACGATGACGGGCCTCTGGATCTGGGCGTTCGTCCATGATTCGCATTTCGAGCGGCCCTATAAGCGCGAGATCATTTACGTGCAGGACTGGCGGCTGGATCGCACCGACGAAGAGATTCGCGCGCAGCAGAAGATCGACGAGGCCAAGCGGCAGAAAGAACTGGCCGAGCTCGAGAAGCGTCGCGCCCGCATCCAGGCGGAATTCAAGAAGCTCGACGACGGCATGACCGCCTGGGGCCTTTGACCCCGGCGTCCGCCTCTGTCGTGGACGCGCGCTGGATGGATGCCGCGCTGGTGCTCGCCGAGCGCAGCCGCGGCGAGACCGCGCCCAATCCCAACGTAGGCTGCGTGATCGTGGCGGCGGACGGCCGGCTGGTCGGTCAGGGCTGGACCCAGCCCGGTGGACGCCCGCACGCCGAGGCGATGGCGCTGGCCGAGGCGGGCGAGGCAGCGCGCGATGCGACGATCTACGTGACGCTCGAACCGTGCGCCCATGTCTCCCCCCGTGGGCCGGCGTGCGCGGACCTGATCGTCGCGGCGGCACCCCGGCGCGTGGTGGTGGCGCTGACCGACCCCGATCCGCGCACCAACGGCACCGGCATCGCCCGGCTGAGAGATGCGGGGATCGTCGTGGAAGAGGGCGTGTGTGCCGTGGAGGCGCAGCGCAGCATGGCCGGGTTCCTCACGCGGCTTCGCTCCGGGCGGCCGCATGTGACGCTGAAGCTGGCGACCTCGCTCGACGGGCGCATCGCGCTGCCTTCCGGAGAGAGCCGCTGGATCACCGGGCCCGAGGCGCGCGCCGACGTCCACCGCGAACGGGCCCGTCACGAGGCGATCCTGGTCGGGCGAGGCACCTATGAAGCGGATGCGCCGCGTCTGGACGTGCGGCTGCCCGGCCTGGAACATCGCAGCCCCCGGCGGCTGCTGCTGACGCACGGCGCGGCGCCCGAGGGCTGGGAAGCGGTGCGCGACCTTGCGGAGCTGGGCGCGTTGCAGGACGTCGACCATCTGCTGGTGGAGGGCGGCGCCGGCGCCGCTGCCGCATTCCTGGCCGCCGACCTGGTCGACCGGATGCTCTTTTATCGCGCCCCGATCGTGATCGGGGCGGGAAAGCCAGCGGTGGGCGACATCGGCCTGTCCAGCCTGGCCGAGGCCCATGGCCGATGGCGGTTTGTCGAGGCGCGTTCGCTTGGCAGCGACCGGCTCGAAGTCTACGAGCGCGAGCGAGATTGATATGTTTACCGGAATCGTCACCGACATCGGCACCATTGAGGCCGTCGAGCAGACGGGCGACCTGCGCGTCCGCATCGCCACCCGCTATGACACCGGGACCGTCGACCTGGGCGCGTCGATCGCCTGTTCGGGCGTGTGCCTGACCGTGGTCGACAAGGGGCCGGGCTGGTTCGCGGTCGACGTGTCGGGCGAGACGGTGTCGCGCACCGCGCGCGACCAGTGGACCGCCGGCCGCCGCCTGAACCTGGAACGCGCGCTCAAGCTGGGCGACGAACTGGGCGGGCACATCGTCACCGGCCATGTCGACGGCCTGGGCGAAGTGGTCGAGGTCACGCAGGAAGGCGGGTCGCACCGCGTCACCATCGAGACCGGACCCGAGATCGCGCCCTATCTGGCCGCCAAGGGCTCCGTGACGGTCGACGGCGTCTCGCTGACCGTCAACAGCGTCGAGGACGGGCCGCGTTGCACGCGCTTCGGCCTCAACATCATTCCCCACACGGCAGAGGTCACCACCTTTGCCGACATTGCCGAGGGCCAGGCCGTCAACCTCGAGATCGACGTGCTCGCCCGCTATCTCCAGCGCATGGAGCGCTATCGTGAAAGGACGCAGCATGGCGCTGCCTGAACCCGCCCGCCTTCAACCCGGTTTCCTCTCCACTCCCGAGGAGATCATCGACGAGGCGCGCAACGGGCGCATGTTCATCCTGGTCGACGACGAGGACCGGGAGAATGAAGGCGACCTGGTGATCCCGGCGCAGATGGCGACGCCGGAAAAGATCAACTTCATGGTGACGCACGGCCGTGGCCTCGTCTGCCTGGCGCTGTCGAAGCCGCGGGTCGAGGAACTCGGCCTGGAGCTGATGAGCCGCAACAACGGCACGCGGCACGAGACCGCCTTCACTGTCTCGATCGAGGCGAAGGAAGGGGTCAGCACCGGCATTTCGGCCGCCGATCGTGCGCGCACCATTGCGGTCGCGGTCGATGCCACGAAGGGCAAGGACGACATCGTCACGCCGGGCCATGTGTTTCCGCTGATCGCGCGCGACGGCGGCGTGCTGGTGCGCGCCGGCCATACCGAGGCGGCGGTGGACGTCGCGCGGCTTGCCGGCCTCAACCCCGCGGGCGTGATCTGCGAGATCATGAACGACGATGGCACCATGTCGCGGCTGGACGACCTGATCGGCTTTGCGCAGCTCCACGGCCTTAAGATCGGCACCATCCGGGATCTGATCGCCTATCGCCGTCGCCACGACCATCTGGTGGAGAAACGCGCGGAAAGCCGCTTCACCAGCCGCTGGGGCGGCGAGTGGACGGCGATGACCTTCTGGAACAAGGCGACCGGCAGCGAGCAGGTCGCGCTGGTGAAGGGGCGCATCGATCCCGCCAAGCCGACGCTGGTGCGCATGCACGCGCTGTCGCCCTTTGCCGACATCTTTGGCGAGACCGGGCATCGCGCCGATCTGCTCAGCCGGTCGATGGAGATCATCGGCGAGGAAGGGTCGGGCGTGATCGTCGTGATCAACAAGCCGCGGCTGGACCAGTTCACCGTCGCCATGCAGGCGCGTACCGGCGAACTGAAGCCCGCCGACATGGAGCAGCTGCGCGACTATGGCGTAGGGGCGATGATCCTGAACGAACTGGGCGTCGCCGAAATGGTGCTGCTCACCAACACCCATCACACGCTGGTCGGACTCGAAGGCTATGGCCTGTCGATCGTCGGCGAGCATCCCATCGACACGGAGCGCTGACATGGCCCGCATCTTGATCGTCGAAGCGCGCTTCTACGACCACCTCAACGACCTGCTTCTCGACGGCGCGCGTACCGCGCTGCAGGAGGCCGGGCAGGATTACGAGATCATCACCGTGCCGGGCGCGCTGGAGATCCCCGGCGCCGTCGCGATGGCGGCCGAGACCGGCCAGTTCGACGCCTATGTCGGGCTGGGCGTGGTGATCCGCGGCGAGACTTATCATTTCGAGATCGTCGCCAACGAAAGCGCGCGGGGCCTGATGGCGCTGGCGATGGACGGCCTGCCGATCGGCAACGGCATCCTGACCGTCGAGAACGAGGCGCAGGCGCTGGCCCGCGCCGATCGCAACGACAAGGACAAGGGCGGGGAAGCCGCCAAGGCGGCGCTCGCCATGCTGGCACTGCGCCAGCGCTTCGCCTGACCCCGCACCGCGGTTGAACCGATGACGTCGGAAGGCCGCGGATCGCGCCTGGGCCTGGCGGCGGCGGTGGTCGCCAACCTGACGCTGGCAACGGGTCCGTGGCTGGTGCGGCTGGCCGAGACCGGGCCGGTCGCCACCGGCTTCTGGCGGCTCGCGCTGGCGATACCGGCGTTGCTGGTCTGGTCGATGATCGCCAATCCGGGCGCGCTGCGCCGGGGCATCCGCTTCTGGCCGGTGCTGCTGGTGGCGGGGCTGGCCTTTGCTGCCGACCTCGCGACGTGGAACGTCAGCATCCTCAGCACGACACTCGCCAATGCGACGTTGTTCGGCAATTCGGCGACGCTGATCTATCCGGTCTATGGCTTCCTGGTCGCACGCACCTGGCCCAACTGGCCCCAGGCGGCGGCGCTGATGCTGGCGATGGTCGGGGGCGGCATGTTGCTGGGCCAGTCGGCGGAGCTGTCGCCTGGCCATCTGGTCGGCGACCTGCTCGCGCTGTTCGCGGGGGTCGCCTACGCGGTCTATTTCATCAGCATGGCGCGGGTGCGCGCGGTGGTGCCGCCGATGACGGCGCTGGGACTATCGGGAGCCGCCACCGCGGTGCCGCTGCTGATCCTGGCGATCGTACTGGGCGAGCGGCTGGTGCCCTCGGGCGCGGCCGGCTGGGCCCCGCTGATTGCCCTGGCGCTGGTCAGCCAGGTGTTCGGCCAGGGGCTGATCATCTTTGCGCTCGGCCGCCTCTCGCCGCTGGTGATCGGGATCACGCTGCTGCTCCAGCCGATCGTCGCGGGCGCCATCGGCTGGGCCGCCTATGGCGAGCGTCCGGGCGTGCCCGACCTGATCGGCGCGGTGCTGGTCGCCGCCGCGCTGGTGCTGGTGCGACGCGAGCCGAAGGTTGCACCTGCCGGTGGGCAGACTAGATCGGTGGCCTGACATCTGGAGGAGGCCGCGATGGCGACCGCATCATTCGAAGACGCCACGCTGGACGAACTGCGCGCCGCGCTTGCGCCGGTGGTGGCCGCGAACGCCGCGTTCGACGGCTGGTCGCCGGCCGCGGTGACCATGGCCGCCGAGCAGCTGGGCATCGATCCCGATGTCGCCCGCGCCGCGATGCCGGATACGCTGGAAATGATCGACGCGTGGTTCGCGCACGTCGACCGGGTGATGATGGAGCAGCTGCCAGCCGATCGGCTTGCCGCGATGAAGATCCGCCAGCGGATCACGGCGCTGGTCGAGGCGCGACTCAGGGCGGTCGCGCATCATCGCGAGGCGCTGCGCCGGGCGCTGGCGATTCTGGCGATGCCGCAGAACCTCGCGCGGGCGGCGCGGCTGGGGTGGCGCACGGTCGACCTGATGTGGCGGCTCGCCGGGGACACGGCCACCGACTATAATCACTATACCAAGCGGGCGACGCTCGGCGCGGTCTATGGCACCACCATCACCGTGTTCCTGGACGACGAGAGCGAGGGCTGGAGCGACACGCGCGCGTTCCTGTCGCGCCGGATCGACAACATCATGCAGTTCGAAAAGGCCAAGGCAAAGCTGGTCGGACGGGCATCCGGGGAGAACCGGCTGAGCCTGTCCCGCTTCATCGGCCGGCTGCGCTATCCCGCGGTCTGAAGCCGAAAAAGCTGGCATTCCGCGACAACTATTGATAATCACTCGCAATGCTTTCCCCCGCCGCCAGCCTCTCCCACCTGCCCCATCACCAGCATGCGCGGATTGCTGGAGTGGATTGGGACGCGCTGCAGCCCAGTGAGGCGCGTCGCCTGCGCGAATTCGGCGTGGACGAGGGGGTTGAGATCGAACTGCTGCATCGCGCCTGGCTGGGCGGCGGGCCGGTTGCATGCCGGATCGGGCGGATGATGGTGGCGCTGCGTCCCCATGTCGCCGCCGCGATCCGCGTTACCCCAGCCGACTGAGGCGTTTCGGACAAGAACATGAATCACCCACCGCTGGTCGCGCTCGTCGGCAACCCGAACGCCGGCAAGAGTGCCCTGTTCAATGCGCTGACCGGCGCGCGCCAGAAGGTCGGCAACTACCCCGGCGTTACCGTCGAGCGCCATTCCGGGCGCATGGCGCTGCCCGACGGCCGCCCGATCGAGCTGGTCGATCTGCCCGGGACCTACAGCCTCGATCCGTCGAGCCCCGACGAGGCGGTGACCCGCGACGTGGTGCTCGGCCGCCAGCAGGGCGAACGGCTTCCCGACGTGCTGGTGGTGGTGGCCGATGCCACCAACCTCGACAATCATCTCCGCTTCGTGTTGCAGCTGAAGGCGCTGGGGCGGCCGATGCTGGTCGCGCTCAACATGGTCGACATGGCCGAGCGCGACGGGCTGAAGTTTGACCTGGATGCGCTTGCTGCCGAAATCGGCTGCCCGGTCGTGCCGACGGTGGCCGTCCGCAAGCGCGGGCTTGACGCACTGCGCGAGGCGCTAGCGGAGGTGCTTGCCGGTGCGCCGGCGACACTGCCGCCGCCGCTCGACACCTTCGATGCCGACATCCGCCATTTCCAGCGCGAAGCGCGTCGGGTCGCCGGAGTCGCGATCACCGAGCAGCCGCGCGCACGCGCCCTTACCCGCTCGCTCGACCGGATCGCGCTGCACCCCGTCTTCGGGCCGATCATCCTGCTCACGCTGATGTTCGTGATGTTCCAGGCGGTGTTCAGCTGGTCGGAAGCACCGATCGGGTGGATCGAGGACCTGCAGGGCTGGCTGGCCGACACGGCGGTTGCGACCCTGCCCCAGAATTTCCTGCGCGACCTGTTGGTCGAGGGCATCATCAACGGCGTGGGTTCGGTCGTGGTGTTCCTGCCGCAGATCCTGATCCTGTTCCTGTTCATCCTGGTGCTGGAGGCATCGGGCTACATGGTCCGCGCGGCCTTCCTGATGGACCGGCTGATGGCGAGCGTGGGCCTTTCGGGCCGTGCGTTCATCCCGCTCCTGTCCTCCTTCGCCTGCGCCATTCCCGGCATCATGGCGACCCGGGCGATCGACGACCCCAAGGAGCGGCTGACCACCATCCTGATCGCCCCGCTGATGACCTGTTCGGCGCGGCTTCCGGTCTATGCGCTGATCATCGGTGCCTTCATTCCGGCGCGGCAGGTGCTGCCGGGCGTCGGGCTGCAGGGGCTGGTGCTGTTCGCACTCTATCTTGCCGGCATCGTCGGCGCAGTGGCGGCGGCCTTTGTGCTGCGGCGGACCCTGGCCAAGGGGAGCGGCGGCGGCTTCATGATGGAGATGCCACGCTACCAGATGCCGTCGTTGCGCGACGTGCTGCTGGGGGTATGGCACCGCGCCTATGTGTTCCTGCGCCGGGCGGGCACGACCATCATGGCAGTCACGGTCGCGCTGTGGCTGCTGGCCTCCTATCCGGTCGCACCCGAAGGCGTGAAGCAGAGCGAATATTCGGCGGCCGGGCGGATCGCGTCCGGGCTGGAAGTCGTGCTGCGGCCGATCGGCTTCAACCACGAAATGTCGCTGGCGGTGATCCCGGCGATGGCGGCGCGCGAAGTCGCGGTGTCGGCGCTGCAGACCGTCTATGCCATCGATGCGGCGGACGAGGAGCAGGGCGCGCAGGAACTGGGCGGGCGACTGTCCGGTCGGTGGAGCCTGCCGACCGCGCTCGCCTTCCTCGCCTGGTTCGTGTTCGCGCCGCAGTGCCTGTCGACGATCGCGGTGGTGCGGCGGGAGACCAATGGCTGGCGGGTGCCGGGGCTGATGCTCGGCTATTTGTTCGCGCTCGCCTATGTGGCGGCGGGCATCACCTATTGGAGCGCCGTGGCCCTGGGGCTCTAGTCGGCAGAATCGTCGCGGCGGGCACCGTCGAGCGTCCGCTCCACGCGCTTCTGATCTTCTGTCTCGGCGCGTTTTTCCGCCTTGGTCCGGCCGAAGCGGTGGCGATTGGCATCGGCCTGTGCCGCTTTTTCAGCGCGAGCGCGGTCCTTGCGCGCGCGGTTCAGGTTGATGATCTCTGCCATGCCGCCTAGTCTAGCGCACCCGCGCCAGCGGGCATACATCGCCCCGCGACCAATGCCCGCGCGCCCGCAATTTCAAGAATAATGGAGACATCATGGCCGGCAGCGTCAACAAGGTCATTCTGGTCGGCAACCTGGGGCGCGACCCCGAATCCCGCAGCTTCCAGAACGGCGGCAAGGTGGTGAACCTGCGCATCGCCACGTCCGAGTCGTGGAAGGACCGCAACACGGGCGAAAAGAAGGAAAAGACCGAGTGGCACTCGGTCGCGATCTTCAACGAGGGCCTGGCGAACGTCGCCGAGCGCTTCCTGCGCAAGGGCAGCAAGGTCTACATCGAGGGCCAGCTGCAGACCCGCAAGTGGCAGGACCAGAACGGCCAGGACAAATATTCGACCGAGATCGTCCTGCAGGGCTTCAACTCGGTGCTGACCATGCTCGACGGTCCGGGCGGCGGCCAGGGTGGCGGCGGCGGCGGTAGCCGCGGTGCCGACGACTTCGGCGGCGGCGAAGATTTCGGCGGCGGCTCGGGCGGTCGCGGCGGCGGCTTCAACAGCGGCGGCGGGCGTAGCGGCGGCGGTGCGCGCACCGGCGGTGCAGCGAGCGGCGGCGGTGCCTTTGGCGGCGGCTTCGGCGACGACCTGGACGACGACGTGCCGTTCTAAGCGATGGCGAGCGACAAGCGGAAAAGGGGCCCTTGGGGCCCCTTTTTTGTGCCTAGCGCCGGAGCAGGAAGACCGCGTGTTCGGCGCGGAAGTTGGCGGCGGCGGCACTGGTGCGGCGGTCGCCCTTCAGGAACCAGGCTTCCTCGACGGTGATGCCGCGCGCTTTCACAAAGGCGCGGAAGTCGTCGATGGTGACGTGGTGGATGTTCGGCGTCTCGTACCACGGCACCGGCAGTAGGCGGGTGACCGGCATCCGTCCGCCCCACAGCAGCGACGCCCGTACGCGCCAATGGGCGAAGTTGGGGAAGGACACGAACGCGCGCTGGCCGATCCGCAGCAGATGATCGAGCACCACATGCGGGCGCATCGTCGTCTGCAGCGTCTGGCTGAGGATTGCATAGTCGAAGCTGGCGTCGGGATAGCCGGCGAGGTCGGTATCGGCATCGCCCTGCACCACCGACAGGCCGCGCGCGACCGCGGCGGCGACGTTGCCGGGGTCGATCTCAAGCCCGCGCGCGTCGACGTGGCGGCTGTCGCGCAGTGCGGCCATCAGCGCGCCGTCTCCGCAGCCCACGTCGAGCACGCGCGCGCCCTCCGCCACATTGGCGGCGATCACGGCAAGGTCGGGGCGGAGCGTCGTCATGCCGCGACCTCCGGGGCTGGGCCGGGGCGCCGCACCATATAGTCCGCAACCTTGTCGAGCGGCGCGAAGCCCAGCCGGGCGTAGAGGTCGTGCGCGTCGCGGGTGGCGAGCATCCAGCGGCGCAGGCCGGCAAGGTCGGGCAGTGCCAGCAGGTGCGACACCATCGCACGGCCGACGCCGGCGCCGCGCGCCGAGTCCTCGACGAACACGTCCGCGAGCCAGGCAAAGGTCGCGCCGTCGGTGATGGCGCGGGCAAAGCCGATCTGCACGCCATCACGATAGGCGCCGACGCAGGTCGAGCCGGCGATCGCGCGCTCGACCAGGTCGCGGGCGACGCCCGGGGACCAGTAGGTGGAGGCGAGCCAGCCGTGGATGCGGTCGATCTGCAGGCGGGACTTGTCGGTAGAGAGGTCGATCATGCCCGTCCCCAGGTGAGGAAGCCGCGCACCACCCGGTCGAGTTCCGGCGAATCGAGCAGGAAAGCGTCGTGGCCGAACGGGCTCGAAAGCTCGACGAAGCTCGCGCGGGCGCCGGCGGCGTTGAGTGCCTGCACCATCACCCTCGATTCTGCGGTGGGATAGAGCCAGTCGGTGTCGAAGCTGACGATGCAGAAGCGGGTGGCGGTGTCGCGGAAGGCATTGGCGAGCATGCCGCCATGCTCCTCGGCGAGATCGAAATAATCGAGCGCGCGGGTGATGTAGAGGTAGGAGTTGGCGTCGAACCGGTCAGTGAAGGCCAGGCCCTGATGGCGCAGATAGCTTTCGACCTGGAAGTCGGCGTCGAAGCCGAAGGTCTTGGCGCCAGCCTGCCCATCTGGGCGCGCCTGGAGGCGGCGGCCGAACTTGGCGGTGAGACCGGCCTCCGACAGATAGGTGATGTGCGCGGCCATGCGCGCCACGGCGAGGCCGGCGGCGGGCGGGTCGCCGCTCTCGTAATAGGCGCCATTCCGCCATTTCGGGTCGGCCATGATCGCCTGGCGACCGACTTCGTGGAAGGCGATGTTCTGGGCGGAGTGGCGCGCGGTCGCGGCGATCACCACCGCGGCCTCGACCCGTTCGGGATAGGTGGCCGCCCAGGACAAGGCCTGCATGCCGCCCATCGAGCCGCCGACGACTGCGGCAAGCCGGTCGACGCCGAGATGGTCGAGCAGCAGCGCCTGCGCCCGCACCATGTCGCGGATGGTGATGACCGGAAAGGCCATGCCCCATTGCTCGCCCGTCACCGGATCGATCGAGGCCGGCCCCGAAGAGCCCATGCAGCTGCCGAGCACGTTGGAGCAGATCACGAACCAGCGATCCGTGTCGATCGGCTTGCCCCGCCCGACCATGCGCGTCCACCAGCCCGGCTTGCCGGTGATGGGATGGTCGGAGGCGAGATACTGGTCGCCGGTCAGCGCGTGGCAGACCAGCACCGCATTGTCGGCCGCGGGCGACAGCGTGCCATAGGTCTCATAGCCGATCTCGACCGCGGCCAGGGTCGCGCCGCCGTCGAGCGGCAGCGGGCCGGGGAGCAGCGCGCGGCGGCGCAAGCCGAAGCGTTCGTCGGGCATGGCGGTGATCAGGCCCGCTGGGTCAACGGCCGCTCAGCGCGTCCAGGGTCGGGCGGATGCCCGAAAGGTCGTAGCCGGCGCCCTCCGCCTTTTCGACCAGCTCGGTTGGATCGCCGCCGGCCTTGGCCTCGGCCAATGCCCAGAGGTTGCACGAGCGCGTGCCCGAGCGGCAAAAGGCGAGCACCGGGCCGTCCGCGGCATCCAGCGCGGCGCGCATCGCATCGAGCTGGCCGTGGCCGAAGCCGGCATGGGTTACGGGAATGGCGGTGTAGGCGAGGCCGGCCGCTTCCGCCGCAGCCTGGATCGCGGCCCCGGACGGCTGGCCCGGCTCCTCGTCATCGGGGCGATTGTTGATGATCGCGACGAACCCGGCAGCGGCGATGTCCGGCAGCTGGGCCGGATCGATCTGGGGGGCGACGGATATCTTGCTGTCGATGGTGCGGATCATGCTGCCTCGCGGATGACCTGGAGAAAGGCGTCGCCATACGCCTCCAGCTTGCGCGCGCCAACGCCGGTGATGCGGCCGAGCGCATCGCGGTTCGCCGGACGCATGGTGGCCATGTCGCGCAGGACGGAGTCGTGGAAGATGACATAGGGCGGCACCGACGCCTCTTCGGCCAGTTCGCGGCGGCGGCGGCGCAGCGCCTCGAACAGCGGATTGCCGATGGGGTTGGGGGCGGCACCGGCGGCGCCGCGACGGCGACGCTCGCGCTTGGGCGGGAGGACGAGCTTCAGGGTCGCCTCCCCCTTCAGCAGGCCGCGTGCGCCGGGGCCGAATTCCAGCCCGCCATGCGGGTTGGCGCGCACGGCATCGCGCAGGAGCAACGCACGGGCGACGGATTTGAGGAGGTGCGCTTCTTCGCCGCTCACGATGCCCCAGACGGACAGCGATTCATGCCCGTTGGTCATGCTGCGTTCGGTCGACTGGCCCAGCAGCACCTGCTCGATATAGCCGACACCGAACATCTGGCCGGTGCGGAACACGGCGGAGAGGAACTTTCGCGCCGTCTCGGTCGCGTCGATCGCGGCGGGCGGGTTTAGGCAGTTGTCGCAATTGCCGCACGCCTGCGGCGGGGTCTCGCCGAAATGGGCGAGCAGGATCGCGCGGCGGCAGCCGGCGGTCTCGACCAGTGCGCCGAGCGCATTGAGGCGCGCGCGTTCGCCGGGCTGGCGCTCGGCCTCGACCTCGCCGATGCGCTGGCGGGCGCGGGCGAAATCGTCGGCGCCCCAGAACAGGTGCGCGACCGCCGGATCCCCGTCGCGGCCGGCGCGGCCGGTTTCCTGGTAATAGGCCTCGATCGACTTGGGGAGGCCGGCATGGGCGACGAAGCGCACGTCGGGCTTGTCGATGCCCATGCCGAAGGCCACGGTCGCGACCATCACCATGTCCTCGCTCGCGACGAAATCGGCCTGGTTGCGCTGGCGAACCGCGGGGTCCAGCCCGGCGTGATAGGCGCGCACCTCCCGGTCGGGCGTCGACAGTGCGGCGGCCAGCCGCTCGGTCGCGGCGCGGGTCGGTGCATAGACGATGCCGGGGCCGGGATGCTCGGCAAGGATGTCGGCGATCTGCCGCGTGGTGTTGTCGCGCGGGGTGATGGCGTAGCGGATGTTCGGTCGGTCGAAGCCGGCGACGATCATCCCCTCTTCGGGAATTCCCAGCTGTTCGAGAATATCGGCGCGGGTGTGGGCGTCGGCGGTGGCGGTGAGCGCCAGCCGCGGCACATCGGGGAACTGGTCGAACAGCGGGCGCAGCAGGCGATAATCGGGGCGGAAGTCATGGCCCCATTCGCTGACGCAATGCGCCTCGTCGATCGCGAACAGGCTTAGCGGCGCCTGGGCGAGGAGGTCGCGGAAGTGGCCGCTGGAGGCACGTTCGGGAGCGACGTAGAGCAGGTCCAGCTCGCCAGCGCGGAAGCGGGCGAGCGTCTCCTGCCGGTTCTCGTCCACCGAGGTCAGCGTCGCCGCGCGAATGCCGACGGCGGTCGCGGCGCGCAGCTGGTCGTGCATCAGCGCGATCAGGGGCGAGATGACGACGCAGGTGCCGTCTAGGATGACGGAAGGAAGCTGGTAGGTGAGCGACTTGCCGGCGCCGGTCGGCATGACGGCAAGCGTGCGCTGGCCGCCGAGGACCCGCTCGACCACCTGGCCCTGGACACCACGAAAGGCAGGAAAGCCGAAGGTCGACTGAAGAACGGACACGGGATCGGCGGGCATGGCGGTGCTGTAGCGGCCCGGGTCGGGCCATGTCGAGGTTGACGGATGCCTTAGTCGCCGCCGATCGCCGCCTCGACCACCGCCGGCCGGGCCTCTTCCTCCATCTGTGCGAAGGTACATTGGTCGGGCGCCTTGTCGGGACGCCAGCGCAGGAGCGCGGTGCCATGGCGGAAGCGGCGGTCGGTGACCTGGTCGTAACGCACCTCCACCACCAGTTCGGGACGCAGCGGCTGCCATTGAGCGGAGCGATCGGTCGACCAGCGGCTGGGGCCGCCCGGCGCGTCGCCGGTGAAGCCGGGCCCCTCGACCAGCGCCTCCAGCCGCTGGGCGAGCTCCGCGCGTTCGGCGGCGGGGATGCCGCTGGTGAAGCCGACGTGGTGGAGAAGGCCGGCATCGTCGTAGAGGCCGAGCAACAGCGAGCCGACTTCGCGGGCGGCGGTGGCGTAGCGGAAGCCGCCGACCACGCAGTCGGCGGTGCGCATCCGCTTGACCTTCACCATCGCGCGCTCGCCGGCGCGATAGGGCTCGGCGAGCGGCTTGGCGACGACGCCGTCTAGGGCGGCGCCGGTGCCGCCGAGCCAGCGGCGGGCGACGGACGGATCGTCGGTGACGGGGGAGAGCCGCAGCCCCTGTGACCGGTAACGGGCGTGGAAGCGCTCCAGCGCGGCGCGGCGTTCCGACAGGGGGCGGTCGGCGAGCGTCTCGCCATCGGCGGCGAGGCAGTCGAACAGCATCAGGCGGGCCGGAGTTTCGACCGAGAGACGGCGGATACGGCTTTCGGCCGGGTGGAGCCGCATCTGGAGCGCGCCGAACGACAAGGTCGGGCCGACCGGGATGAGCAGCTCACCATCGAGGACGAAGTCGCCGGGGAGTGCGGCCAGCACGGCCTCCACCTCGGGGAAATAGCGGGCGAGGGGCTTTCCCGACTTGGACCAGAGCAGGACGGTGTCGCCCTGCTTGACGGCGAGGCAGCGGAAGCCGTCCCATTTGGGTTCGAACTGCCAGCCGGGGCCCTGCGGCAGTTCGGCGGCGAGTTTGGCTTCCATCGGTTTCAGGGGCGTGGGATCGGCCATGAAGTGCCAACGCAGCAGCGCGCGATCCGAGCCCAAGCATCGTGCAAGACGAGGTCTGATTTAGACTGGTGCGCGCCAAGTCGCCCGCTACACTGTTGGGAAACGGGGGCAAATCATGAAGCATTCGCGGTGTGGCGTGGCGTTGAGCGTGCTGGCGTTGCTGTCGGCGTGCGGCGGTGGCGGGGGCGGC
>NZ_JASNVZ010000012.1:0-102469 GCF_049311085.1 Sphingomonas sp. 3-13AW | reverse complement strand
CCCTGCCGTTGCCCATTCCACATAGCCGCGCGGGTTGGCCGCGCTGGAGAGCGCGACCGCACGCGGCGAGAGGATCTTGACCGCAACGGCCGCAGAATCTGCTTCCCGCAGAGCGTCGAGGGTGCCCGTCAGGCCATAGACCTTATCCTGCGACAAACCGCCGTGCATCAGGTCGAGGCGGGTCAACTCCTCCTCGGTGAGCAAGCCATCCCATGCGCCCGGGGCGAACAGATCCGAGCGCCATTCAAACGTCCGCTCCGCTTCCAGCACATGCACGCGCATGCCGGGCCCGCGCTGATCGAGCGGGATCGCCTCGCGCGCGCCATAGGTCCCGACCGCCCGATAGCTGGTGCTGGCGATCGCCTCGGTGCGCGCAGCCGCTGCGACGGTCACGATCCGCGCTTCCTCCACGGTCTCGCGCAAGCCGCCGATCAGGTCCGCACCGTCGATCACGACTGTGGCGCCGCCATCCTGGCTGATCGTCAGGGTTGCGCCTGCGTCGGGGGACACCGCTTGCCGCGCCATTCCCGATGCATAGGCAAGCGGTCGGTTGGCGGGCGCGTCATCGGAGCGGTACGGGTGCGCCGGCAGGATGACCCGACCGCTGAGCCGCGTGCGGCCCCCGATGACTAGCGCATAAACGAACTCGGCGGCGGTTCCGATCGGTCCAAAATAGTCGAGGCCCTGCAGGGTGCTCCGATCCATGCGGATTCGGATGTCGCTCACGTCGACACCGTCGACGACAGTCACACCCCGGAAATGGACGCCTTGCGTTTCGTAGGTGGCGCCCCCCTCGCCCGGCACAACCTTCGCGAGCGCAATCCGGGGAGGGCCGGGAACGTCGCCATCCAGGCGAACTTCCATGGCAAGCGCGATGTTCTTCAGATCGGCTCCGACGACGCGGATCGGGTACTCGTAATAGTCGTCGTTCCGCCAGATCTTGAGATCGTGGCGCGCCGTGACATCCTGCGTCATGGACGGTTCTCCGGTGAGGTGTTTGGGTGCGGACAGGTCGGCTGGCCGGCCGGTATCAGGTCTGGTCGACCTGCCGCGGCTCCATCTTGATGTTGTGCGAGAGGACGCCGTTGGAGACGTAGGTATGGGCGTCCGTCACCGTCGCCTTGACGATCTGATGCGAACCCGGAACCGGCGTGCCGATGTCGCGCATCTTCTTCCAGGAACCGGTATAAACGAGGTGATCGCCGGTGGCGCGCAGCTGCCGGCCGCCAACCTCCGCCAGCCACACGTCCTCGCTGTCCGCGATCTCCACCGCCTCAACCGGGAAGATGCCCCAGCCGCCTGCGATCTCGCTCAGGCGCAGCTCGTGGCGCGTCAGGATCCGGTCACCAACGGCAAGGCCGCCAGCCGGTTTCTCCGTACCATCGGCCATCAGGATCGGTGTGTCGGTGGTCACGCACTGCCCGCCTGGAGGAGTCGCGCCGCCACCGCTCGACGGAGGGCTCCCGGCAGTCGGGATGATCGCATAGCCCAGGTAATGCCGGCCCGGGTGCTCGGGCGCGGCGCGGGCGTCGATATCGTCTTCGAACAGCTGGTAGGTCACTGCGCCGCCAAGGCGTTCCTCGTCGTCGTAGCCGAGTGCTCGGAAGGAGCCGGGAGCGAGGCCGGTGGCGATCGTCGCTCCGGCAACCGCAACGTCCGGATGGCCGTCCGTGTAGCGGCGAGTGTGCGCGCTGATCGACAGCGCCCCGTCGTCGCCGGCCGAGATCGTCAGGCCGATGGGGAACGACGTGGCGATTGCGGCTTGGGTTCCGCCCGCCGCACTGAACACCCCGGCTGTGACCGGGCCCAGCACCAGCCGGTCGCTGTAGGCGCCCGCCACCATATAGCGGACCGCAACCTCGTACTGCGTGCCGGAGCTAACGCTCGTGATCTCCTTGCGAGTGATGCCCGCGCCGTCGATACCTCCCCCGCTCCAGCCGGCGTCCGGATCGGCGCCAGCCGCATAGGGCCGGTATTCGAACAGGACGCCCGCCATCGGGCGATCATCGGCGGCACCGGTGACGATCAGCGCCGGGAAGGACACGCCGTTGGCACTCAGCACCGCCCCGTTCGCGATCCAGTCGGCGGCATCTGGCGCGCTGAGGTCGACCGTCGGGATCGAAAGATCGGGCGTCGGCGGCGCGGTGCCGCCCTTGCCGAGCGCGAAGTTGTGCTTCGACGCAGTCTCCGACCGGCAGGTGAAGGTCACGCCGACCGTCGCCATGTCGATTTCGCGCATACGCACCACGACGCTGCGGCCGACGAGCGCGGCTTCGGGAATGTCCACTGTCAGGCAGTCACCGGGCCGATAGCCGATCATGGTGGCGTTGCAGGGAAGAAGAATGCCGTCGAGCTCGCGCCCGTTCAGGATCTCGTAGAGGCCCAGCTGCGCGCCCTGGTCGACCTGCTGCACCAGCGGGAACTTCGCCTCCTTCGGCCGGCTGCCGCCGTCGACGGCGACATAGTCCGGTATCGCGATCGCATCGAGCGGGACCATCTCCCAGCCGTGGCTCTCCAGCCGCACCCAGGGGATCACGGTGTTGCGGCGAGCACGGCGTGAGGCGGTTCCCGGCACGTCGACGTCGCCGATGATGTCGCCGCTGGTGATGGTGCCGATCGACACCCGGGGGGCGTTGAAGGTGACCGACAGCTGCCCGGCGACCGGCATCGGCTCGCCGCCGCCCGCCTGGCAGATCATCTTGAGGATGTCCCAGTCGTTGTCGGCCGTCGTGTAGACGATGCCGCCAGCCTTCCAGTTGTTCGCATCGCAGATGTTCGCGAACTCGACGAACGGCGCCAGGTCGATGCCAACGACCTTCATACCGCCCCCGGCGATCAGCGTGCCGTTCTGGGCCCGCCCGTGCGCCCAGGTGATAGCATGCAGCCCCGGGTTCTCGCTGTAGACGTACGTCGCCTCCTGCCCCAGCCGGCACGGACCCGCGCCGCCCGGATAGGTGCTGTCGAGACGGGGATCGTAGACGAAGACGCCCTCAAGGATCCGGCCGCGCTCGGGCACCCCGTTCGGGAACTTCTTGCCCTTGCTGTCGAACTTGAGCGTCCACAGGTCAGCAGCGAGCCCCGATAGCTTGGAGGTCGCATTCCAGCCGGGGAAGTCACCCTGCGGCCCCTGCAGCGCCCGGCTTTCCGGACAGGCGCCAAGCTGCTGGTCGAGCCACATGTAGCCCGCGTACGTTCCCAGCGCCGCACGATTGGAGAAATTGACGGTGGCCTTCTCGACCTGGAACGGACCGAGGCTCTTGATAGGGCCGATGCTGTGGACCGCGACCCAGCTCTCCAGGCTGTTCTTCGACCCATAGAACTGGCGATGCACGACCTTGCCGGCCGAGTAGGTCCGGCCCATCGCGTACGGCAGCCCCGATTCCTTATCGATCGTAAACTGGGTCGGATTGCCGCCGAGGGAGCCCTTCGGCTGGGCAACGGACGCTGCGATGGATAGCACGCTCGCGCCAGCCGAGGCCGCAGTCGCGATCGTCGCGATCGATGCTCCCGCGATCGTTGTCGTAGCGGCCGCTGCAGCGCCGATGGCAAGGCCCACGCCGGTCGCCGTCAAGGCGACGGCACCAACCACGAAGGCGGCTGTTCTCAGGGCTTTCGCCATGGCAGGATGTCTCCGAGGGAGCAGCTGATGGATTTCGCACTTGGATTTGCTTTGGCTGCTGCAGCTGTTTTGCTGCCCGGGGGCCAAGCAGGGACGTCCAAAGTCGAGGTCGACGGGAAGACGTATCGCGTCACGGTCGAAGGGGAGAGCGTCGTCGTCGCTCGCAAGTCGATGCTGGTCCGCTACGATATCGAAGAGCGCGATCGGCAAAGGCTCGCGGTGGAGAAGGCGACGGGCTGCAGGATTGCCGACGAACTACCCTCTAGCGACGCTCGCCTACGGGGCCGTCTCGTCTGTTCGCCGGCAAGCGAAACGCCAGGTAGCTAGACGCGCCAGGCGGTGAGAAATTCGACCGGCTGGAGGATCTGGGCGCCTTCGAAATCCTGATGCCATCCGAGCGTGCGGCCGTTGTTCAGGGCAACCTGCAGCGAGCCTCCGAAGGGGCCCTCACCGGGCACCACAACTAGATCTGCCATCCAGCGCATGGCTGGCGGGATCCGCATGAGGCCCAATGCATCGAGTGCATCGGGCAAGCTTTCGAAGCCAGCCCGTTGCAGCGCGCGGCTAGCGCCAAGCATCGACGAGTAAGTTCCTGCCTTTGCCAGCTGCGGCCGGTGCCCCATCTTGCGCAGAAGAAACGCTGCCATCCGCACGCAGTCGTTCTTGCCATAGATCAGGGGCTGCCCCCTGAAGCGGTCGAGGGTCGCCTCGGTGGCCTGCTGGCGGCGAAGGAGCACGGTCATAGCCCGATGTTCCCGAGGAATGAGGCGGCAAGGCTGCCGCCGCCAACAACGCGGACGTTTGAGGGGGGCTTCTCGACACCCCATAGCGACGTCTTGTCGATGCCGGTCATGTTCGCCAGCCCGGTCTCGCCCGGCCACATCATCCGGTGCCAGCTATCCGACAGACGGGCGCCGCGCTCTACGTCATGGAACGTCTCGAGTGCGGAGGCGCAGCGCCATTCCAGCGTGCGCGTCCCCTTCCCGACCCGCAGCCGGGGCACGTCCAGCTCTCCAGCGAACAGCTGCAACGGCTCCGGCAGCAGCCGGCCGGTCGCGGGATCGATCAAGCCGAGCCAGCCGGCGACCTCCCCGCCCTGAGCGGTCGCCGACGCCAGTTCCGAGGCTGCGGCTTCGTCTGGAGGAACGAAGGTCAGCTGCCAATCCGGCGCCTCGTCCGCTACACCGTCCTTCAGGTTGCTCGCAGCGACCAGGACGCCAAAGCGCGGATCCTCGCCGACGTAACGGTCCGCCCCGAACGGCACCTCGACCGAGCCCACCACCTGGCACAGCGTGTAGCCGGGCAACCGCACCCGCACGAGCGGCGCAAACGGGTATCGCCCGGAGCGCAGCGCTGCCGCCATCTGGGGCGTGAGGCGAAACGTCATGCCCGCTCCTGGATGCTGAACGACAGTGGGTCCGTCTTCGCACGCCGAAACAGCGCGCCCTTGTCGAAGCCGAGCAGCTTCCCCTCGATCATGGGGGCCACGAACTCGACGGGCTCGGCGTCGATCGTCAGAAAGCGGAGCATCGGCCAGATGGGCAACTCCACCCTTCCGGTTTCCGGCACCATCATCTGCCCGGCGCCAGCGATCATGTGGACGTAATGCCGCCCCCGGTGGATGATGCTGAAGAAGTTGCCGCGGGTCAGCCAGCCCCGCTGCAGTCCGCGCAGCGACAGCGTCGTGCCGCCCTGGTCGGTGCCATCGACCACCACGGCGAAGCCGGCGGTATGACGGGCCCGGTTCGGCTGGACGATCCGCATGGCAGCGGTTCCGTTGCTGGCCTCGAACAGCGCGGCCATCATCACCCGCCCCTCGTCATCGTTCCGGAACTGGGTGGTTTCGACGTCCACCGCGAAACGATCGCCCGGGCGCGGGATAGGAAGGTCCGGGCCCCCGAGCGCGCCCTCCTGCTCACTGCTGAACAGACGCGGGCGCAGCGCAAACGACTTGATCCGCAGATGCGGGATCTCAACAGCCATCAGCGCCAACCCCGCCCTAGACGTCGAGCGCCAGCTGCCATGTCGTTCGCCTCCGCCATTGCCGCGCCACCCGCCGCTGCGACTTCGGCACCTTGAGCCACCATCGGGCCCGCCACGGACGAAACCCGGGCGTCAAAGTACGGAGACGGGGTGAGCTCAAGCTTCAGCTTCATCTCGCCCCCCGGCATCCCTCCTGCCCCACCAAGCAGGCGCCGCGTCTCGCCGGCCGATGTCACCCGCGAACCCTGCGGCAGGTTGACGATCTCCGGCCCGTTCTCCGCGAGCCAGGTGGCGCCACCCGACCACCATTCCGTGCCAGCCGCGTTGTTGCCGACACCCTTGGAGCCGAACAGCTTCCCGATGTTCCCGATCGCGCTGGTGAGGGTGGGCAGAGCCTTGTCGCCGTTCAGCAGGTTCTTGATCGGGTTAAGCAGGGCGAGCTTGATGAACTCGCTCTTGAGCATGTTCAGGATCGTCTTGCCGGCATTCCCCCAGCTCGACCACGTGTCCTCAGAAAGCACCGTGTCCACGAAGTCGCTGCCGAAGTCGCGCAGCTCCTGGAACCCGGCGGCGGCGAGCTTCGCCTGATTATAGAGGCCGTCCAGCCGCTCATGGTTCGCGAGGATCTCGCGGCCTTCGGTACTGTCGGCGTCAATGCCCTGCCGCTTCAGGTCGAGGATCAGCCGCAGCTTCTCCGCCTGGCGCCCGCGCTCGTTGTCGTTGGCAGCGGACATCGCCAGTTCCAGCTGCGCCAGCTGCAGGGAGTCACGCTGATCCTCGACGGTGCCGGCGTAATACTCCGCACGGCGCTTCGCCTCGCTTGCCCATGACTCGTCTACACGGGCATCCACGAAGCGCTTGCGCTCCTCGCCCTTGTAGCCCTGGTTGTCTGCCTCCGTCTCTGCGGCCCGGCGCGCGCTATCCATCGCGCGGCTCAGCGGATCCTTTGCGAGGTCGTAGATGCTGGAGATGGTCTCCGCGAACCGGGCCTTGGCCGCATCGGTCGCCTTCACCGCGCCGCTGTTCGCCTCTTCCTCGTGCATCTCGGCCAAGGCTTTGCGATAAGCCTCGATCACCGTCGTCAGCTGCGCCAGCGCCTCGCCCTGCGCCACCGTCTGCAGCTTCAGCAGCGGCCGAAGTGCAGCCTCGTCGGACAGCGCTCGCGCCATGTCCTGCGCGGGCAGCGTGCCGGCGAGCACCTGAGCGCGGACAGCCGCACGGGCCTCGGTCTCCTCACGCAGCTGGGCAACGGACTTCGCGCCGCTCGCCACCTGCTCGCCGACCATCACCTGCAGCTGGCGGGCGACCTGCGCGTCAGTGTCGATGCCGCGACGCGTGGCGTCGGTCAGGCCCTTGCGGGCAGCCTCGGCGCGCAGGGCGGCAGCTCCGCCCACCAGATACGCCTTCGCCAGATCGAGCGACGCTTCGGCGTTGACCTCCATCGCCTCGGCCTGACGGCCCAGCGATTCCGCGCGGCGATCACCGCTGCGCCGGCTGGCGTCCTGCGCGACGTTGAGATCGCGCTCGGCTGCCGTGCGTGCCTCCAGCAGCTTCGCCTGATCCGCGTGCGTCTTGCCGCTCGCCTCATAGGCGGCATCGGCTTCCTTGATGCGGATTTGATACTGCGCCTGCGCGCGATCAAGCGTGGTGGTCGCCCCGGCGAGCTTGGCACGCGCTTCCAGCAGGCTGGTGTCGGCGTTCGCGAGCGCGGTGGTGTCGCCACGAAGCGCACGAAGCTCCTTCTGCAGGTCCGCGTTCTCGCGCGTGGCGATGATCGCCTGACCGCCGATCCCGGAGACGTCGAGGGCTACCCGCGCCAATTCCGGCCGGGTTTTCGCCAGCGCAGCGAGGCCGTCGGCCAGCTTCGCCACATCACCACCCGCAGCGCGAATGACCCGCTGCACGTCGACGTCGTCTTCGAAGCTCACGCCGCTCGTCGTGGAGCCTGGGGCGGCGCGGGTCGTGCGGAGGGTAGCATCCGCGGCGCGATCGAACGCCTTCGCCCGGGCATCGGTGACCGCCTTCTCGTTCGCCGCGATCTGCGCCTGGCGCGTCAGGATGGCATTGAGGACCAGCGTGCGGTTCTGCTCCTTGAGCTTGCCCGTCGTGCTGTCGATGAAGTTCCCGATATCCGACTGCCGGTCCTGGAACTTCTTCATGCCCGCCTCGGCCTTCTCCGAAGCGTCGTTGTTCTTGAGCAGGTGATCGGTGAGAGCGCCGAGCAGCAGCATGCCGCCCGTGATCGCGAGACCGTAGGGCCCGATCATGAAGCGGGCGAACGACCCGGCCTTGCCCTCTAGGTTGGCAAACTGCCCCGCCGCCTGACCGCCCTGGATCGCCAGCACGCTGAGCGGGTTCGCACCCATAGACAGCTGGGTGAACAGATCCTGCGCCTGGAACGACAGGCCCTGCATCGCCGCACGCTGGGCGCCAGCGGAGTTGGCGTTGCGTTGCTGCGCCGCGGTCGCGGTGTCGAGGGCGGCCCTCTCCTGCCCGAGCTTGGCGACGTACTGGTCGAGCGAGATCCGGCCCTTGCTGACAAGATCCCGCGCGTCCTCCATCTCGGCGTTGAAACGCTGCTGCGCGGCCGCAGCAGGATCGATGGAGGCGACCAGCGCGCGGGTCCGGGCATCCAGTTGCTCTTCGACGGTGAGCAACTCGCTCATTGCCTGAGCCGAGCGCTTTGCTGAGCCCTCCCACTGGCCGAAGCCGGTCCCGGCGGCAGCCTCGACGCGAGCCTGTACCGCAGTCAGCTCGGCAGTCTCGGTCGCGGCCGTGCGCGTTGCGCCAGCCACCTTTTCGAGGATCGCAGCTGCCTGTGCCTCGGCCTGGACGAACTGATCGAGCGTAATGCGGCCGGCGTCGTGCAGCGCCGCGGCCTCGCGGATCTCGGCGTTGTAGCGCTGCTGAGCTGCGAAGGCGGGATCGATCGCGCTCACCAGCGCCCGGGTCCGGACGTCCAGCTGCTCTTCGGCTGCGATCAGCTCCTTGAAGGCCGCGGCAGACTGGCGGGCGGATCCCTCCCACTGGCCAAAGCCGGTGCCGTTCGCGTCGGCGATCCGCATCTGCACCGCCGACTGGGGCGTGATCGCGGCGATCTTGGCAGCGGCGTTGGCCTGCCGCTGGATTGCTGCCTCAGCTTCCTCACCCGCCCGCTGGTAGGCTTTGCTCCAGCGCTTTGCCGACGCGTCACCCGACGCGGCGATCTCGTCAAAGGTGCGGGTGACATCGGCCTTCCCAGTCGTGCCCATGCGGATCGAGACGGACTTTTCCACGCGCCCTCCTCAATCCCCGGCGTCATCCCCGGCGAACCGGGCGACGATCACGGCTTCCGCGTCTGGCAGAACGTCCGCCAGCATCTCCATGTCGGCACCCAAGGCAGCACCGATCGCCATCACGGCGGCGTAGTCGAGGGCGAACGGCTTGCCGTCCATTCCGCGGACGCGCAGCTGCCGCTCGCAGGAGTTCAGGACTTGCCAGACGCCTTCCGCTTCCTCGGTATCGGGCTCTTCGATCCGGTACGGGCACTGCTCGCACCGCCGCGCTTCGCTCGCTTGGCAGGTGAGCTGGCAATATCGCTCACCGGCATCGCCGCCTCCCCAGTGCCATTCTGAGAGGCGGCGGAGACGTTTTTTGTCCGCTCCCGCAGCACGAACGGCATGACATACGCTTGGTCGAGAGCCTCAAAGATGAGCGGGTCTGAGAGCGCATGCTCAAGGTTCTCCCGGCTGAACGGCAGCTGCTGACCGGGGCCCTCGTCCTCGGGCCCGCCCATCAGGCAGACATCCTTCCAGTCGCGGGCGCCAGCAAGGATCAAGGCCACGCTGAGTGCGTCACCCAGTTCCTCCAGCTGCTCGGCAGCCGGGGCATCAGCGGCATCTTCGCCTTCCTCGGCCTCTTCGCCCCGGATCGCCTTGATCGCAGCGCGGCGGGCCCCGCGCATCATCTTGCGGTCGATCGGAGCGAACAGCACCTGGCAGCCCATTACGGGCACCCAGGCGGGGCCCTCTGCCTTCTTCTGGATAACGAGCATCAGGCGGCGTCTCCGATCCACTCGAGACGGACCTTGCGCTCCTCCTCGATCACCTTCAGGTCGCTGCCCTCGCGGACGAAGTTGCCGCGCTCGACCGCATAGCGGCGGACGGTGCCCTTCTCGGTGTCGGCTTCGAGGACGTGCTGGATCACCTTGTCGGTCGCGGTGTCGACGACACGAAGGTTGGCAAAGCCGGGGGTGATGCCGGCGGCAGCATGGGTCGGCAGCGGCGGCACGGTCTTTTCGGTCGCCGCGTTGGCGGCGGTATCTTCCTTCTTCACGGGCGTTCTCCGCTGGAGGATCAGTAGCTGGCGACGTCGTTCTTGAGCACGGCCGTCAGCGTGTGACCGCCGGCACCAGATGCCTGCCAGTTGGACGTGGCCTGGACGCCGCCCGGGCCGGTGATCGGCGTCTTCACGCGCGGGAGGAACACGCGCGGGACAGTGAAGACGAGGCTGAAATCGCCTCGCTTCCAGCCGAACGACAGATCGATCGGCGTGCCGTCGACAGCCGCGTCGTAGAGGTCGAGCCGGTCGAACCGCATCGTCAGTTCGCCGTTCATCATCGCCTTGAGCGGATCCGCGCCGTCGATACGGCCGTCTTCGCGGATGGCCTCCACCTTCTCGTAGCTGTTCGAATAGGTGAAGCCCGCGCCCGTAACGCTGCCCAGCACGTCGCCGCCGCGCTTGATCGAACCCGTCGCCTGCTGGAACCGCTCGCCGGCAAGCGTCGTGGGCGTGCCGGCGACGCTCAGCGCCTGCTTGCGGGTCTCGCCCTGCGCGATAACGCCGATCGTCGCATTGAGCATGCCGGAGCGCGCCATCGACACGCGCAGTTGGTTCGCCAGCGCGCCGAAGTTGACGGAGAAGCTCGGGATCTCGGGGTTGCCGATCTCGATCGACGCGGACGGCAGCTGGTCCTTGCCGGAAGTGAAGGTGTGCGTGGTGACGCCGCTTGCAGTGGCGGAAACCGGATCGCCCAGCAGCAGCTTCAGCCACCAGCCGAATGCGCGGGTGTCCATCGGCACCACGACGTCGCCGTCGTTGGTCGCGACGTCATATTCCGGGTCGAGCCCCTCGCGGCCGAAGCCAAGCTGGTCGTCCTCGATCAGCGGCCGCTCTTCGCCCAGAGAGTTGCTGACGAACGGCAGGCGCCGGAAGCCGCTCGTGGGCGTCTGCCCATAAGCGGTTTCGAACACGGCCGACTGCACGGCATTGATGCCGAGCGCGCGCCGGCGGGTAGGCTGTACGGCCATGGTGGGTTCCTTCGGGCTCAGTTGAGAGGGGAAGTGGTCGAGTAGGAGGCGACCAGGTCGAAGTCGCCGCCGCGCGCAGGGTTCGCGCCCTCGCCGTAGATGTCGTCAGTGTTGGGACCGGTCGGCTCCAGCCAGTCGCACAGCCCGCCGAGCGTGCGATCGGCTTCGATCTGGTCACCGATCCGGCCCATCATGCGGTCGACGTCTTCTTCGGTGGCCCCGGTCACTTCGATTGGGATGCGGTGCTCATAGTGGTAAACGAGCGGACAGAGGTCGACTTCGGGCTCTCCGGGCTCGCCACTGCGAATTACCACGCGCCCCGTCGGCGGGATCCGAGCGGGCGCGGCGTCGGCGCCGTCGAGCCCCAGCACCTGCGAGTGCGGCACGGCCGCTTGTACGAGCGCCTTTACGGCGGCGAGAACATCGAGGCGCTTGCTCACCAGTTCTTCTCCAGGCCTCGCGTGAATGCTGCGATGAAGGCCGCGCTCCAGTTCGCGGCGGGGCGATCAAGGTCGAGCAGCTTCGGCATGCGTGCGCTCGGCACGAGGGTGTACATGAGCGTCAGGGTTGCAGCGCGGCCCTGCCGTTGGCGGCCGGCGGTGTTGGCGCGCACGCCGCGGCCGCTCCGGGAGCGAATGAGTTGCATGAAGGCAAGCAGGTTCCCGTTCTTGCCGCGCCGGATGATGAAGTCCGTGTTGAACCGGTTCTCACATTCCTCTGGAGTGATCGCGCCACCCTTCAGGCCTCGCGCGCTCATCTTCCCATTGGACTGCCGGCCGATCCGGCCCATGCGAGCGGATGCGCGCGGCACGTTGCCGGTCGGGATCCAGAGGAACTTCGCGCCGCCGACGGGACGGATGGTCGCGCCTCGCACGAAGCTGTCGATGATGTCCGGGGCACGGCTGTAGATGTAGCCGGCCGGGTTCATGCCGTTCCGCGACTTCGGATAGACGTTGCCGCGCCATGTGTTCGCCAGGCGCTGTCCGAGGCCGGCCGAGGTCACCTGCCCGCGCAGCTCGCGCAGCGCGTCGCCAGTGGTAGCACGCATAGCGACCGTCGCGGCGCGCGCGACGCCGCCCTCGGCTTCGCGCATCACCTTGGCGAAGTCGGGGACCTCGACCTCGAATTTCACGCTTCCGGCGCCTCGCAGGTCCAGGTCATGCCCTCGACATCGACCGCCGGGTCGCCGGTGACGATGCAGACGGTTAGGACCTCCGCCTGGGCGGCCGGATCAATCTCGCGGATCAGGAAGCGATCGCCCGCGGACGGCATGGGCACTTCGGAGCGCCGCACGTCGATTATGCAGGTGTCCTGCCGAATCCGGCTGTCGCCGAACGGGGCGTCGGCAGTCGGGCGGGAACGGATGATCCGCACCCCCTCCTGCACGCCGCTTTCGGTCACGTAATCCGCCGCCTCGGAGCCCGGCCCGTGGAACAGGGCGTCGAGCGCCGAGGCGAACGGATCCATGGCCTTACGCGGCGATCTGGCCGGTCAGCAGAACCCGGCCGACGGTGTCGGCAGACGCCTGCGACTGACGCGCCACGCCGATCAGCGTGTTGCCGGTAGCGGTCGAGGTGACCCGCTTGTTGGTGTTGTCCCAGTAAAGCTTGGTGGTGTCCGCCACCCAAGCTTCTCCAGGGGCCTTGGTCATGTCGAACACGCCAACGCGGCGCGCTTCCACTGGGGCACCCTGCGCAGCAGAGGCGAGGGCAACGGCGAACACCGCGCCGACCAGCAGCCCTGCACCACTGGTTACCGCATAGGGAGCGGTCATGGTGATGGTCTCACCGGGCTGGATGAAGTTGCGTGCCATCTTGGCTTACTCCTTGTCCGCCGCGGCCTTGCGGCGCGCAGGCTTGGCCTCGGCCGGAGCGTCGGTTTCGACTTCGGCCTGGTGGGGGTTAGCGGGGGTCTCCGCTTGCGAGCCGCTCGGCTCGGTGCCTGCTTCGACCGGGGCGTCCCGGTTCTGCTTGGCGGTAAAGTCGGCGGTCACATCCTCGCCCACTTTGCTCTCGACGAGGCGCTCGGCTTCGGCATCGTCAACATGCAGCACACCCTCGTGGGGGTGCCGCAGCACGCCCGCGACGTGCGCTGCGGTCAGCAGCTTCACGAACTTCATGGCTGTTCTCCTAAAGCGGTCAGGGCGGCCGCAGCCGGCCCTGCCGCAGGTTCACGGGTGCGCGGGCCTTAGGCGCCGGGCTGCTTGTAGGCGGAGCGCCAGTTCACGGCGCCGACGCCGTAATCGTGGCGGACCTTCCACTCGACGCCGTCGACGCGCCAGCCGTCCTGGCTGTCGGTGAACGGCTCGGTCACACCGTTGAGGAACACCACCTCGATTGCCGGCGCGACGTTCGGATCCGCGAAAGCGTAATAGGCGGCGCCGGACAGGCGCGGGCTGTCGACGATGTCCTCAAACATCCCGTTCACGATGTTGGGCCGCTGCAGCTTGTTCACGGCATCCGGATCGTACTGGCTGCCGTTGATGACACGCGCTGCGCCGCCAAGCGCGAGCGCGAGCAGCAGGATGGACGGGCGGATGTCGAGGAACTCGTTTCCGCTGACGTCCTTCTGCTGCGCCATCGCAACGCGGATCGCGTCGAAGGCAGCGACCGAAGGCGCGGCACCCGCTGCAGCGAGGTTGCCGTGGTCCGCGTGGAACAGCGGCTTGCCGTCGTTCATGATCGGGTTGCTGTTGAGCAGCGCGAACACGTCGATCTCGATCGTCAGCTTGGCGGCCCGGCCGAGGTCGACGGCGAGACCGGAGAACACCTCCATATCGTCGTTGACGATCGCCTGACGCGACAGGTTGATGATATTGCCCTTGGTCGAGGCGGTGATCGCTTCCTTCGCGAGGTCAGGGATGGCCTTATTCTTGAACTCACCCGACTCGTTTACGTTGTCGAGCGCGCCGAACGAACCGCGCAGGTATCGGCTATGCGGCCGGAAGTCGGTCACCGTGCCGGTGCCGCAGAACCGCGTCCAGGTGTCGGGCGTCGTCGCATAGGCAGCCTGCAGCGTGCGGTGGATCGCGTTCTCGAACAGGACCGGGAAGTCGCTGGTCGTCTGCGTGATCACCGCGCCCTGCGAGGTCATCGCCTGGCGAACGATCTGGTCCGGGTCGCGAGTGGTGATGTTCACGCCCAGGTTGCCGAGCGATTCGCGCGCGAGGTCGACGTTGCGAACGCCACGGAACTCGCCCGGGTCGATCTTGATCGGCTTGCCGTTTAGCGCGGCGGCCTTCTCGACAAGGTGAGCGACGCCCGCCTTGACGAGCAGCCAGTTGGTGGCGCCCTCCCGGAACTTCTCGCGCTGGTCCACGGTGACCCGCGCGGGGCTGTTGTGGCCGATATTGGCGGCATCACCCTCCTCCGCCAGCTTGTCGAGGATCTTCTCGCGTGCCGTCGCGAGCGGAGTGCCGTCGTTGACGAGACTGTCGATGAAGTCGCCCGGCAGATTGTGCTTAGAGCCGAGCGCCCGGATGGTCCCAACGCGGGAGCGTTCCGCGGTCACGGCGTTCTGCACATCGGCAGTGGTGAGCGCGACGGCCGACGTGTCGGTCTGGGGCGCCGGAGTGCTGGTGGCCGGCGTCAAGGCGAGGGCACCGGTTGCGGGGAGCGCGTCCTGTGCGTTGAGCGCCACGGCAGACTTGACGATCTTGTCGATCTCGTTCTGCGTGCCGCCGTCCTTCTGGAACGTGGCGATCGCGGCAACCAGCGCCGCGCGGGTCTTATAGAGGTCCATGGTTTTCTCCTGTGGACGTTTAGGAGCGGCAGCGGCCGTCCGCGGGGTTCCCAGCATCGCCAATGCGGAGATGACCGGGCTTTCGGGGGCCTTGCGAAACCCGAATGCTGACACGTTGCAGGCCGCGGCGTTCGACGCCTCCGACACGGACGTGATGAACTTTTGCTCGAGCGCCTGCTCCGAGGTGAGCCAGGTCTCTGCGTCGAGCATGGGGATCAGATCGTCGGCGCTGAGACCGGTCTGACCCGAGTAGATCCGCACGAGCTGGTCGCGGATCACGTCGAGCTTGTCGGCCGCAGCGCGAAGCTCGCGAGCGTCGCCGATCGCCACATCCCACGGATTGTGAATCATCATCAGAGCGTTGTCGGCCATGATGATCTCGTCGCCGACCATCGCGATCACCGACGCCATGGAGGCCGCTAGCCCGTCGATATGGACGGTGACCTTGCGGCCGGCGGCCTTGGCGGCGGCGAGCGCGTTGAAGATCGCCAGCCCTTCCATGACGTACCCGCCAGGCGAGTTGATGCGGACTACGATGTCGCCGTCGTCGCTGGCGATCAGGGCGAAGAGCGTCTTGGCATCAAGGCCGTCCCACTCGTCACCGACGATTCCGTAGATGAGGATTTCGAGCATTCAGGCCCCCTGAGGCTGTGCGGGAGGAGCGGAGGACTCTTGCTCCGCGGGGTTGCCGACAGCGGTGACCCGGCGAGGGTCGCAGTCGAAAATGAGCCCGAGCTTGTCGATCTTCTCGGCGTCGGCCTTCCACTCGGCGAGGAAGGTGTCGGGATCCTCCCCGCGGCGGCGGGCGGCAGCGGAGATCGTGTCCTGACCAGAGCGGATGGCGTCCCGGGTCGCCTTCACCTCTTCGGCGGGGTTGATCATCTCGCGGCCCGGGGGCGTCCACCGTACCGTGACGCCCTCGACGTTCTCGCCCAGCATCGCGAATGCATCGATCAGCCAAGTCGAAACCGCGCCGCAGAACTGCGGAATGAACATCGTCCACTGCCAGGCAGCCAGCGACCGCTGATATTCCAGCCAGCCCATCCGCCCGGACGAGAAGTTCACGTTGGACAGGTCGCCGGTGAGCGCCTCGTACGGCACGCCCAGGCCGGCACTCACCGCGCGCAGCGAGACCTTGGTGTAGTCAGCGTACCCGTCGACGCCCGGCGGGCTGGAGAAGGTCACGTCCTCCCCGGGGCGGGCGTATTGAAAGGTGCCGGGCTCGATATAGTCGAGCGGCTCGCGATCGTCGGGCCCGCCCTCTTCCTGCGCGATGCCGGGGATCAGGCCGTCCGGATCCTCGCCGGTCACGACACCGACGAACGCGCTGGCGAGCTTCTGACGCGTGAGCTGCGCATCCTCGAAGTCGCCGAAATCCTTCATGCGGAGGATGACCGGTGCGAACCAGGTGGCGCCGTGTTCCATCTCCGGGCGGTCCGCGCGGAACACGTGCGCCACGTCTGCCGCCTTGACGAAGGTAGAGCCCAGCGCGTCGGCGCGACCTCCACCCGGATGGCCGTTGAACAGCCAGTAGCCCTCGCGGGCACCGAGCGGACTGAACTGCACGCCGTTGATCAGGAAGCCGCCTTGCACACCGGGAGAGGTGGAGAGCGGCCCGTGCTTCGACGGATCGATATAGTCAGGCTCGATCACCTGAAGCTGGAACGGCAGCGGCAGCCGGTCGGAGGCCCGACGCCACCGGCGACGCATCACCACGGCGCCGCTCTCGACGATGGTCCGGGCCGCCTGAAGCTGGAGGCCGTAGAGATCATGCCGACCGCTGGCGTCGCACGCGATGGTGTCGAGGTGCCTACGAGCCAGCTTGTTCAGCCGGTCATCGATCTTGCCGTCGCGGTACACCTGAAAGGTGATTCCGGTGCCGACCATGTTGTTCGCGATCGTGGACGCGCCGCGCGCCGCGAACGGGTTGTTGCGGACGAGGTCACGCGCGATTCCGCGAAGCGCGGCGGCAACAGCAGGCGAGAGCTCGCCATTGGCATCCAGGCGCGTGCGCCGCCACCCTGCGGCCCGGCGACCGAGCGTGGCGCCATCGTATTCTGCTCGCGGACGGCGCCCAGTACGGATGCGCTTGCGCTCGCTCGCGACAGCGGGCGCCGGCTCGGCAGGCGCCGGCTCGGCAGGCGGCCGCCGAAGCAGCCGATCCATCAGGGTGCGCTCGGCCATTTAGAGGCCGCTCCGGTAAAACGGCACACGGCGGCGGACGATGGCCCCCTTCGCGGTCGCCTTCATCGCCAGCTCGCTCTGGATCACCGCCTTCGCGGCGAGGAGCTGGTCGAGCGACTGATATTCCGTCCGGCGACCATCCGCGAAGGTGACGCTGCGGATGCCGCTCGCGATCGCTTGGTTGAGCCGGTCCAGGTCGGACTGCTGATACGACATTCCTACCTCCCTCGGCTGGTGAACGGGTTGGCGCGCTTGGGCTTCGGCTTGGACTTCGCGGCGGCCGGCTGCGCAGGAGCGCGATCGTCAGGAACCTGCGGCGGCGGCGCCGGCGGGGAAGGTGCCGGCTTGGTGAACTCGCCTCGGGCCTTCTGCCAATCGCTCTCGCGCCAGCGATCGACGCCCAGAGAGAAAGCGACCGCGCGGGCATAGACCGCGTTATCGAGCGCCTCGTTGCGGTCGCGGACCTTGTGCCACTCACGCCGGAAGCCGCCGCTGCGCAGCCGGATGATGCGGAGTTCCTCCGCCACCAGCTGCTTGATCCACTCGTCCGTGGTGCCGTCGGGCAGGAAGACATACCCGTCGGGGTATTCCTCGCCGTCGACCGGCTTCTCCTTCTCAAGGTCGCCGAAAAGCTCGAGCTTGAGCATCGAGGTGCCGATGTTCCAGAGGCGGACACCGCGCTTTAGCTTGCGACCGTTGACTGTGACGTCCTGCCAGGTCGGGGAACCGATCGGTTGATTGGCGCTGATCTGGTGGCGCCCTTTGACCGCCATCGCAAAGCCCGGGTGCCGGCGCGCCCAGGCGTACACCTCCATGGTGTTCTCGCCGTCGCCGGAGTCGATCGCCACCCGTGCCAGCCGCATCGACCGGCCGTCCTCAGTCTCCCATGTGCGCGCGACCTCTACGTCGAGCTTCTTCCAGGTCTTCTTGTCGGCGATCGGGCCAAAGACCTCGATCCGCTCGACGAACTCACGACGCCCGTTCGGACCAAAAGCCCAGATGTCGAGGTCGATGCGCCCGCCGCCGCCGCGCTGGACGTCAGCGGCCCCCACCAGCAATCCGGCCTTCGCCGAGGGCGTTCCCAGCCGCATCGCCTTCTCCCGGCGATCGTAGAGGCGCTGCCATTCCGGAGCTTCACCGCGTTCGGCCCATGCCTCACCCAGCACCTGGTTGACGAAAGTACGGAGCAGGTTCGGGTCCTTGCGGACCTCCAGAAACTCGCGCGCAATCTCCAGCCAGGCGGCGCCGGGATGCTGACTATAGGCTGCCCAGATGTGGAACGACCGGTGCCGCGGGAAGGCGTCGGGATTGTGCGCCCGCCACTCGCCCGCCTCGTCCATCGCCGGCTTGTCAGCTTCGTCGATGTCACAGCCGTTGACGCACCGGTACCAGGCGCGGGTCGGGTTCTCCTTTGGCTCCCAGCGGATGCCAGCGCCGGTCCCGTCCCCGAACACCAGCTGCTGCATCTCGCCGCAGTGTGGACAGGGAACGTAGCGGTATTCCTGGCTGCCCTGCTCGAACAGCAGGTCGATCCGGCTGAAGCCCTTTACCTTCGGCGTGGACCCGGCAGCGCTGAAACGGCGCGGCGACGTAAGGTTGCGCTTAAACGCGAGCCGGGCGGGATCACCCTCTTCCTTCGACGCCCAAGGGTAACCGTCGCATTCCTCCAGGAACACGTCGTCAGCGGTGACGCGCCGGAACTCCTTCGGACTGTTCGCACCCTTGATCTGGATCCAGCCGCCTTTGTAGCGCTTCGCCCGAATCTGGTTGTCAGCGTGCCTCGGCTTGAACGTGGCAACCGAGCGGACCACCGGCCATTGCAGAACCGGGTCCAGATCGTCGCGGCTGAACTTCTCCGCGTCGTCGATCGTCGGCTGGTAAATCAGCGTGCGAGCCGGGTCGAACTTGATGCGCCACGCGACGAAACATTGCAGGATGGTCGAGTAGCCAATGCGGCTGCTCTTCCGCACCGACAGCTGCGACGTCTCCGGATCCGTGAACGCGTCAGCAATGTCCGCCTGGAACGGGAACGGTCGGATACGTGCACCGTCGTCGGAACGCGCATGCTCGACCATGAACTTCGACAACGGCGGCCGCTCGCGAGGCTTGCAGGCGGCCAGCCAAGCACGGGCGAGAGCTACACCATGCGGGCCGGGTGCCCGGTAGGGCTCAATCGCCCCCTTCTTCTTCGGGCTCGCTGTCATCGAAGCCCCCGCCGCGCGCCTCCTCAATCCGGGCCATGCTCAAGTCGGTGAGGACGTTGTTGATCTCGGCATCGATGCGGGCGCGAAGCTTAGTGTCACCCTTAGCGACGCGGGCGCCGACCTGCTGCAGCTGCGCAACGATCATGACGATCACGCCGGCGCCGGCGGCGACCATGTCGGGCAAGGAAGCAAGTTCCTGGCGGCGCTCCGCATTATCCATCGCCTTGGCGTCGGCCTGCTCCTTCGCCAGCCGCGCCTGCTCCTGTTCCTTGTCGAGCATGCCGCCGCCTTCGTTCAGGTCGGCAATGACTTGCTCCAACTTTCGGAGCCGAAACGAGACGAACGCCTCGACGTATTCCTCTGCCGTCGTACCCGGCCGCGGCAGCTCACCTGCCTGCATCCGGTCGCGAACCCAGCTGTCCGACATGCCGACAAGCCACGCGACGTCGGCGCGAGTGAGCGTTTCGGTGTCGATCGCCAAAATGCCGTCTCCACATGCTCGAAAACGGCCGAAAACCGCCAGATTTCATGTCAAGGCGGCGGCACCCATGCGGAATTTCGTGCCTAGACGGAAGTTGCGCCTTTGCCCCCCGTATTACCCTGCGGCCCCGGAAGGACCCAAAGGGGGGTGGCATCCCATCCCATGGGACACCGATTGGCCGGGGTTGGAGCTGATCACCACGCCGCCCGTCCGTCCCGGTGCCACAGCGGCGGATGGATCGAGCGAACAGGCCCGCGCACCACTGCTCGGACGTCGCACGCGATGCGCTCGCATTCGGCGATCAGCATGTCGCTGCGGGTGGTGGACCGGGACGGCCGCTCCATCGCGTCGGCCAACGTCTCAAGCTCAACGGCCAGGTGCCGGAGGCGGTCGGACGGTGTGCACGCAGCGACAGCCATCCGCACCTCCCGGAACGACAGACGCGCCCAGAAGCGCGGGGTGAGCCGGTTAAACGGCTCGGGTCTTGGATTTCAGGTAGCCTGCCGGACTCCCGGCCCGGCGCCATGTTGGCGCCTTCACCGGTCCACCGTGACGAGGGCAGTGGCGTTGCCGCCGGCGCTTCTTGCTCGTCGAGCTGCATCACGCAGCAGATGCCGGCTCTGCTACAGCATTCCCGCGCAATGTGGAAGTATCAATCGTCACGACCAAAGACTTCCCGAACAAGAGCAGAGTGTGGCGGCCGTCGCTCTCTTGCACGGTGCCCGACAGCCCAGCAAAGGCGCCCGCCTCTACTGCCACCTCAGCGCCCCTGTCGTAGGGCTCAGCACGCTCGCGCAGCGGGCGCCCGTGCCGTGCCTGGGCCGCAAGGCTCTGCTCCATGCGCCGTAGGCTCTCCGCCTCACGCTGCCGCAGGGATGCGACCTCAGCCTCGGACACCAGCACCGAGGCGCCGCAGTGCCGGAAGATCGAGAATGCCGGGTGCCCGCTCTCCGTCGCCACCTCCAGACGGCGCAATTCGCCCAGGTCGGCGGCCGGGGCGAACACATAGGTTGGCAGGTAGGGCACGGACCTGAACTCCCGCTCCTTCTCCTTCGAACGCGGGATGCGCCGCCGCACATGCTCGACGGGCGTCCAAGCAAGAATGCCCGCGTCGGCAAGCGAGCGGGCGAGTGGCATTGTCCTGCCGCCATGCGTGCGCAGGATGCACCAGCTCCTGACGCTCGCGTACTCCCCGTCTTCCCCAGCCATCACTTCCACCCCCACTTGTTCCGTTGAATCGCTTGCCCCAGCATTTCCCAGCGGCCGGGACCTTCCCCTTGTGGCGGCGCCGTCGCCTGGCGCGAGGAACGCGACAGAGCCGACAGGGGGACGCGGTAGGCGTGGCTGTGCGGCTTCGCGCCGAGGATGCGGACAGCGCGCGCCATCAGCTCGTTGCCCTCGTGGCAGCTGAACCGGACCTCGTGCAGCCCGCTCCCCGCGAGCTTGCCGCGCAGCCTGGTCAGCAGAAGCGCGAGGGCGCCCGGGTAATCTGGGGCAGCAAAAGCGAAGTCGACGTTCAGGGCGAGATCGTCGCGGTCTTCGGAATAGCTGATCCCTCCCGCGCACACCTCGCCCGCCATGACAACGATCGCCGGCTGGTCCCACCGAGCCGCGGGGTAGCGCATCCAGCCGCTCTCGATCAGGATCAGGGAGGCGCGATAGGCGGCCACCATGGCCGCTTGGCTGTTGGCGAGTTTCGGCAGCTCGACGATCTCCAGCTTGGCCGCCATCACGCGGCCTCGCTCACGATCGCCGCGTCAACTTCGTCCTGAGTGATCACCCGTATGCCAAAAACCATCGGAACCACTTGCGCACCCCGTAGGTTTATGACATACACAATCCATCGGCACGGAGCCGACCGGGCGCCTCGCCGGATCAGGGGCGGAGACAGACGATGGCGACGATCAGCATCAGCAATAACACCGTCCGCAACGCCGTCATCGACGCGCTCAACGCCGTAATGGACAACGCGGTGCGTGCCGCTGTGGATGCGAGCCGCGCCGGCCGCAACGCCGGTGCCGACGCCGTGAACTCGATCTTCCCGGGCTCGGTCCAGCCGGCCGCAACGGTGATCGCTGACGCGCAGGCGGATTTCGTGGCTGCGAAGACCACCCTCGCTGTCGTCCTCGGCCACGCTGAGACTGACGCCGCCGCCAACTTCAACGATCGCGTTACGCTCGAACTCGACAGCGAGGTGATGTGAGCCGTGCCCATCGCCGCGATCACTTACCGGGGCTGGGAGATCATCGATCTCCCGCCCCTCAATGGGTCGCCACGCCAAGTCGAATGGGCGCAGGCCATCCGCGGCCGCTTTGCGTACACAGGCGCTGACGATCTCCACACCGCAATCGCGCGCATCGATCGGCGCTCCCCTGGCACGCTCCCAACTGACTGGCCCGACCAACTGGCAACACGCCTGATCCCGGTTTTCGCCAACCCCGACGCCAAATGGTGGATCGAGCACCGCTACGACCTCCCACGTTTCTGGATCGGCTGGCTGGATAGCGCGGATCTGGCCGTGACAATTTTCGGCGCAGCGATGCGCGGAGGAGACTGACATGCCCAACCACCCCAACCGCACCGGTGGCCGCCCCAAGATTCCGGCCGACCAGCAGCGCCGGACGTATGCCCTGCGCCTCGATCCAGACGTGTACCGTGCCGCCAACGACGCGGGCCGGGCGAAGATCGAAGCCATCCTGAAGGCCGCGCTGCTGTAGCTCATCGAGTGCTCTGCTGCTGGCGATACCAGGCGGCCCAATCCGCCTGGATCCCGCATCGCGGCGCTCTCCAGCTCAGCCGACATCACGCCGCCTGACTCATGAGCGCCGCATCGACTTCGTCTTGAGTGATCGCCCCGATCGACACCCCGATCGCGCGCATCGCTGGCGGCAGGGCCCGGATCTTCTCCGGGCTCAGCGGCTGGATCGTGTCGCCCTCGATCGCCTGCCCCGCCTGCTGCGCCTCGATGGCCTCGCGCAGTTCGCGGATCCGGTACCGAGCCCGCGAGCGGCGAGCGAGGATACCACTCGCCGCCTCGCGGATGGCGGGGTCCACGTCGCCCGCAAACCGGATCGGCTGCCGCAGCACCATCTGCGCCGCCTCGCGCGCCACCCGCCCCGGCAGGTCGTCGAGCGCAATCACCATCGTCTTGATCCAGGCGTCCGCCTGATCCGCGCTCCCGGTCGGCGCGAACTTCGTCCAGATCATCGCCAGGTCGTCGCCCAAGCCTGTCGTCATCTCGCCGGCCGCTCCGGGGTGACGCAGCGACTTGCCGCCCGGCTCGGTCTCGCGCAGCGGGGCCGGCGGGCGACGGTACAGCGCCTCAAGGGCCACCAGGTCGACACCCTCAGCCATCGAGATCGCTTCCGACAGGCTCCAACTGGTGCTGCTCGCGAAAGCGGCGACGGCTTTCGATCGCTCCGCTCGGTCGTTCATGGTGAGGTCGTTGGGCATTTCGGTTTTCCGTCGCGTTGGTGAGCCAGGGGAGTTCGAAGCTGAGCCAGCCTCGTTCGACCATCAGGTCGACGATCCGGCCGGGCGGCCAGTCAGCGGTCGCGTGCTTGTCCAGCTTGTCGACCAGCAGCTCGTAGGCCCGGGGCGTCAGGGTGTTCCGCTTGGCCTTGCGGTGGTCGATGTACCCCGCCCACTGGTCCTCGGTGACACCGGCCGGTGGCGGCATGTCCTTGGGCCAGCGGCGCTTCGCGACTGGTGCAGCGCTCTGCCCATCTGCAGATCCCGCGCTCCCGGGCTTCCCGGCTGGGGCCGGATGCGTGCGCCTCGTAGGATGCGAAGCATCCGAAGAGGTAATGGGGGTTCTTGACGGTTTGTCCGAAGCCGCTTCGGGGGTCGGCGCAACGGTTTCGGGGGGAAGCCGCTTCGGGGGCGAAGCCGCTTCGGGGGTGGGGTGGATGGTATAGAGCACGCCCTTGCCCGGGCGCTCCAGCCGGGAAAGGTGACCAGCCGCCGCGAGCGACTTGATAGCCGCCTGTATGGTGCGGTCGCTCTTGCTGCACTTCCGCACCAGCGCGGCGATGGAGGGCCAGCACACGCCGTCGTCGTTGGCGCAGTCGGCCAGCGCGAGCAGCACCAGCTTCTCGCTGTCGGCCAGCGGCAGCGCCCAGACGGCGGACATGATGCGGATGCTCATCGCCACCCCCACGCGCGCAGGATCTCCCGCGCCTGGTCAGGGCGGTTGGCAAGCGCCCACGGCAGGTCCAGCCGCAGGATCTCGTCCCGCCACCACACCTGCTCCGGATCGAGGTCGTCCCGCCCTTCCCGCTTCACCTCGACGAAGCCGACGCGCGGCTGGCGCTGGTCGAGCACCGTGAGGTCGGGAAAGCCCGGTCGCACGCCGTCCGCCTTCAGCGCGGCCACCTGCTTGGCGCGCGACAGCGAGCCGCCCGCGAGGTGGCTGCCGTTCGGCACGTGCACGGCATAGCAGCCCTGCCAGCCGAAGCTGGCGATCAGCGCGCGTTGAACCGGACGCTCCAGAAGTTTCGGAGCCCTCAACGGATCACCTCATATTCTTTGATGTCGAAGGGGCTGCCGGTGATGGTCCAGCGACACCCGCCGCGGCCATCCGCAGCCCATCCGGGCGGGCTCTGCGCGCCATCGTCGCAGGCGCCCAGGCGACCGTGCGCCAGCCGTGGGCGGATCCTCTTACCGACCGCGTCGCTAGGGAGGTAGCCGGGGTTCGGCTTCACGGCTGGAGGCATCCTTCGGCGGTGAGTTCGGCCATATCGAAGAGGTGCCGCAGCACGTGCCCGCCCCGTCCCGGCTTCACTCCGCCGAGTGCCACCTGGGCGGCGACCATCACGCCGAGCGCGATCGCCACTGCGGCGGCCGTGTCGTGCGCGTTAGTCTCGGGATACCGGCCGCCGAGGTCTGCGACGATTTCGCGCGCCATCCGGCGCACAGCCGCGAGCTCTTCCTCCCCGCCGCTCACGCCAGCCGCTCACGGATCGACGCGGCCAGCGCCAGCATGGCGTTGGCGTGAGCCTCCACTGTGGAAGCGGCCAGCCGCAGGTCCACGTCGCTGATGCCTCGGTCGCTATCCAGCTTGGCGCGAAGTGACCTGTCTTCGATGCCGAGAGACTCAGCGATTGCCTTGCGGCTGACGAACTCGGTTGCTCGGCGCAGCTGACCGACGCGTGCCGCCTTCTCGCCCATGCTCATACCGAGCCGGTTTGTAGGCTCGGTCATGCCGCCTTCTCCGTGCCCAGCAGGTCGAACAGGGTTGGCACGGCAGCTTCGCGCTCGGCCTCTCTGAGGTAGCCAGCCGCCGCCCGGAAATAGTCTGGGTTCAGTTCACTGCCTGCCCCGCGGCGTCCCATCGAGATTGCCCGCATCGGCACGGTGCCAAGCCCCGCGAAGGGATCGAACACCAGCTCGCCCTTCATGCTGAAGCGCTGGATCAGCCGGTCCACGATGTCGAACTGCAGGGGGCAGACGTGCTTCTCGGCCCCCTTACGGACCTGCTCGCCGTTAAGCGTCCGCATCCGCACGACGTCGTCCCAGGTGTTCGGATCATGGGCGCCGGGAGCGAGCGACATAAAGGTGCGCGGCAGATGCCCACGGCCGTCGTTCGGGGCCCTAGCTTCGATCGTCTCTCCGATCCCGACATGCGCCTCATGGTTGTGGACCAGATCACGCGTCTGCTCGGTAAATGCCTTCACCAGCAGGCCAACCGGGAGGCTAGCGAACCGCTCGGCCGTGTCAGCTAGCTCGGCTGGCGTCAGCGGCCGGTCGCCCGACGAACGCCAGAACGAGTGGGCGTCAATCTGCCAGCGCGCGAGGCTGTATTCGGCCGCATCCTTCACGACCGGTGCGTCGGCATAGCCGCGGCTGCGGTCGGTCTGGGGCTTGCGCATCAACAGGATGTACTCGGGCGAGCCCACGCCCATCTTCGTCCCGTCCTTCAGCATCTCGCTGTAGGAGAGGCGGTAGGTCTGGTTGTTTTCCCGCACCACGTCGGTGTTGACGTGGATCATGCCCAGGTATTGGAAGCCGTGGCGCATGTAATGGCTGATGCACTTGGCGTGAAACGGGTTGACCGTGGGCACGCCCTCCCCCGTCACCGAACCGAACAGGATCCGGTCCTTGACGTGCACGCACGCCAGCCGGCCGGGCGCGAGGGCGCGCAGCAGGTTCGGCGTCAGGTGGTCCATCTGGGCGAAGAAGTGAGCGTCGTCGTCGGTGTGGCCGAAGTCGTTGTAGCTCGGCGTGTATTCGTAGTGATTGGAGAAGGGGATCGAGGTCACGATTAGATCGACTGAGCCGGTTTTCAGGCTCGCCGCTTCCTCGACGCAGTCGTTGTGCGCCAGCCACCAGCCGTCACCGCGCGCCTCGTTGCGCACGACACCAATCGACCGCTTCAGCTCCGCAATGGCGATCTCATGCTGGAGGCCGTGCTTGCGGATGATCTCCGACATGCGCTCGGCCAGCTCGTCGTGCCGCGCCCACTTCGTCTGAAGGTCGCGCACGACCTCCGTCTCAGTCTCGGCATGGATGATGTCGATCTCTACCGGGTGCGGCTGCTGGAAGCGCTGGAGCCGGTGGATCGCCTGAATGAAATCGTTGAACTTGAAGCCGACGCCAACAAACACGGCACGGTGGCAGTGGCGCTGCAGATTCGTGCCGCTCCCCAGCATCACCGGCTTAGCAGCAAGGATCCGCGACATGCCCTCAGCGAAGCGCGAGATGATGCCCTCGCGCTGATCGAGGTCCTGGTTGCCGTAGACGCTTTCCGCGCCGGGCAGTGCACCCTCGATCGCGCGGCGCTCGTCCTCCAAGTCATGCCACAGGATGAAGTGGTCGGCTGGCGCCCGGGCGACGATCTCCGCCGCCTTGGCGACGCGCGCCGGCAACGTTTCCCGCTTCTCACGCGCAGCCTGGGTGATCCCCATCGCCGCGTCGCGGATCAGGCGCCCCTGCCCGTTGCTCTCGGTACCAGCCGCGGCGAGGTTCGCCTGCACCGAATGCCAGCGCACGGTAAGCTGCGGCAGGTCGTAGCCGGCGTCGTCGAAGCCCAGGTCGCTCGGGCGCTGCAGGAACACCGCCCAGCTATTCAGCCACAGCCAGAACTCGTCTTCCTTGTGCGGGTAGAGCGTTAGATCGCCCGCCTTTTCGCTGTTCCGCTGGAAGAAGCGGGTCAGCGCTTGGCCGGTGTCCATCACGCCCAGGAAGCCGGCGTAATGGATCAGCTCCTTGTAGCGGTTCGGCGACGGCGTTGCGGTCGCGACGAAGCGGTAGGGCACCGCATCGAACAGCGGCATGAATTCCTGAAACGTCTTACTGCCGTAGCTGCGCAGCACGCTCGCTTCGTCCAGGCTGGCGACCGTGAAGCGGCTGACGTCGATTTTTCCGTCGCGCACGCTCTCGTAGTTGGTCAGAAACAAGCCGGCGAGATCGCCGGTCGCCTCGATCTCCGCGTCCGACTTCACGAAGTGCAGCGTCAGGCCCAGCTTGCGCGCGTCTGCGATGAACTCGCGGCGCACGCCCAGCGGCGCCACGATCAGCCCCATGTTCGGTGCGCCCGGCTCGCGCTCGGGATCGGCCTCTACCTTGTCTAGGATGATGTCGCAGATCAGCAGCTGCTGGATCGACTTGCCCAAGCCGAAGGCTTCGAACAGTGCGCGGCGGCCGCCCTCCACCGCCCAGCGCACGATGTGACGCTGGTGATCGCGCAGCGGCTGGCCGTCCTCCAGGTGCGTCGGCACGTCGTCGATCGAGCATGGCAGCCCAGCCCGCTGTGCCATCGGGATCTTCGCCTCCAGGAAGGCGCGGTAGTCGAGCAGATCGGGCCCGGAAGCGGGCAAGCCGGTATCGCTCGCGGAAGCGGCCATTGCCGCCCCCGCGCTGTTCGTCATGTCCATATCGTCACTCCTGCCGGTGGTGCCGGCGTTCAGGTCCTCAGCCGGTGGCGACGGCGCGGAGGCGGAGCCTGTCGCGCAGCCGATCGATATGCTTCGCGGCGGCTTCGAGCTCCGGCCGCATCGCCAGCAGCTCGACGTCGTCGATCTCTCCATCGTCCTCGACCGCGCCCGCCATTTCGGCGAGCAGCGCGCAGAGGGCGCTGAAACCCTTCCGGTCGCAGCCGTCGGCCGCCTCGAGCGGCGCCAGCTTCATCCCCACCAGGGCCAAGGCGGCATTGGCGAAGCGCCCATCCCACTCGCGGCATCCGCGCAGGAACGAGACGACCGGCATCTCTGCCAGCCCGGTGCGGTACCGGGCGGCAGTGTCTTCACTCTTGGCAAGCACCGCGCCGAGATCCGCATCCGTTGCGCCGTCCTCGTGCTTGATCGCCTCAAGGCTGTCGCCGAGGGTCTTAAGCAGCAACGACGCGGGAACCGTGCGGTAGCGGGTGTGGATCTGCGGGGCGGTCATCGTGCATTCCGATCGGTATGAACGGGAACAGGAACATCAGCGGAGGGATCACGCTTCAGCGGGCAGCGCTCGAATGGGCAGGAGCGCGCCTCGGGGTGCTCCGGGCCGACGTCGCAGATGTTACAACGGGCGGCGGTCACTGGTGCGCTTCCATGAAGCTGCGGATCCGCGCGAGCGTACCGCGCCGAAGCTCCCGGCCGCTGCGGATGCCGGCGATCAGGTTGGGATCGCGCACCGCGCTCCGCCCGAAAGTCGTTTCTGCCATCCCGGTGGCAGTGCGGAACCGCTCAATCTGGTGGAGCAGCTCGTCTTCATGTGCGGGTTCGTTCGCCATGACGTTGGTTTAGTCGGATGTTTCCAACAGTTCAAGTCGGAAACTTCATCCTACCTCCTGACATCCCTATGTGGGAAACGTCCTACATGCCCGACCCAGACGATATGCGCGGAACGCCGCTCTACCAGTCGCTGATGATGCTGAAGCCAGCCGATCTGCCCGAGACGGAGTGGGCGGAGAAAGCCGGCGTCAACCGCAGCTTCTTCAGCAACCTCAAGAGCAAGGGCAACAGTCCCCGTTCGGACACGCTCCGCAAGCTCCTGTCGTATATCGGGAAGACGGCTGCGGACCTCCCCATGCCCGTGCCTTCGCGGCTTACCGCGCTGCCGTCACCGAACGCCGTGACTTTCCAAATGGAGGGCTCGGGAGCCGGTCGCATGGCTCGGGATTTACCTGTGTACGGTACCGCGCTGGGCGCAGACCAGGTCGTTGATGGGGAAGCCGTAGAACAGACGATGCTCAACACCGCGGAAGTTACCGAATATCGTAGGCGCCCCGCTATCCTCGACGGGCGGGCCGATGTGTATGGCCTCTATGTGCAGGGCTCTTCGATGCATCCCAGGTGGCGAGACGGGGGCATCGTATTCGTCGAGTCCAGACGGCGCCCCGCCGTGGGGGATGACGCCGTTGTCTACCTTCGCACTCCCGACGAGCACGACGGCGAACGCACGAGCTCGGTGCTGATCAAGACCCTCGTCCGGAAGACAGCCGCCTACGTCGAGCTGGAGCAGTACCAGCCGCCCTTGGTCTTCCGGATCCCGATGGAGCAGGTGGCCCGCATGGATCGGGTCCTCACGTTGGATGACCTGACTGACTGACAGGATATTTCCAACTTGTTGGTTGACTAGTTGGATTTCTCCGACGATATTGCGGCTCACCACCTGAGCCGGCGCATCCTCGTGCCGCGACAGACGGTGGCGAGGAGCCCGTCGTGTCCAATACCCCCGCAATTGAGTGTCCCGACACGCGCCAGGCCGTTGAGGACCTGCGGCACGTCGTCGTGGAGCTGCGCCAGCGCAGCGCCCGGATAAGCAACCTCGACGAGCGTCAGGGGACCTACCTGGCAGAGCGCCGGGTGATCGGCGAACTCAACTCCCGCATCCGTCTGCGCGCCGAGCGCCTCGGGATCACCGGCGAGACGCTGCTCGCGCTCGTTCAGGACGATCTCAACACGAAGGCTCGGCGCGGGCGCCCTGCCCCGACACGGGTGACGACGCTCACCCTCAAGGACGACATCGCCCGCTCCCTCCAGCGCATCGAAGCCGCAGCCGAAGCCAAGCGCGCGGCGCTGGCCGAGGAAAAGGAGGCACTGGAGCATCACGTCACCATGATCCAGCGGGCGAAGTCCTACGGCGTGAAGGGGCTTGGCGCATGAGCGAGAAGCCGACCCTCCATGAAATCGCAGCCATGCCCTTCCCGGCTTCTGTCCAGGCGATGCGAAAATTCTACAATCCCAACTGGGGGATGCCGGTACCGGACGACGCGGGCGACCTCCGCAAGTTCAAGGTCCGCGTAGAGTACACGTACACCGAGAGCGATAGCCGGACGTACACGGTCGAGGCCACCACCAAAGAGCAGGCCGAAACCATCGCTGAAGGGATGTTCGATAAGGACATCACTGTCGAGGATGACCCCGAACTCGGGGATATCGAAGCGACAGAGGTTGAGGACGCATGAGCGGTCCCGATCCCGCCCGGACGGACCGGTCGCCCCGCCGTATCTGGCGCCCCGATCGTGTGACCGTCGGACGCGTTGCCATCGCCACGTTCGGACTTTTGCTCCTGCTGCTCGCCCACCTCTGCAACGCCGTCTGGGAGAAATACCATGGCTGAGCCAGCGCACCCCACCGACGCCGACCGCGACCGCTGGCTGATCGAGAAGATTCTGCCGGTCGGTGTCGCCTGCATGATCTTCGGCGCTGCCGCTGCGGCCGGCGCCCGTGATTGGCGATCGTTCGCCGTGTTCGCTGTCGGCGTCGTGTTCTTCGGCTGGCCCTACGGGGTCCGCCTCCTTCGCGCGTGCACCAGCCGCGCCCATCCACACCGCTAAGGAGCTTCGGCCGCAATGAATGCGCCCGCACATTTCGACGCCCCAGACCGCCTGCTGCGCTTGCCCGAGGTGAGCGAGATGGTCGGCCTGAGTAAGTCCATGATCTACCGGAAGATGCGTGACGGCAGCTTTCCGGCCGCGATCAAGCCAGGCGGCGTCTCGACCCGCTGGAAGGAGAGCGAGGTCTGCCGCTGGGTGGAGAAGGTCAGCGAGAACCGGATCGTGGGCTCCCATCATGGCTGAGCAGTATTCCGAGATCGTCCGCGACATCGGGCAGAAGTGCGGCGACGACGCCTCAGGGGCCATCCGCCGCAACATGGCGCTGATGGATACCCACCATGAGATGGCGCAGGTCGCTGTCTTCGGCGCCGGAAGCGCTCTCGGCACCGCTGCCGGAGCCATGGCGGCGAGCCTGCGCGGAGATTCTGACACGCCAATCAACAGCGTTGAGGTGGCCGACCATCTTTGGACAATCCTCCGCCCCGCCGTCTTAGCCGGGCTGCAGCGCATCGAAAGCTCCCAGCATGGCTGACGAAGTCGATGCCGCGCAGGTGATCCAGGAGCGGCACCTTGCGCTCAGCATTGCTGCTGCTCGCGCCCCCGCCCCTGAGGGCCAGCCCGGCGAGTGCGACGAATGCGGATACGACCGCCCGCGGCTCGTGCGCGGCCGCTGCGCCTTCTGCCGCGACGGGAGATCACCTCATGGCTGAGAACACGGCAATCGAATGGTGCGACCACACCTTCAACCCCTGGGAGGGGTGCCAGAAGGTCGGGCCGGGCTGCGATCACTGCTATGCGGAAACGCGCAACGCCCGCTTCGGCGGCGGTACCGCACCGAACTGGGGGCCGAACGCGCCCCGCCGCCGCACCAGCCGTAGCAACTGGCGCAAGCCGCTACGTTGGCAGGCGGATGCCGCAGCGTTCCAGGCCAAGCACGGCCGTCGGCAGCGCGTGTTCTGCGCCAGCCTCGCGGACGTGTTCGACAATGCTGTCGATGACAGCTGGCGCGCGGATCTGTTCGAACTGATCCGTGCGACGCCCGATCTGGACTGGCTGCTGCTGACGAAGCGGATCGGCAACGTCGCGAACATGCTCCCGGTGCCCTTCGATTTCGAGGAGCTCTATCCGAACGTCTGGCTGGGTGCGACCATCGTCAACCAGGCGGAGGCAGACCGCGACATCCCGAAGCTGCTGGCCGTGCCGGCGCGCGTGCGGTTCCTGTCGATGGAGCCGCTGCTCGGGCCGGTCGAGTTTGACCCGTGCGAGCTGGTGCGCCTCGATTGGATCATTGTTGGCGGCGAAAGCGGCCCCGGCGCTCGGCCGATGCACCCGGACTGGGCGCGGTCGCTGCGAGATCAGTGCGCCGTGGCCGCCGGGGTGCCGTTCCTGTTCAAGCAATGGGGCGAGCACTCGCTCGGCTATGACCGCGAACGCGACGATCCAGACTGGCGGCAGTGCGGCGAACAAGCGCGGAAGCATCCCGGTCAGTGGCTGAACCTTGAGGGTGGTACCGGCTTCCACGGCGAGCGCGTCCACTACGCCGCCAGGGTCGGCAAGAAGGCTGCTGGCCGCCTGCTCGACGGTGTCCAGCACGACGGAGCGCCCAGCTGATGCCCGCCGAATACCGCGAAATCGAGGTGGCGCCCGGCCACCGCATCACCGTCCGCCGCTCGCGCAAAGCCGCGCGCCGCCCGGGCTTCGTCATGGTCCAGAAGTCGCACCGCCCGCCCTTCGAGGTGCGCGAGCAGTGCTGGCAGGAAGGAAGGGTTCAGTGAGCATGATTCAGTACGCGACCGTCGAGGAAATGCGCGCGTGGGCAACCACCCTGATCGCGAGCCTCGCTCCCGACTTCGTGATCGGGCCAGCCGACAACCCCTACCTGCGCCGCTGGTGGGTGATCCCTCGCAACACGGGCTGCAACGTCTACCTGCACGAGATCCTGCGCAGCGACGATGATCGCGCGCTGCACGACCACCCGTGGGCGAACACCTCGATGCTGCTGGACGGCCGCTACGTTGAGCACACGCCGGAGGGCAGCGCGCTGCGCGAGGCCGGCTGGATCGGAAGCCGTCAGGCCGAAGACGCGCACCGGCTGGAGATCCTGCCGGGCGAGCGCGCCGTCTCCTTGTTCATGACCGGACCCAAGCTGCGCGAGTGGGGCTTCCTCTGCCCCAAGGGCTGGGTTCACTGGCGCGACTTCACCGGCGGCGAAAATGGCGAACTGGTCGGCCGCGGGTGCGGTGAAGCGTGAAGCCGGCCGCGTCCGAACTGCGTCAGCTGCGCCGGGACAATCAGCGCTGGCCCGCTGAGCTTGTTGCCGTGCCCGTCGCCGACTGGCCGCTGGAGCCGATCTGCGCCAGCCGCGTGCGCGTTCTCCGCTCGCGCAACTTCCTGGTGCAGGTCTTCGTCGAGGTCGGAAGCATTGTGCGCCTGTCGGTGAACCGTACCGACTGGGACGAGCGGCAGCAGCGTTTCCGAGAAGACATAAGCTGGGAGGACCTTCAGCGCCTGAAGCGGGAGGCGGGATACGCCGACGAATGGGCTGTCGAGGTGCTGCCAGCCGACGGTGAAATCGTGAACGTCGCGAACATGCGCCACATCTGGCTTCTGCCAGAGGCGCCGGCTTTCGGCTGGAGGCGTGGCGTATGAAGTCCGCCGACGTCCGCGCCGCGCTGGCACGCAAGTTCTGCGCTCCCGAATACGCGCTGTTCTATGAAGTGGGGGATGCAACCGGCGGCCGACAGCGCCGCTGGGCAGATGCGATCGCCATGGGTCTGTGGCCGTCGCGAGGACTCTACCTGCAGGGCTTCGAGATCAAGGTTTCGCGCTCTGACTGGCTGGTCGAATTGCGCAACCCCGCGAAAGCGGAGGCCATTTCGCGCTTCTGTCACCACTGGTGGATCGTGACCCCGCCGGGGATCGTGCGGGACGACGAGCTACCTGAGACGTGGGGTCTGTACGAGGTGACCGGCAAGGGCCTCGTGTGCAAGCGCAAGGCGCCGGTGATGCCGGACATCCAGCCGATCGACATGCCGTTCCTGGCGTCCCTGCTGCGGCGTGCGGATGAACATGCCCGCGCTACCATCCGCGGTGCCGTAGACGACGCCATGCGCGACGAGCGGGCTGCGATCGAGACGACGGTGCGCGAGAGGGTCGACCGCGAGGTGCGTGCGCGTCAGGGCCTCGACCAGCGGGCGCAGAGCGCGCTCGACAGCATCAAGAAGGGCGCCGGTGTCGACGACATCGAGGAGGTTCAGCGCTGGTTCGACGCCGAAGAGTTCGGCCGAGCCGTCGGCCTAGTGCATCGCCTTGGCATCGCGAGCACCTATCGCGGCCTCCGCACCATAGCGATGCAGCTCACGCCCATGCAGGCGGCGATCGAGCGGATGTTGCCGCCGGCCGAGACCTACACGACGCTTGAGGACCTCCAGTGAAGCGGGAGGACCTGCTCGTCCCCCTCACCCTGGGCATGCTCGTGGGCGCCGCGAAGGCGGATGCTGGCGGGCACGCGGATTCAGCCGCCGTCCACCTCCTGATCGCCGCCATCTTCTTCGCCGCGTCCTGCATCTGCGCGGCGATCTCACGCATCCAGCCGAAAGGACCCGCCGCATGAGCGGATTGATACCTGAAAGCACGAACGCGGCCGACCAAGTGAAGGTGAAGATGGAAGGCGAGCGCCAGCGATACAGGATCATGGCTCGGAATGACCGGTTCGTCATCATGACCAAGCCGTTCAATGCCCAGCGCACCTACCTCTACACCATAGCCGATCTGCGGCGGGGTGTTCGGGGTCCATGCAACCTCATCTTCGGACTGCCCTGTGATGTGAGCACACCGGACGGAGCGGCAGAGGCGCTGAGCAAGATCGAGGCTGGCGAGATGGAGGTGAGCTATCGCCGGTGCGTCGATCTGACGCCGGCCGAAGTCGCCGCCCTCGCCGCGATGCAGTCGCAAGGTGAGCAGCAGGCACGGCGGGAGGTCTGATGGTAGAGATCCTCACCCCCAGCACCGGCGAGACGCGTCCGGGCGGAAAGCTGCGGCTGAACAGTCGCGGCTTTGAGGTTGGCGAGCGCGTGCTTGCCTGGGCGGGCGGCGGCTGGATCGTCAGCGACATCACCGCACTGGCGGATACCACCGTCGGCGTTCGCTGCCACGGCGCCCTGACCTACAGGGACATTGCTGGCACCCTCTCGCCAAAGGTCGACGCTGAGCAGCTGCTCGCCCGGATCCGCGCCGTCGAGCGGGACGCTGACGCCGCGATCGAGGCGGCGCGCCAGGCGAAGTGGGATGCGCTGATGCAGTTCCTCGAGGGCGGTGACTTGGCCCGCGTGCCGCCGTTCGTGCCGGGGATGTAATGCCAAGACCTATTGCCGGTGCATCGCCGCCAGCCGCTGGCTTGACCATCGCGCTAGGTCCGCATCGCTCCAGAGCGGCCGGAACACGCCGTGCAGGTAGTAGAAGTGGTTCCAGCCGGCGCAGCCGGGCGTGATGCGGCACCGGCAGCGCCGCCCGATCAGCGAGTAATCGCGGCCCACGCGTGCAGCCAGTGCCGCGACGTCCAGATCGGTGGACCCGCAGCGCTCTTCGCACAGGATCCGCACTTCGGCACCGCCGTCGATCATCGCGCCCAAGGTGCGCGCCCAGGTTGGAAATTGTGAAGGTCGCCCGTTGCCCATCTGCCAGCCTGAAGCACGGCCCGGGCTTTGTAGGAAACCGCCCGAATCGCGCACGCCGACCGCAGGAACAAAAAAGGGCCAGCCTCTCGGCCAGCCCTCTCAGTTTCGATAGCGGTTCGTCCGTCAGTCCGCGCGAATGTCCGGCGTCGTGCGGATGATGCGCTCCACCTCCTGCGCGCCTCCAGCCGCCAGCGCGGCTTCGAGCTCGCCCCTAAGCGCATCCTGTCGACTGCGGCCGAACAGCGTGGCGCGGCCGCGCTGGTACTTCTCCACATCGGTAAGGAAGCGCTCGACCGCCTCGGCCGGGTGTTCCGGCAGCAAGGCCGTCGCGCGCCCGATTGCCCATTCCATGTGCTCACGTCGGGATGCGCTCCACTCCCCGATCACAGGCTCACGGCAGGGCCGGTCCACCAACGCAGCAGCTGGCGGCTTTCCTTCCATGAGCAGCGACGCCCACTCCTGCGCGATCGCCCGCCGGCGGGGCATGAAGGCGGCGCGGTTGTAGGCGCTCTCGACCTTATCCTTCGGCACGTGCGCCAGCATCAGGTCGATCACGGCGCGGTCGCCCGCCCTGCCGGCGCGGCTGGCCTGCTCGTTCATGATCGTCGAGAAGGCCGCGCGGAAGCCGTGCGGGACGTGGCGGCCGTGATAGCCGGCACGGTTCAGCAGGTAGCCCATGGCGTTCTCGCTCATCGGCTCATGCGACCGGCGCTGGTTCGGGAAGATCATCGGCAGCCGGCCGGTGATGTCGCGCATCGCCAGCAGCACGTCGATCGCCTCCATGGACAGGGGAACGACGTGGTCCCCGCCCACCTCGTCCTTGCGCGCCAGCGTGCCCTTCATCCGTAAGGCCGGGACGGTCCAGGTCGCGAGATAGGGCCCGTACGACTGGCGGGTCCAATCGACGCCGTCGATCTCGTCCCAACCCGCGCCACGCGACTCGCCCGGGCGAACGGCAGTCAGCGCCAGGAGGCGGACCGCCAGCTTCGTGACGATATGAGAAGGAGTTGCCTCGGCGTCGGTGAGGACGCGGCGGATGCCGTCGAGATCAGTGATAGCCGGCTGCTTGCCGCGACGAACGACCGGCTGCAGCTCGTTCTTGAGGCTGGCAGTCGGGTCGCTCTCGGCGATGCCCATCGCGATCGCGGACCCGAACACGCCGGAGATCCGCTGGCGCACGCGCTTGGCGGTCTCGACGGAGCCGCGGCGCTCGATCTGGTGCAGGAGGTCGAGGATCCGGGGGGCACGGAGCCGCGCGATCGGTAGCCCGCCGATCTCCGGAAAGACGTCACGCTCCAGCGACTGGAGCACGTCGTCGGCGTGCCGGGCGGACCAGCGCGGCTTGTTCCGCTCCCACCAGCGGCGGGCGATTCGCTCAAAGGTCGCCTCGTGGTCGGCCTCCTGCGCCTTGGCAGTCAGCCGGCGCTCGACGGCGGGATCAAAGCCGTCGCGGATCAGCTCCTTCGCCTCGTCGCGCTTCCGCCGCGCGTCCGACAGGGTGACCTTGGGATAGGCGCCGAACGACAGCGTCTTGCGCTTGCCGCCGTGCTTATAGTCCATCCGCCAGAGACGGCTGCCGGTGGTTGAGACGTGCAGATAGAGCTGCTCCGCGTCGGCGAGCTTGTACGCCTTGTCACGGGGCTTGGCCGCTTTCGCCTTCGCGTCGGTCAACATGGTGCGCCCCTCCCGGCCCGATACCGTACGTTCTCGATCCGATACCGTGCGCGATACCGCATCAGGCGGTGGACGCGTGTGGACGGCTGCGGAAAACTAAGTCGTCCATGAAGCCGAGGATGAGGGGATTTTCAAGGGCCAGTGGACCGCTGCGCACGTGTGCGGATACGGTATTGGCGGAGAGGGAGGGATTCGAACCCTCGGAACCCTTGCGGGCTCAACGGTTTTCGAGACCGCCCCGATCGACCACTCCGGCACCTCTCCGCAGAGGTTGGCATGATCCGTTTCCGTGGAGGAAGCGGCACGCCGGTCAGCGAGCGGTCGCCGTTAGGCCAAAGTTTCGGGCAGTGCAAGCGCCCGCTTGTGCCTTTTCTCCGTGAGACTAGATATTGGACATGATCGAGATGTCGGAACCCCGGAATCTGCACGAAGCGCCGCTGGCCATGCCGCCGGTCGCCCACGCCCGTTTCTCCATCGGCGACGTGGTGCGCCACCGCGTGTTCGACTTTCGCGGGGTGGTGTTCGACGTCGACCCCGTCTTTGCCAACAGCGAGGAATGGTACGAGGCGATTCCGGTCGAGGTGCGGCCGCGCAAGGACCAGCCCTTCTACCACCTGCTCGCCGAGAATGCGGAATCGAGCTACGTCGCCTATGTCAGCCAGCAAAATCTGGTCGCGGACCAAAGCGACGAGCCGGTCGAGCATCCCGCGATCAACGGGCTGTTCGATGCCTTTGCCGATGGTCGCTACCGGTTGCGTCGCCAGCACCGCCATTAAGCCGGGGCGCCATAGGGGCGCCGATCGTCTTTAGCTGCGCGCCCGCTTGTTGAACCGCAAGATGCAGAACAGGACGACGGGCCAGAACCAGGTCGCAAGCGCGTCCCCTGCCGTGTCCGCCCATTTCCAGCTACCGCCTGACATCCGGTCGAGGATCTCGTTGGCCACTTCTGCCAGGATGCAGATCGCAAGTGGCACGGGCGAACGCAGCGGAAGTCGCAAGACCAGGGCGCTCAGGCACCAGATTGCCAGGCCGACCTGAACGTGGATGAACTTGTCCGGGGCGACCTGGATCTGTTCAACGCGAACCGCGAAGTCATGATAGAGTTTCTCGAACGACACGGGAGCGCCTTTGCCGAAGTGGCACGGGATTGCCTAGTGTGGAATCGCCATCCGGACCCCGGTGCGCTAGCCAGCGACGATGCGCTGCAGTCCCCCTCCCTATTATCTCGTCAGCGGCTTCTTTCTGTCGGGTCTTGCGACACTGCTCATCGTGGCGACTGTGAGCGGGATTTCGCAAAGCTTTTTCGATCCCGATGAGTCTGCCCACTATGTGAATTCCCTCTTCCTGGGGGATTGGGTCCGGAGTGGATTTCCTTCGCCACTCACCTTCGCGCGCGAGTTCTACGCGAATTTTCCAAAGCTCTCGATCGGCCACTGGCCGCCCGGCTGGTATTCCCTCCTCACGCCGATCTTCGCTGTCGTCCGGCCCTCCCCGTTTGCCGCCCTTGCGCTCAGCGCCTTTGTCGCAGGGCTCCCAGGGGGGCTGATCCTGTGGGCACTGGCGCGGGCGGGTTTCTGGCGGGTCGGGATTTTCGCGGCAGCCGCCTATGTCGTGCTTCCCCTCGTCCTCGTCAGCGCGCGACACTTCCTGCTGGATCAGCCGGCTGCCCTGGCCGTGGGACTGGCCGCCATCGCCTGGGTGCGAGCGACCGAGCGTCCACGCTGGCCACGCTTCCTGCTGTTCGCAGCGCTCGCCGCATTTGCGCCGCTGGTGAAAGGGAATGGCGCGCTTGTCGCGCTCGTCCCCGTCTTCGACATCGCCATAGGCCGTCGTTGGGCGTTGCTGAAACATCCCGCTTTATGGGGTTCCGCCTTGCTGGCGATCGCGATCGTTGGTCCGTGGTATTGGCTTTCCTTCCAGATCTCGGCCGGAGGGTTCAACTACGCCCCCGGTCCCGAATATGCGGCGCTGTCCTTCGCCAGCAACCTGCGCGCGATCCTCGACAATGTCGGATGGGTCGGCGTCCTGCTGGCGATCGCAGGAGCCGGCTCGGCCTGGATCGCGCGCCGCGAGCGGCCCGAGGCAGCGCGGATCGCAGCGATCGCGGTCGCCGTCCCGATTGCGACCCTGATCTTCCAGGCTGCGATCCCGGTCGCCATCGAGCCGCGCTATGTCGCACCGCTGCTTCCTTGGGTAGTCGTCTTGGCCGCACTCGCGCTCGTCTCGCTGTGGCAGCGGGGCACGCCGCTTGCCCGTGCCGGAACGGTGGCATTGGCGCTGGCGAGCCTCCTGCCCGCCGCCACGAGCGCTCCGCGGCAACCACCGGCGGCCGACATCGATGCCGCCGCGCTGATCGCACGCATCCAGGCACATCCCGGCATCTGGCTGGTCGACGGGCGATCGGGCGGGGAAGGGTCGGTCATTGCCGCCGCCGCCTATGCCGATGGCGGATCGCGGCGCGTCTGGGTGGCTCGCGCGTCCCAATGGCTGTCGACGAGCGACTTCATGGGCCGGGACTATCGCGTGACCGCGGCAACCCCGGCGGCAGCCGGAGCGGTTCTGGATCGCCTTGGCGTTGCAGGAGCGGTGTCGATCGCAGACCGCGGCCAACTCGCCTATCCTCATAGCGCGACGCTTCGTCATGCCCTGAACACTCCGGCCTATACCCGGGAAGTCGTACCTTTCCGCCGCGGCGCGGGGAGCAGCCTCGTCGCGACCCGCCTGGCCCCCGTGACGCCGGCGATCGATCTGCTGAACTCCGGCTCAGGCTCCACCAATGTGAAGAAAATGGGTGTGGCGCTCGACTAGCTGAGCGCGGTCTATTCCCGGAAGCGCGAGATGTAGTTGGCTCGGCGGGATGCAGGGGGAGCGGCCCGCCGAGCCTAGCCATGAGCTTCAAGAGGGGTGCTGATGGCTGCCCTTGGCGTAGCGCGCCCGGGGCCATCTCCCATTCGTACAACTACTTAGTCTGAGCCCCAGGAAGGCCCGATGTTTCAGCCGTAACACTCACGCATGCCCCCTCTCCCGCCTGTGCCGCCGCGCGCGCATGAGCAGGATTAGGCGGCCGGCGATCGGCTATCGGACGTCCCGCCGTCGCTCCCCGCACATCGCGATGAAGGCACGCAAGGGCGGCGACGCGAGCCTGTTCGGATAATAGAGCCGTGGGCCGTCGAACTCCGGCCAGCGTTCGGGAAGCACCGCCATAAGCCTGCCGGTCGCAAGATCCTCCTCCAGCCAGTTCCGAAACACGCCGATGATCCCCAGGCCCGCCCGGGCATAGGCCAGGCCGGCATCGAGGGCGTTCACGCCCAGCACCAGCCTCGTCGGAGGCATGGCCTCGGCGACTTGGTCGCCCTGCTGCAACTGCCACGGGATCAGCGAGCCGCTGGGCAGCCGGTAGCGGATCGCATCGTGTTCGGTCAGGTCTTCCACCGACTGCGGCATGCCCTTGCGGGAGAGATAGTCCGGCGATGCCGCCAGCCCGACCTGCTGGCGTCGCGGGCCAATCGGCACCGAGATCATGCCCTGTTCCAGCGCCGTGCCATAGCGGATGCCGGCATGGCAGCCGTCGGCAACGATGTCGACCAGGCCGTTTTCAACCAAAAGCTCGACCGCGACGTCGGGATGCCGTTCCTGATAGGCGGCCAGCAGCGGCGGCAGGATGTCGGGCACGACCGCGCCGGGCACGTTGAGCTTCAGTCGGCCGCGGACTTGGGTGGCGCTATCGGTAACATCGGCACAGGCCAGGTCGATCTGCGCGAACAGGGGCGAGATACGCTCCGCGAGCGCCCCGCCCTGTTCTGTCGCCCGGAGGCTGCGCGTGGTCCGCAGCAGGAGGGGCGTGCCAAGCTCCCGCTCCAGCCGCGACACAGTGGTGCTGACGCGAGATGCGGCCATTCCCAGGCGTAGCGCCGCCGCGCGGAAGCCGCCTTCGCGCAGCACGGTCAGGAAGACCGCAAGGTCGTCGGCACGGATGTTGTTCTGCATGGAGAACGCCCTGTTCCGATTTGCGCCGCTTATCGTCAGCCCAAAGATCAATCATCTCCTGAACGCGTTATCGGCAGGAGACAATCATGCTCGTCATCACCGGAGCGACAGGTCAGCTGGGCAAGCGGATCGTCGCCGAACTGCTGCGGCGCGTTCCTGCCCAGCGGATCGGCGTCAGCGTCCGGTCACCCGACAAGGCGACCGATCTCGCCGCGCAGGGGATCCGCGTCCGGCAAGCGGACTATGAAAGGCCGGAAAGCCTGCGGCATGCATGGGAAGGGGCGGAGCAGCTGTTGCTGGTTTCGTCCGACGCCGCGGCGCACGGCGGCGACCCGATTGCCCAGCACGCGAACGCCATCGCGGTTGCGCAAGAAGTCGGCGTCGGGCGCATCCTTTACACCAGCCATGTCTCCGCCTCGCCGACCTCGCTGTTCCCACCCGGACGCGACCATGCGGCGACCGAGGCGTTGCTGGCAGGGTGCGGGATCGCGTGGACGGCGCTGCGGCACGGCTTCTACGCGGAGAGCCTGGTGGCCATGGAGGCGCAGGGGCTGGCGAACGGCGCGATCATCGCCCCTGCCGACGGCCCGGTCGCATGGACGACGCATGACGACCTCGCCGCGGCGGACACGGCGCTGCTGGCCGGCGAACAGGTCATCGACGGGCCGACTCAACCCTTGACCGGAACCGAAGCCCTGGACCTCTCCGAGATCGCCCGACTGGCGAGCGAGGTGAAGGGAACGCCCGTCTCTCGCGACGTGATCAGCCTGGATGATCTCGATGCGCAGGCACGCCAATATGGCATTCCCTCCGGTATCCGGGCGATCATGCTGGGCTATTACCGGGCTGCGCACGCCGGCGAGTTCTCGAAGGTCGATCCATTGCTGACCACCATCCTGGGCCGTCAACCGACGGGTATGCGTGACTTTCTCCAACGGCATCTGTCCGGGTGATTGGCGCGTTCACACCCAGGAACCTCTGCTGACGACGATAGGCAGCTGGTGGTGGAGGACTTCCTGAAGGCGAACAGCCACGGCCATCGCCCTTGGAAAGCCAATTTCTGAGCGCCATCGTCCAAGGGCAGGAGTTAAGCGGATGAGCAACGGTGCCATGGCGGAACCACGCAGAATCTTTCTCGTCACGGGTGGGACGTCGGGCGTCGGACGTGCGATTGCCCTCGATCTTGCCCGTCAGGGCGCGCATGTCGTCGTGGTTGGCCGGTCGCCCGCTAAGGCGGCGCAGGAGATCGCCGCCGCTTCGGGCAACTCCAGCGTCGAGCCTCTGGTCGCCGACCTGTCCCTGCAATCGTCGGTCGAGGCGGCGGTCGCCGAATATTGCCGACGCTTCGACCGGCTGGATTGCCTGGTCAACGCCGCCGGGGCGATCATCCATCGCCAGCAGACCACGGCCGAAGGGCGCGATCTGTCGCTGGCGGTGAACTATCTGGGCCATTTCATCCTCACCACCGGGCTTCTGGACCAACTGGCCCGCGGCCGCGACGCGCGCGTTCTGACCGTCGGCGGCAATCCGCGCTTCCTGAACTCGCCGGACCTGGACATTGATCGGCTGTTCCGGCCGGATGCCTATCGCGCGCTGCCCGCGACGCTGAGCGCGATGCTCGCACGCATCCATTTCTCGTTCGAGCTTGCGCGCCGGCTGGAGGGCTCCGCCAAGGCCGCGATCGCGTTCCACCCCGGCCTGATCCGGTCCAACCTGACGCGGGGCGGCCCGCTCTGGTTCCGCCTGTTCGGGGTCGTCAGCAACCTGCGGGCAAGCGAACGCTGCGACGTGGGCGCATGGCTGGCCACCTTGCCCGACGCCCTGCAAGCCAATGGCGCCTATTTCGATGACCAGCGCGAACGACTGCCCCTGCCTTCCGCCTTCGATCCTGCCGTCGGGCGGCGCCTTTGGGAACGAAGCGAGGCGACCGTACGCGCCGCGCGCTGATATGGCTGAACTGCTGGAAAATGGGGTGGTGGAGCTGAGGGGAATCGAACCCCTGACCTCTGCAGTGCGATTGCAGCTAACGTTGCCCGCGAAGAGAGGAAGCGCCAGCCCGAAATAGGTGTTCCGCCGGAACGGCTAGGGAACATCGGGCAATTTGCGGTCCCAGTGCGGTCCCAGTTTCGGCATCCACACTGCTGCAGCCGCTGCCCATAGCGAGCACCTGAGCCCCAGCGCGCGACTGCACCCCGCTTGCCACGGGCGCAGTCTAGGCGCTGGAGGGAAGAGGTGGGGACGGCTCGGCAGGCTGTAGGGGGGGGCCCGCCGAGCCTAACCATAAGCGTGCTTGGGGAGCGCCAATGGGTGCCATTGGCCTACACCGTCCGCGGCCCTGATCCATCTGTAGAAGCACTTAGCCGCCGCAAGCAGCCTAACCGGGAAGGGTGACCGCCAGCACATCCATGTTATGGCACGAAAGCCAATAATCGGGTAGATGGTTAATTTCTGTTTAAGGAATCGGCCATGCCCCTCTACCGATTTGTGGTGGACGACGGCTTAAGCCCTCCGTCCGCTGATCTATTCGAGTTCACCGGCTTCCAGGAAGCGAAGTCGACCGCTGTGAACTTCGCCACGGAACTGCTCCGAGAGAAGAGCGTGGAACCTTGCGCGGCATGCGATTGTCGGTTGGAGGTCGCTGAGGAGCGAGGTCCGGTTCTGTTTTCCGTCGAGATGCACATGCTGGTGGGCGATCCGCCGTGGAAGGCGTAGGGGCGGCTCGGCGGGCTCCATGTGCCCCCCGCCGAGCCTAACCATGAGCTTGCTTGGAGGGCGCTAATGGCTGAGCTTTGGGTACAGCGCCCGCAGCCGCGTCCCATAGGCAGAGATACGTAGTTCGGCGTCAAGGAAGGCCGGTGTTTCAACGGTAACCAACCACCCCTGCACCCGGCACGTCTAAGCCCCCGCCCCAGCCGTGCCAGTGCGACGGCACCGCCGACGGATGGGTGCTGCCACCTCCAAGGAGGCGAGGAGCAAGCAGCGGTCGCGAAGTGCGCGCGGTGAGGGATATCGATGACGAGCCGCCAGCCGAACAGTAGCGGCTCGGCGGGCTGCTGCCGATACCCCCGCCGAGCCGTGCCATCATCGCGGTTGCAAGACGACGATGGCTGTGCCCGGCCTACAGGGTCTCGGCGCCCGTCCAATCGGTAGATGCCCTTAGCGGGCGGAGGTCCGTAGGCTCCGATCCGGCCGCGGCGCTCGTCGCGATCAGCGCCAACACCTAGCCGTGCACATTGGCCGCGTGCACGTGCCGGAAGGACTCTGGGAGCGGCGTCACCATGTACCCGCGGTCGGCGGTCACACTTCCATGCCGCTGAGGCAATCGGGTGTAACGCATCCAAAGTAGACCGGTTGTATAATCTAGATGGCCCCCCACTCGAAAGGCGGCGGGTATTCGCCTTCCTTCCATATACACGGTTGGCGGGATACGCGAGGGATGAGACCGAGCGGATCATCGCGACGATTAACTCAGCGGCCAAGCTGATGCTCTACCGGACACCATACTGCTGAAAACTTGCTCGGTTACTGATAACTAGCGCAACGGCCGGGCTCGACTTGGCGACCTCGTCCTTTGATGATTGCGCAGGATTGCCAAGCGGCTCGTTGTCGCTAACCTCGCCGGTGGCGAAGGGGGGAGAATAATGAAATGACACCACCTGGTTGGCTGCCGCGAATGGACGCGTTTCCGAAGAAAAGCATTCTCACACCAATTGGAGCGCTGGCGGTGGCCGTGTTGAGTGTTACCGTCACGGCTGCGGTTTACGTTCGGCCTTCACCGCTCAGCTGGCTGCTGCTGATCATCGGAGTTGTCCCGTTAGGCGTGGCTCTATGGGCCTATATCTACTTCGCGATTCGTGATCCCGACCGACTTCAGACTGAGGACTTCCGCATCCAACGACAGTATGTCGCCTTGATAGGAACGCCCGACGGCCAGCACATAATCACAGGAGAAGGTGCGCGATTGATTGATAATCCTCGCGACAGGGCGGGAGCGGTAGAATGACGACTTTCGCGATCTCTTACGACAGCGCCCAAATGCAGAATGTAGAACAGCAACTTAATGCTTTTGTGCAGAGCAACCGCTATGTCTTCACGTGGGCAAAGCCGTTCAACGGATGCATTTTAGTTCGCACTAACCTTGACCGTATAACTCTTTACGAGAACCTGCGGACGTTCTTCCCGCCGTCCGCACCATTTTTCGTGGCGGAAACATCATCCAGTCAAGCCTCCGGAACTCTCCCTCAGCATGTGTGGACCTGGCTTAATAGCGCGGACGTGTCAGCACTACTTGCCTTTGGAGCGCCTCCTCCAGCACCGTCAGATAGCTGACTTCGACTAGCTGGGCCAACTTTCCACCAGCAGCCGACGTTTCGCCTCGCACGCGGCCAGGTCAAACCTACCGTCGCGGATCGTGCCGTCGTCGTCGGCAGCGGTGGCGCTACCGTCCGCCTGCCGGCGCTGCGGCGTCGGGACGCACGGCTCCTGCGCCGCCCGCGGCGGCCTCGGCAAGCTCGGCATCGAGGGCATCGACCGCGCGCACCCGGTCAGCATCGCGGCACAGCACGCGGCCAGCATCAGTCTGCGCATATTCCCTCACGGTGTTTGTGGATCGGACAATGATCGGCTGGCGCGCGGCCAGGCCGTCGGCATAGTTCGTCGCCGCCTGGGCGAGGTTGCTGGCATACCGGCGCTCCGCCTCCAGCCGGGCTTTCTCCGCGTCATCCAGCGCGGCCGTCCACGCCGCGCGCTCGGCGCGCAGCGTTGCGGTGCGATCGGCGAGCGTGGCCCGGGTGGCGAGCAGCGCAGCACCGAGCACCAGCATCGGCACCGCCCACCAGAAGCGGAGGATAAGCGGCCAGTTCACGCTGCCAGCCCTGTGAGGCAGATCGACCGCTCGCGCTCGCGCCGGTTGACCAGCCCCTGCACCACCTTCCCGCCCGCCTTGTTCCACATACGGAAGGCGTCGCAACCGCTGCGCCACTGCCGGGCGTTGAAGCGTCGCGCGACAGTCGATCCGCAGAAGCCAGAAGTGCCGATATTGTACGCCAAGCTGACAGCGGCCCAGCGCTGATAGTCGCGACCATGTTCGGCCAGCGTTGGAACGCACGCCATGACCGGTTCCGCATGGGCGAGCAGCTGACGCTCCAGCCGCGCCTGGCACCCCTCTCGCGTCTCGATCGTGCCGGCGGTGACGTTCTTCGTGTCGCCGTCGCACACGGTCCAGACGCCAACGATGTCACGATAGGCCTTCAGGTGCTCGGGGCCACTGATCGGGTTGCTCACGACCTGGCCCGCAGGCGTCACGCTGACAGCCACCTTCCGGCCGCTCTCGTCCGCCGGAATGCTGGTGTAGAGCCCGGCCGCCGCAACAGCGCCGATCAGCGCAACGAGTGTCCCCTTCCGCGCGGCTGGCTTGCTGCCCGGGCGTGGCTCGGGCTGCCCCTTGTTGAGCATCGTCGTTCCTTTCGATGTTGAAGGCGGCCGGAGCCGCTATTTGCGAGGGTTGAAGAACCCGTCGATCGCGCCGCGCACCCGCTCCGAAAACTGGGCGGCGACGAACTCAAGCAGACCCAGCCCGAGGAACCCGGCCGACGCGCCGGCACCGAGCGCACGAAACGGCGTCAGCTCGCGCTCTGACGAGAATGCGATCATGGCGAGCGCGAACAGCACGGTAACAGCGAAGTTCGCCCGGCTGGGGACGCGCTCCTCCCCCTCACGGCGCACCGACTGCGCGATGTATCGACCCAGAACGACGCCAGCCACGCCGAAGAGCGCCGGCACGATCGGGATATTGAGGCCAAGCAGCGCGACTGCGGCCGGCCCCACGGCCGCAGGGACCACGCTCTGCCCGGCCATCAGACAAACGGAGCCGAGATCAGGGCGAGCCCCAGAATGATGAGGACGATCATGGTGTCGTGGCGGAACTGGATGCGCGTGCGATGCTCGTCCGACGTCGGCCGGCGCGTCAGCTGGTCGATCATGCGTGGACGTTCTTTGTCGATCACGAAGGCCGCGAGCAGCAAGCCGGCCACGAGGATCACGCCCCTCGCAGAGGCGAGGAAGGTGACGATCCGCTCGGCCATACCCTCGTCCCCGATGCCGAACATCAGGAACGCCCCGGCCGGGCTGACCACGGCCAGCAGCGGGACGATCAGCGCGATCTTGATCCAGCGATAGACGTTCACCGGATGCCACAGGCCATAGCTGCGATCGTGGAACACCTGTGCCCCTGCCCTTAGCGTCATCGACAGGGGCAGGAAGGTGCCGACGAGCACCGCGAACATTCCCCAAAGTGGGTTCATGGGATATCTCCCTGCCCGGAGCGCGCCGGGCTTCGCTTCACCTCGGGAGGGTGCCTTAGAGGGCAGAGATCCCGCGCAACGCCATGCGGCTCTTCAGCGAGGCGATCAGGACATCCATCTCGGCTGCTGTCTTGGTGACGTTCTTGTAGATGCCGGCCATCGCTATTTCGCCGATGACAGTCTGCGAGGTGTAGCCCACCGCGCCGAACACATGCCGGGCGCCAACCGACTTCTGGTAGTCAATCCAAACCGCTGCATCTTCCGGCGACGCAATGGTGTGACCACCGCCGAGGGCGCGGAAGGTGTAGCCGGCAGACCGGTCGAACGAGAGCGCCCAAGCGATATATGAGTCCTTTGGCGTGCCCGCCATTTGGGGGCCGGGGCGCACCTGCCCGCCACCCCACGCTTGAGTGTTGTTTGGCGTCCCTCGGAACGACAGAGCGCCCATTTCGGCGATGGTGCCGGTGGGGCTGGTCTGCTGATTGATGTGCAACAGGCCGTCACCCCCGTTGAGAGAACCCCTATTCGGGTTGGACATGAGCGGCTGCGCGGGCGTGTTCCAGTCACCAGAAGCGGACCAAGGGATCACGTAAACGGTTCCGCTCGTCACCGCCTCGGGGGGCAGCAGATTGCGGCTTATGCCAAAAACAGTGAATTTGTCGGTGAGGGGTACGGGCGAGAAAACCGCAAGACCGCCCGTTCGCGTCACCCGGTCGAGCGACGTGGCAACGCCCCCGGCGGTCTTGAAGGCGACAGAGCCGGGGATAAGCGGAGCGTCGTTGCCCCTGCCGCTCCGGTCGGTAGCCGGACCCGCATAGGCCTCGCCCACGGTGCCGCTCTCGAAGAGGTACAGCGCCTCGAGATTGTCGGCCGGGACGCCGTAGAGCAGCTTGTTGACCTTGGGGTTGCCGATCGCGCTGAAGTCGGCGCCGGGAACAGTGATAAGAATGGACATGGGATCGGCTCCTCAAGCGACCGGAAGGAAAAAGGCGACGCTCCAATTCCAGAGCGGGTAAGGCTTGTTCACGAACTGAGGGATGTTGGCGGTCGGGTACATTCCGCGCTCGGGCTCGTAGACGTAGTTGTCGCAGGCGACGGCCGGATCACTGTCGCGGACCATGCCGTTGCCCGTGGTGCCCTGGCTGGCGTACCAGACCCTGGCGTTCGCCCCGATCGCGCGCGTCGTGGTGATGCGGATGATGGTGTCGCGGACGATCGACACCTCGGCGATCCCGATCGCACCCGCGTCGTCGGTGAGGCGAAAGCCCTTCGTCGGACTGCTGTATTCGTTCCCGCCCGACATCTGCGGCTCGTCAAAGACGAGCGGGCCGAACGGGACATGGTACGAGACATAGATCGTCGAGGTGCCCGACTTGGTGGTCTTGATGGGGCGCAGCGGCTCCCAGGCCCGGCCTTCCACCGCGACGTGGTGATAGACTTTGGCGAACTGGTGCCCGAACCAGCGCGAGCCGTTGCTGTCGAGATGCCCGCCCTTGTCCGTGTACGGGTAGGCCGGCCCGACCATCGCCGCGGTTGCGCGGTTGGCGAGAACCGCGTCGAGCTGCGCCATGCCGACATGCAGGCCGGGAACGCCGTCGCCATCGACGTCGCGGGTGTAGCTGCCGCTGGTCTGGTAGGTCAGGAACAGCGGCGGCAGCGCCTGCCCGGTGATGCTGATCGCATCGCCCTGCATGTTGGCGATCATTGCCTCGAACTTCTGGCGGTACGTTGCATAGGTGCGGTTCAGAGAATTGTGGCCGCTCGCCTGCTGATAGTCGTGCTCGCCCTGCATGTAGCCGACAGCGCCAACCGTGACCGACTTGCCGTCGGCGCTCGCGATCGCCTTCACCTTGGTAATGGCGCTCGTGTACCGCCCGTAGCTCTCGCTTCCGCCCTCGGTGTGGTTCTTCGCCAGCTCGCCGATGGTTGCGCCGGAGACCGCGACGTTGACCGAGACGAAGCGGCGCGACGAATAGTCTTCGTTGAGCAGATATTGACCGAGCGCGTAGCGCGCGCCGTTCGCCCAGCCGTGGTTGATCGGCTCGCCGCGCGCGCCATTTCCGGGTGCGAGCTGCGCCTCGCCGGCCGCATCAACGAACGTGCTGTTGTTCGAAAACGTCACCGCCACCAGCGGCTTCAGCACGTCGGCACCGCCCACCGGCAGGAAGGTGCCCGTTGTCGCGTTGACCCCACCGCCAAGGTATTGGACGCTGTCGCCCAGCATCAGATTGCCGAAGCGATTGGTGCGGGACAGCGCGGGCCAGGTCTCGTCGCCCTGCGCCAGCGACTGCCCGTACACCGGCAGCAGCACATAGGGCGAGGTCGGCCGCTGGACGGTGGTGACACGCCGCATGTAGACCGACTGTGAATAGGCTTTGTTCGCCGCGTCCTGCGCGTCGAGAGCGTCGTCGTCCCCGGACTTGCCCGGACCATAGAAGGCGCCGTTCATCCACCCGGCAAGGACGTGCCCCTGCGGGTCGGCAATCGCGACATCATAGTCGTGCTTGCCGAAGTCGATTGTAACCCCGTTGAAGTAGCTGACGGTAAGGCGCTCGTTGCCCATCTCAGCGGTGAAGCGCGGGCCGAAAACCTTGCGCCCCATGACACCGAACAGGACATTGCCGGCGTCGTCCTGGATCACCGCGTCATAGTTGGCATCTTCCAGGTCGATCCGGGCGCCGCCCTGGTCCCGGCCGATCGAGCCGCGCTCGTCGAACTTCACCGCGCTATCGCGCCCCATGCTCGCCTGTGCTCCGGCCGGCATCAGCAGGGACGCTGCTTTGACCAGCGGGGCAACGACGCTCGACAGAGCCTGCAGGCTCTTTGCAGTCCATGCGCCATCAGAACCCAGACCCGCGCCGAAGTGGCCCGCCTCGTCGACGAAGGCGGCGATGAGGTTGAGCAGTGCTGGGTCTGCTGTCGACAGCTTCGTCAGCGGGTCCGGGGCAAGCCCAGCCGTCTTGAGCTCGACGGCGGCCAGATCGGTTTCGACAGTGCCTCCGCCGGGCCGCTCAAGATCGGACGCGGCAACCGCGGAGCCGCGGTCGACCCGAACGATTGCGCTATGCTGCCCATTCGCACCGATCGCGGTGACCGTGAAGTCGGTCGTCTGCGTCACCGGGTCGGGCAGCGACTGCGCCCGAAGCGCGCTGTCCACGAAGTCGGCAACGGCACGATCGCCTGCCGCGTTGAGGTGGAGGGTATCGCCCGCGCGTCGCAACGACCGCGGGGTGAAGCCCGCTGCCACGTCCGCCAGATCGTTCGCCGATCCATCGTTGCGGCTCTGCAAAAACTGCAAGAGCGTGCGGCCATCCGCGTGCTTCGCCATCAGCCCCGGAAACAGTGCCTCCGTCCGCGCATTGGCGGCTTCCATCGCCGTGTACGGGGTACCGAGCCCCCGCGTCGTCCACTCCGCAACCGGAATTAACGGAAGCAGGAGCACGCGGCATCCCTGCGATTGCAGGAAGGCGACGATCAGCCTGAGGTCGACCCACATCTGCGGATTCGTGTGGTCGCCGTATTCGTTCGCGACGCCGCTGAAGAAGAAGTTGTTGCCCATCCAGACGACGGCGGTCCGCCCGGCAACGGACAGTGCGAAGTCAGGCACAAACGTTGCGGGCCCGTCGAACGTGATCGCTGCCTGGCCCGGCTCTTGGGCGACCCGATAGGCGAAGCTGGCGGCGTTGGGCGCCGAGACCGTGACGCGACGCGTTTCGCCGTTTCGCTGAAGACGGCCGGTCATGCTCATGCCGGTCGTCAGGCCCGGGTCGCCCGTCGTCAGAAACGCGGCCGGGTTGTTGCCGTCGATCGGCGCGCCGTTGATCTGGGTGATCGCGACCGTGCCGCTGGCAGGCAGAGCCCCGGCCAGCGTCAGCACGATCGGCTTGGCGCCGCTGCGGTAGACCATCCGGGCGTCTGACGAATAGCGGGCGACCGACACGAAGGGCTGGCCGTAGCGAGCGGCGAGTTCCTGCGTCCAGCGATCGGTGGTGTCGGTGCTGTCCGCGAGGGAGTTGCCGATGAAGGCGAACGGCTGCGCGAGGGAGTTGCTGGGGAACTCCATCCGGCGCGCGTCGCCGCCGAGCGTGACCGTGCGGCTACCCCATTTGACGGTGTGCGCTGTGGGCTGGCCGCTGGTGGTCCACTCGACATAGCCGCGCGGGTTCGCTGCGCTGGAAAGGGCGACGGCGCGGGCGGAGAGGATCTTGACCCCCGAAAGCTCGGCGAAGGTCTGCGCGGTGACGACCTGCTTCCGGTACGCGATGCACCAGCGGAGCTGCACCTGGCCGTTCGTGGTCGGGGCATCGAGCGAGATCGTCTCGGGGAGGTCCGGGAAGCTATAGGTGTAGCCAGCGTCGCCCGACTGCACCTGAGCCACGGCGAGCGCGCCATCGGAAGGCTGAATTGCGAGGATGTCGCCCGGCAGCACAGCGATGGGGTTTGCCAGCGGGCGGTTGCGAACCGTTCCGCTGCCCGAGGTGGTGACGCTTTCCAGCGCAACGCGGGTGAGGTTGGATGGCGCGCCACGATAGACGGCGATCCGCACGGTGCCGGCCCCTTTGTCGAACACGTCGATGGACTGGAGCGTGCCCGGGTGGTCGACGGTGTCGTGCCAGTATACCGCGCCGGTGCCCTTCGGCGTGCCGTCGACAAGCACGGCGCCACCGGGGCGACCGATGAACTCGGTGCTGTCGGTGCTCAGGTTGTCGAGCGCGATGGTGGCCTCAACTGCTGCTGCCACGGCTTCGTCGCGTAGAGCCTCAACTGCCCCGCGCACCTCGCCGATCAGGTCGGCGCCATCGATCACGACAGTCGCCCCGCCGTCCTGGCTGATCGTCAGGGTTGCGCCCGCATCTGGGGACACCGCTTGCCGTGCCATTCCCGATGCATAGGCAAGCGGCCGGTTGGCGGGAGCGTCATCGGAGCGGTATGGGTGCGCCGGCAGAATGACCCGCCCGGTGAGCCGCGTGCGCCCCCCGATGACGAGCGCATATTCGAACTCGGCGGGAGTTCCGACCGGTCCGTCATAGCCGAGACCCTGCAGGGTGCTACGATCCATCCGGATCCGGATGTCGCTGACGTCGACACCGTCAACGACAGTCACACCTCGGAAATGGACGCCCTGCGTTTCGGAGGTAGCACCCCCCTGGCCCGGCACAACCTTAGCCAGAGCAATCTTGGGCGGGCCGGGAACGTCGCCCTCCAGGCGAACCTCCATGGCAAGCGCGATGTCCTTCAGGTCGGCACCGACGACACGGATCGGGTACTCATAATAGTCGTCGTTCCGCCAGATCTTGAGATCGTGGCGTGCCGTGACATCCTGCGTCATGGACGGTTCTCCGGTCAGGTGTTTGGGTGCGGACAGGACGGCTGGCCGGCTGGATCAGGTCTGGTCGACCTGCCGCGGCTCCATCTTGATGTTGTGCGAGAGGACGCCGTTGGAGACGTAGGTATGGGCGTCCGTCACGGTCGCCTTCACGATCCGATGTGAACCCGGAACCGGCGTGCCGATGTCGCGCATCTTCACCCAGGCGCCGGTGTAGACCAGGTGGTCGCCGGTGGCGCGCAGCTGCCGGCCGCCAACCTCCGCCTGCCAGACGTCTTCGCTGTCCGCGATCTCCACCGCCTCAACCGGGAAGATGCCCCATCCCCCTGCGATCTCGTTCAGCCGCAGCTCGTGCCGCGTCAGCATGCGGTCACCAACGGCAAGGTCGCCAGCCGGCTTCTCGGTACCATCGGCCATCAGGATCGGCGTGTCGGTGGTCACGCACTGCCCGCCCGGCGGGGTCGCGCCGCCGCCGCTCGACGGCGGGCTTCCGGCGGTCGGGATGATTGCATAGCCCAGGTAGTGCCGGCCGGGGTGGTCTGGCGCAGCGCGGGCGTCGATATCGTCTTCGAACAACTGGTAGGTCACCGCGCCGCCAAGGCGCTCCTCGTCGTCATAGCCAAGCGCTCGGAAAGAGCCGGGAGCAAGGCCGGTGGCGATCGTCGCCCCGGCAACGGCAACGTCCGGATGGCCGTCGGTGTAGCGGCGAGTGTGCGCGCTGATCGTCAGCGTCCCGTCGTCGCCGGCCGAGATCGTCAGGCCGACGGGGAAGGAGTTGGCGATTGCGGCTTGGGTTCCGCCCGCCGCACTAAACACCCCGGCTGTGACCGGGCCCAGCACCAGCCGGTCGCTGTAGGCGCCCGCCACCATATAGCGGACCGCAACCTCGTACTGCGTGCCGGAGCTAACGCTCGTGATCTCCTTGCGAGTGATGCCCGCTCCGTCGATACCTCCGCCGCTCCAGCCGGCGTCCGGCTCGGCGCCAGCCGCATAGGGCCGGTATTCGAACAGGACGCCTGCCATCGGACGATCATCGGCCGCGCCGGTGACGATCACGGCGGGGAAGGACACGCCGTTGGCGCTCAGCACCGCGCCGTTGGCGGCCCAGTCGGCGGCATCAGGCGCGCTGAGGTCGACCGTGGGGATCGAAAGATCGGGCGTCGGCGGCGCGGTGCCGCCCTTGCCCAGCGCGAAGTTGTGCTTCGAGGCAGTCTCCGACCGGCAGGTGAAGGTCACACCGACCGTCGCCATGTCGATCTCGCGCATACGCACCACGACGCTGCGGCCGACGAGCGCGGCTTCGGGAATGTCGACCGTCAGGCAGTCACCGGGGCGATAGCCGATCATGGTCGCGTTGCAGGGAAGAAGAATGCCGTCGAGCTCGCGCCCGTTCAGGATCTCGTAGAGCCCCAGCTGCGCGCCCTGGTCGATCTGCTGCACCAGCGGGAACTTCACTTCCCACGGCCGGCTGCCACCGTCGACGGCGACATAGTCAGGGATCGGGATGGCGTCGAGCGGGACCATCTCCCAGCCGTGGCTTTCCAGCCGTACCCACGGGATGACGGTGTTGCGGCGAGCCCGGCGGGAAGCGGTGCCCGGCACGTCGACGTCGCCGATGATGTCTGCGCTGGTGATGGTGCCGATCGACACGCGCGGGGCGTTGAAGGTGACCGACAGCTGCCCGGCGACCGGCATCGGCTCGCCGCCGCCCGCCTGGCAGATCATCTTGAGGATGTCCCAGTCGTTGTCGGCCGTCGTGTAGACGATGCCGCCGACCTTCCAATTGTTCGCATCGCAGACGTTTGCGAACTCGACAAACGGCGCGAGATCGAGGCCGACGATCTTCATGCCGCCCCCGGCGATCAGCGTGCCGTTCTGCGCGCGCCCGTGCGCCCAGGTGATGGCATGCAACGCCGGGTTCTGGCTGTAGACGTACGTTCCCTCCTGCCCCAGCCGGCACGAGCCCACCCCGCCCGGATAGGTGCTGTCGAGGCGGGGATCGTAGACGAAGACCCCCTCAAGGATCCGTCCGCGCTCGGGCACCCCGTTCGGGAACATCTTGCCCTTGCTGTCGAACTTGAGCGTCCACAGGTCGGCAGCGAGCCCGGATAGTTTGGAGGTGGCGTTCCAGCCGGGAAAGTCCCCCTGCGGCCCCTGCAACGCGCGGCTTTCCGGGCAGGCGCCAAGCTGTTGGTCGAGCCACATGTAGCCCGCGTACGTCCCCAGCGCCGCACGGTTGGAGAAATTGACGGTGGCCTTCTCGACCTGGAACGGCCCGAGGCTCTTGATAGGGCCGATGCTATGGACCGCGACCCAGCTCTCCAGGCTGTTCTTCGACCCATAGAACTGGCGGTGCACGACCTTGCCGGCCGAGTAGGTCCGGCCCATCGCGTACGGCAGGCCCGATTCCTTATCGATCGTGAACTGGGTCGGATTGCCGCCAAGCGAGCCCTTTGGAGCGGCAGCCGCCGAGGCAATCGACAGAGCGGCCGCACTGAACTGCGCCACTGTCGCAACGGTAGCGATCGTGGCGGTGGTCGCGCTCGCTGCAACCGCACCAAGGGTCACAGCCGCCCCTACGCCTGTTGCAGCGAGCGCGACTGCGCCTACAACGAAGGCTGCGGTGCGGAGAGCCTTGGCCATGCGTGCTCCTGGGAGATAGAACAGATGAAGATCATGGTGGCGCCGATACTGATGCTGCTAAGCGCGCCGGCTATCTCCGGGCCCTTGTCGAAGTTCGACGAGAAGGAGCCCGTCGCTGACTACGTCACCTCAGCTTCGATCGGAGACGTCGAGCGGTGTCTGATCGATATGGACGGCTGGCTGGCACCGAACGTTTACCGACAGCCGGATCGACCTGACCGTGTCACGCTGGTGTGGATTGCCGGTGGTGTCAGCTCAGGCAAAGCGGCCGCTCGGGTCGACCTGACGACTGGCGATAAAGGCACTCACGTCCGGTCCTGGATGCCCGCCAAGCAAGCGCTCGCTTGCGCTCCGAAGCAGGGCGCCTCTTAGGTCCGCCAGGCAGTGAGCATCTCAACCGGCTGAAGAATGTCCGCCCCTTCGATAGCCTCGTGATAACCGATCAGGCGACCGTTCCCGACGGCAACGGTTAGCGCGCCGCCAAACGGACCCGCGGCAGGTAGCAGCACCAGATCCGCTACCCATGCAGCAGCGGGAGCAATGCGCGGCAGGCCCAGCGCGTCGACGGCAGCCGCCAGATCCTCAAACCCCGAGCGTTGGAGCGCGCGAGCCGCACCCAGGGCCGTCTTGTAGCTGCCCGCCCTCGCCAGTTGCGGCCGGTGCCCCATCTTTCGCAGCAGAAATGCCGCCAGCCGCACGCAGTCGTTTTTGCCATAGATCAGGGGCTGACCCTTGAAGCGGTCGAGCGTCGCCTGCGCGGCACGCTGGCGGCGGAGGAGCTCGGTCATAGTCCGATGTTCCCGAGGAATGAGGCGGCAAGACTGCCGCCGCCAACAACGCGGACGTTTGAGGGGGGCTTCTCGACACCCCATAGCGACGTCTTGTCGATGCCGGTCATGTTCGCCAGCCCGGTCTCGCCCGGCCACATCATCCGGTGCCAGCTATCCGACAGCCGGGCGCCGCGCTCTTCGTCATGGAACGTCTCGAGTGCGGAGGCGCAGCGCCATTCCAGCGTGCGCGTCCCCTTCCCGACCCTCAGCCGGGGCACGTCCAGCTCTCCAGCGAACAGCTGCAACGGCTCCGGCAGCAGCCGGCCGGTCGCGGGATCGATCAAGCCGAGCCAGCCGGCGACCTCCCCGCCCTGAGCGGTTGCCGACGCCAGTTCCGAGGCTGCAGCCTCATTCGGAGGAACGAAGGTCAGCTGCCAATCCGGCGCCTCGTCCGCTACACCGTCTTTCAGGTTGCTCGCAGCGACCAGGACGCCGAAGCGCGGATCCTCGCCGACGTAGCGGTCCGCCCCGAACGGCACCTCAACCGACCCCACCACCTGGCAGAGCGTGTATCCGCGCAGCCGCACCCGCACGAGCGGCGCAAACGGGTATCGCCCGGTCCGCAGCGCGGCCGACATCTGGGGTGTCAGGCGAAAGGTCATGCCCGCTCCTGGATGCTGAACGACAGTGGGTCCGTCTTCGCGCGCCGGAACAGCGCGCCCTTGTCGAAGCCGAGCAGCTTCCCCTCGATCCTGGGGGCTACGAACTCGACGGGTTCAGCGTCGATCGTCAGGAAGCGGAGCATCGGCCAGATGGGCAACTCCACCCTTCCGGTATCCGGCACCATCATCTGCCCGGCGCCCGCGATCATGTGGACGTAGTGCCGGCCTCGATGAATGATGCTGAAGAAGTTGCCGCGGGTGAGCCAGCCCCGCTGCAATCCGCGCAGCGCCAAAGTCGTGCCCCCCTGGTCCACGCCATCGACCACCACGCCAAACCCGGCCGTATGACGTGCTCGATTCGGCTGGATGATCCGCATAGCCGCTGTGCCGTTGCTGGCCTCGAACAGCGCGGCCATCATCATCCGGCCCTCGTCGTCATTCCGGAAGTGGGTCGTCTCGACGTCAGCCGCGAAACGGTCTCCAGGGCGCGGGATGGGGAGATCGGGGCCGCCAAGCGCACCCTCCTGCTCCCCGCTAAACAGGCGCGGACGGAGGGCAAAAGACTTGATCCGCAGATGCGGGATCTCAACAGCCATCAGCGCCAACCCCGCCCTAGACGTCGAGCGCCAGCCGCCATGTCGTTCGCCTCCGCGATCGCCGCGCCGCCCGCCGCTGCAACCTGGGCGCCTTGAGCGACCATCGGGCCCGCCACCGACGAAACCCGTGCGTCAAAGTACGGAGACGGGGTTAGCTCAAGCTTCAGCTTCATCTCGCCCCCCGGCAGTCCCCCCGCTCCGCCCAGCAGGCGCCGCGTCTCACCGGCCGACGTCACCCGCGAACCCTGCGGCAGGTTGACGATCTCCGGCCCGTTCTCCGCCAGCCACGTCGCGCCGCCCGACCACCATTCGGTGCCGGCGGCGTTGTTGCCGACGCCCTTGGAGCCGAACAGCTTCCCGATGTTGCCGATCGCGCTGGTGAGGGTGGGCAGAGCCTTGTCGCCGTTCAGCAGGTTCTTGATCGGGTTAAGCAGCGCAAGCTTGATGAACTCGCTCTTGAGCATGTTCGTGACCGTCTTGCCGGCGTTCCCCCAGCTCGACCAGGTGTCCTCGGAAAGCACGGTGTCCACGAAGTCGCTGCCGAAGTCGCGCAGCTCCTGGAACCCGGCGGCGGCGAGCTTCGCCTGATTATAGAGGCCATCCAGACGCTCATGGTTCGCGAGGATTTCGCGGCCTTCGGCGCTGTCGACATCGATCCCCTGGCGCTTTAGGTCCAGGATCAACCGCAGCTTCTCGGCCTGACGGCCGCGCTCGTTATCGTTGGCGGCGGACAGCGCCAGCTCCAGCTGCGCAAGCTGCAGGGAATCACGCTGATCCTCGACGGTGCCAGCGTAATACTCGGCCCGGCGCTTCGCCTCGCCCGCCCAGGCTTCATCTACGCGGGCGTCGACGAAGCGCTGCCGCTCCTCTCCCTTGTAGCCCTGGCCGTCCGCCTCCGCCTCTGCGGCCCGGCGCGCGCTGTCCATCGCGCGGCTCAGCGGATCCTTTGCGAGGTCATAGATGCTGGAGATGGTCTCCGCGAACCGGGCCTTGGCCGCATCGGTCGCCTTCACAGCGCCGCTATTTGCCTCTTCCTCGTGCATCTCGGCCAGCGCCTTGCGATACGCCTCGATCACCGTCGTCAGCTGCGCCAGCGCCTCGCCCTGCGCCACCGTCTGCAGCTTCAGCAGCGGCCGGAGCGCAGCCTCGTCGGACAGCGCTCGCGCCATGTCCTGCGCGGGCAGCGTGCCGGCGAGCACCTGCGCGCGAACAGCCGCGCGTGCCTCGGTCTCCTCACGCAGCTGGGCAACGGACTTCGCGCCGCTCGCCACCTGCTCGCCGACCATCACCTGCAACTGACGGGCGACCTGCGCGTCGGTGTCGATACCGCGGCGCGTGGCATCCGTCAGGCCCTTGCGGGCAGCCTCGGCGCGCAGGGCGGCGGCTCCGCCCACCAGATAGGCCTTCGCCAGGTCGAGCGACGCTTCGGCGTTGACCTCCATCGCCTCGGCCTGACGGCCCAGCGATTCCGCGCGGCGATCACCGCTGCGCCGGCTGGCGTCCTGCGCGACGTTGAGATCGCGCTCGGCGGCCGTGCGTGCCTCCAGCAGCTTCGCCTGGTCCGCCTGCGTCTTGCCGCTCGCCGCATAGGCGGCATCGGCTTCCTTGATGCGGATTTGATACTGCGCCTGCGCGCGGTCGAGCGTGGTGGTCGCCCCGGCGAGCTTGGCACGCGCCTCCAGCAGGCCGGTGTCGGCGTTTGCGAGGGCGGTGGTATCGCCACGGAGCGCGCGGAGCTCCTTCTGCAGGTCGGCGTTCTCACGCGTGGCGATGATCGCCTGACCGCCGATGCCGGATACGTCGAGGGCCACCCGAGCCAGTTCCGGCCGAGTTTTCGCCAGCGCGGCCAGACCGTCGGCCAGCTTCGCCACGTCGCCACCTGCAGAGCGAATGACCCGCTGCACATCGACGTCGTCTTCGAAGCTCACGCCGCTCGTGGTGGAGCCCGGAGCGGCGCGGGTCGTGCGGAGGGTAGCATCCGCGGCGCGGTCGAACGCCTTGCTGCGGGCGTCGGTGATCGCCTTCTCGTTCGCCGCGATCTGTGCCTGCCGCGTCAGGATGGCATTGAGCACCAGCGTGCGGTTCTGCTCCTTGAGCTTGCCCGTCGTGGTGTCGATGAAGTTCCCGATATCCGACTGCCGGTCCTGGAACTTCTTCATGCCCGCCTCGGCCTTTTCCGAAGCGTCGTTGTTCTTGAGCAGGTGATCCGTGAGCGCGCCGAGCAGCAGCATGCCACCCGTGATCGCGAGGCCATAGGGCCCGATCATGAAGCGGGCGAATGACCCGGCCTTGCCCTCTAGGTGGGCAAACTGCCCTGCCGCCTGCCCGCCCTGGATTGCGAGCACACTGAGCGGGTTCGCGCCCATCGATAGCTGGGTGAATAGATCCTGCGCCTGGAACGACAGCCCCTGCATCGCCGCGCGCTGGGCGCCAGCCGAGTTGGCATTGCGCTGCTGCGCCGCGGTAGCCGTGTCGAGAGCGGCCCTCTCCTGCCCCAGCTTGGCGACGTACTGGTCGAGCGAGATCCTGCCCTTGCTGACAAGGTCCCGGGCGTTCTCCATTTCGGCGTTGAACCGCTGCTGTGCGGCCGCAGCGGGGAGGATAGAGGCGACCAGCGCCCGGGTCCGGGCGTCCAACTGCTCTTCGACGGTGAGCAACTCGCTCATTGCCTGCGCCGAGCGCTTTGCCGAGCCCTCCCACCGGCCGAAGCCGGTTCCCGCAGCAGCCTCTACGCGAGCCTGCACCGCAGTCAGCTCGGCTGTCTCGGTCGCGGCCGTACGCGTTGCGCCAGCCACCTTTTCGAGGACCGCAGCTGCCTGGGCCTCCGCCTGCATGAACTGATCGAGCGTGATCCGCCCGGCATCGTGCAGCGCCGCCGCCTCTCGGATCTCCGCGTTGTAGCGCTGCTGAGCCGCAAACGCCGGATCGATCGCGCTCACTAGCGCCCGGGTCCTGGCCTCCAGCTGCTCTTCGGTTGCGATGAGCTCCTTGAACGCGGCCGCAGATTGCCGGGCCGAGCCCTCCCATTGGCCGAAGCCGGTGCCGTTCGCGTCGGCGATCTGCATCTGCAGCGGCGACTGGGGCGTGATTGCAGCGATCTTCGCGGCAGCGTTGGCCTGCCGCTGGATCGCCGCCTCGGCGTCCTCACCTGCCCGCTGGTAGGCTTTGCTCCAGCGCTTTGCCGACGCGTCACCCGACGCGGCGATCTCGTCAAAGGTGCGGGTGACATCGGCCTTTCCGGTGGTGCCCATGCGGATCGAGACGGACTTTTCCACGCGCCCTCCTCAATCCCCGGCTTCGTCCCCGGCGAACCGGGCGACGATCACGGCTTCCGCGTCTGGCAGCACGTCCGCCAGCATTTCCATGTCAGCGCCTAGGGCGGCGCCGATCGCCATTACGGCGGCGTAGTCGAGGGCGAACGGCTTGCCGTCCATGCCCCGGACGCGCAGCTGCCGCTCGCAGGAGGTCAGGACTTGCCAGACACCTTCCGCTTCCTCGGTGTCCGGCTCTTCGATCCGGTACGGGCACTGCTCGCACCGCCGCGCTTCGCTCGCTTGGCAGGTGAGCTGGCAGTATCGTTCACCGGCATCGCCGCCTCCCCAGTGCCAAGATGAGAGGCGGCGGAGACGTTTTTTGTCCGCTCCCGCTGCACGAACGGCATGACATAGGCTTGGTCGAACGCTTCAAAAGTGAGCGGGTCGGACAGCGCGTACTCAAGGTTTTCGCGGCTGAACGGAAGCGGCTCGCCCGGCCCCTCGTCGTCCGGCCCCGCCATCAGGCAGACGTCCTTCCAGTCGCGAGCGCCGGCAAGGATCAAGGCCACGCTGAGCGCGTCCCCCAACTCCTCCAGCTGCTCGGCGGGCGGGGCGTCCGCGGCCTCTTCGCCTTCCTCGGGCTCCTGCCCCCGGATCGCCTTGATCGCAGCGCGCCGCGCCGCCCGCATCATCTTCCGGTCGACTGGCGCAAACAGCACCTGGCAGCCCATGACGGGCACCCATGCGGGCCCCTCTGCCTTTTTCTGGACAACGAGCATCAGGCGGCGTCCCCGATCCACTCGAGACGGACCTTGCGCTCCTCCTCGATGACCTTCAGGTCGCTGCCCTCGCGGACGAAGTTGCCGCGCTCGACGGCATAGCGGCGGACGGTACCCTTGTCGGTGTCCGCCTCCAGCACGTGCGCGATCGCCTTGCCGGTCTCGGCGTCGATCACGCGCAGGTCTGCAAAGCCGGGGGTGATGCCGGCGGCAGCATGGGTCGGCAGCGGCGGCGGGGTCTTTTCGGTCGCCGCGTTGGCGGCGGTGTCTTCCTTCTTCACGGGCGTTCTCCGCTGGAGGATCAGTAGCTAGCCACGTCGTTCTTGAGCACGGCCGTCAGCGTGTGACCGCCGGCACCAGATGCCTGCCAGTTGGACGTGGCCTGGACGCCGCCGGGGCCGGTGATCGGCGTCTTCACCCGCGGGAGGAACACGCGCGGGACAGTGAAAAAGAGACTGAAATCGCCCCGCTTCCAGCCGAACGACAGATCGATCGGGGTGCCGTCGACAGCCGCATCATAGAGGTCCAGCCGGTCGAACCGCATCGTCAGTTCGCCGTTCATCATCGCCTTGAGCGGATCCGCGCCATCGATACGGCCATCTTCGCGGATGGCTTCCACCTTCTCGTAATTGTTCGAATAGGTGAAACCGGCGCCCGTGACGCTGCCCAGCACCTCACCGCCGCGCTTGATCGATCCCGTCGCCTGCTGAAACCGCTCGCCGGCCAGGGTGGTGGGCGTGCCAGCAACGCTCAGCGCCTGCTTGCGGGTCTCGCCCTGCGCGATGACGCCAATCGTCGCGTTGAGCATGCCAGAGCGTGCCATCGAAACGCGCAGCTGGTTCGCGAGCGCGCCGAAGTTGACGGAGAAGCTCGGGATCTCGGGGTTGCCGATCTCGATAGACGCGGACGGCAGCTGGTCCTTGCCGGAAGTGAAGGTGTGCGTGGTGACGCCGCTCGCGGTGGCGGAAACCGGGTCGCCGAGCAGCAGCTTCAGCCACCAGCCGAACGCGCGGGTGTCCATCGGCACCACGACGTCACCATCGTTCGTCGCGACATCATATTCCGGGTCCAGCCCCTCGCGGCCGAAGCCAAGCTGATCGTCTTCGATGAGCGGCCGCTCCTCCCCCAGCGAGTTGCTGACGAACGGCAGGCGGCGGAAGCCGCTCGTGGGCGTCTGCCCATAAGCAGTTTCGAACACGGCCGACTGCACGGCATTGATGCCGAGCGCGCGCCGGCGGGTAGGCTGTACGGCCATGGTGGGTTCCTTCGGGCTCAGTTGAGAGGGGAAGTGGTCGAGTAGGAGGCGACCAGGTCGAAATCTGCGCCTCGCGCAGGGTTCGCGCCCTCGCCGTAGATGTCGTCGGTGTTGGGTCCCGTCGGCTCCAGCCAGTCGCACAGCCCGCCGAGCGTGCGGTCGGCTTCGACCTGGGCGCCGATCCGACCCATCATGCGGTCGACCTCTTCCTCGGTAGCTCCGGTCACCTCGACCGGGATGCGGTGCGCATAGTGGTAGACGAGCGGACAGAGGTCGACTTCGGGCTCGCCGGGCTCGCCGCTCCGGATTACGACGCGGCCAGTCGGCGGGATCCGTGCGGGCGCAGCGTCGCTGCCATCGAGCCCCAGCACCTGCGAGTGCGGCACGGCCGCCTGTACGAGCGCCTTTACCGCGGCGAGAACATCGAGGCGCTTGCTCACCAGTTCTTCTCCAGCCCGCGCGTGAATGCGGCGATGTAGGCCGCGCTCCAATTCGCGGCGGGGCGATCTAGGTCGAGCAGCTTGGGCATGCGCGCCACCGGCACGAGGGTGAACATCAGCACGCGCTTGAGGACCCGCCCTTGGGCCAGTCGCCGTGAAGTGGCCTGGCGGATCCCGCGCCCGCGCCGCGCGCCCACTGCGTTGATGAACGCCAGCACACGACCATTCTTGCCGCGCTGATAGAACAGGTCCTGGTTGAAGGTGTGCTCGACCTGCTCCGGCGTCATGCGGCGCGCAGAGCCGCGACGTCCAAGCGCCCGGGGCACGCTGGCGGTTGGAATGGCGAGAAAGCGAGAGCCGTTTACCGGCAAGATCGTCGCGCCTCGCACGAAGCTGTCGATAATGTCCGGGGCACGGCTGTAGATGTAGCCGGCCGGGTTCATCCCGTTGCGCGACTTCGGATAGACGTTGCCGCGCCAGGTGTTCGCCAGGCGCTGTCCGAGGCCGGCCGAGGTCACCTGCCCGCGCAGCTCGCGCAGTGCATCGCCAGTGGTGGCGCGCATCGCGACGGTAGCCGCACGCGCGACGCCCCCCTCGGCCTCGCGCATCACCTTGGCAAAGTCGGGAACCTCGACCTCGAATTTCACGCTTCCGGCGCCTCGCAGGTCCAGGTCATGCGCTCGACATCGAGCGCCGGGTCGCCGGTGACGATGCAGACGGTTAGGACCTCAGCCTGGGCGGCCGGGTCAATCTCGCGGATCAGGAAGCGGTCGCCGGCAGCAGGCGCCGGCACTTCGGAGCGCCGCACGTCGATCATGCAGGTGTCCTGCCGGATCCGGCTGTCGCCGAACGGGGCATCGGCGGTCGGGCGGGAACGGATGACCCGCACCCCCTCCTGCACGCCGCTTTCGGTCACGTAGTCCGCCGCCTCGGAGCCCGGCCCGTGGAACAGGGCGTCGAGCGCCGGGGCGAACGGATCCATGGCTTTAAGCGGCGATCTGGCCGGTCAGCAGAACGCGACCGACGGTGTCGGCAGACGCCTGCGACTGACGAGCAACGCCGATCAGCGTGTTGCCGGTGGCGGTCGACGTGACCCGCTTGTTGGTGTTGTCCCAGTAGAGCTTGGTGGTGTCCGCCACCCAAGCTTCTCCAGGGGCCTTGGTCATGTCGAACACGCCGACGCGGCGCGCTTCCACTGGAGCACCCTGCGCAGCAGCGGCGAGGGCAACGGCGAACACCGCGCCGACCAGCAGCCCTGCGCCACTGGTTACCGCGTAGGGAGCGGTCATGGTGATGGTCTCACCGGGTTGAATGAAGTTGCGTGCCATCTTGGCTTACTCCTTGTCCGCCGCGGCCTTGCGGCGCGCAGGCTTGGCCTCGGCCGGAGCGTCGGTTTCGACTTCGGCCTGATGGGGATTGGCGGGGGTCTCCGCTTGCGAGCCGCTCGGCTCGGTGCCTGCTTCGACCGGGGTCTCCCGATTCTGCTTGGCGGTAAAGTCGGCGGTGACATCCTCACCCACCTTGCTCTCGACGAGGCGCTCGGCTTCGGCATCGTCAACATGCAGCACACCCTCGTGGGGGTGCCGCAGCACGCCCGCGACGTGCGCTGCGGTCAGCAGCTTCACGAATTTCATGGCTGTTCTCCTGAAGCGGTCAGGGCGGCCGCAGCCGGCCCTGCCGCAGGTTCACGGGTACGCGGGCTTTAGGCGCCGGGCTGCTTGTAGGCGGAGCGCCAGTTCACGGCGCCGACGCCGTAATCGTGGCGGACCTTCCACTCGACACCGTCGACACGCCAGCCGTCCTGGCTGTCGGTGAACGGCTCCGTTACGCCGTTGAGGAACACCACCTCGATTGCCGGCGCGACGTTCGGATCCGCGAAGGCGTAATAGGCGGTGCCCGAAAGGCGCGGGCTGTCGACGATATCCTCGAACATGCCGTTGACGATGTTCGGCCGCTGCAGCTTGTTCACGGCATCCGGATCGTACTGGCTGCCGTTGATGACGCGCGCTGCGCCACCCAGTGCCAGCGCGAGCAGCAGGATGGACGGGCGGATGTCGAGGAACTCGTTTCCGCTGACGTCCTTCTGCTGCGCCATTGCAACGCGGATCGCGTCGAAGGCGGCGACCGAAGGCGCGGCGCCCGCGGCAGCGAGGTTGCCGTGGTCCGCGTGGAACAGCGGCTTGCCGTCGTTCATGATCGGGTTGCTGTTGAGCAGCGCGAAGACGTCAATCTCGATCGTCAGCTTGGCGGCGCGGCCGAGGTCGACGGCGAGCCCGGAGAAGACCTCCATGTCGTCGTTCACGATCGCCTGACGCGACAGGTTGATGATGTTGCCCTTGGTCGACGCGGTGATCGCTTCCTTCGCAAGGTCGGGGATGGCCTTGTTCTTGAACTCGCCTGCCTCGTTCACGTTGTCCAGCGCACCGAACGAGCCGCGCAGGTACCGGCTGTGCGGGCGGAAGTCGGTCACGGTGCCGGTGCCGCAGAACCGCGTCCAGGTGTCGGGCGTGGTCGCATAGGCCGCCTGCAGCGTGCGATGGATCGCGTTTTCGAACAGGACCGGGAAGTCGCTGGTCGTCTGCGTGATCACCGTGCCCTGCGAGGTCATCGCCTGGCGCACAATCTGGTCCGGGTCGCGAGTGGTGATGTTCACGCCCAGGTTACCGAGCGATTCACGCGCGAGGTCGACGTTGCGAACGCCACGGAACTCGCCCGGGTCGATCTTGATCGGCTTGCCGTTCAGCGCGGCGGCCTTCTCGACAAGGTGAGCGACGCCCGCCTTGACGAGCAGCCAGTTGGTGGCGCCCTCCCGGAACTTCTCGCGCTGGTCGACGGTGACCCGGGCGGGGCTGTTGTGGCCGATGTTGGCGGCATCACCCTCCTCCGCCAGCTTGTCGAGGATCTTCTCGCGTGCAGTGGCGAGCGGAGTGCCGTCGTTGACAAGACTGTCGATGAACTCGCCGGGCAGATTGTGCTTGGAGCCGAGCGCGCGGATGGTCCCAACGCGGGAGCGTTCCGCGGTCACGGCGTTCTGCACATCGGCAGTGGTGAGCGCGACGACCGACGCGTCGGTCTGGGGCGCCGGAGTGTTGGTGGCCGGCGTCAGGGCGAGGGCACCGGTTGCGGGGAGCGCGTCCTGTGCATTGAGCGCCACGGCAGACTTGACGATCTTGTCGATCTCGTTCTGCGTGCCGCCGTCCTTCTGGAACGTGGCGATCGCGGCAACCAGCGCCGCGCGGGTCTTATAGAGGTCCATGGTTTTCTCCTGTGGACGTTTAGGAGCGGCAGCGGCCGTCCGCGGGGTTCCCAGCATCGCCATTGCGGAGATGACCGGGCTTTCGGGGGCCTTGCGAAACCCGAATGCTGACACGTTGCAGGCCGCGGCGTTCGACGCCTCCGACACGGACGTGATGAACTTTTGCTCGAGCGCCTGCTCCGAGGTGAGCCAGGTCTCTGCGTCGAGCATGGGGATCAGAGCGTCGGCGCTGAGACCAGTCTGACCCGAGTAGATCCGCACGAGCTGGTCGCGGATCACGTCGAGCTTGTCGGCCGCAGCGCGAAGCTCGCGAGCGTCGCCGATCGCCACATCCCACGGGTTGTGGATCATCATCAGCGCGTTGTCGGCCATGACGATCTCGTCGCCGACCATCGCGATCACCGACGCCATGGAGGCCGCGAGCCCGTCGATATGGACGGTGACCTTGCGCCCGGCGGCCTTGGCTGCGGCGAGCGCGTTGAAGATCGCCAGCCCTTCCATGACGTACCCGCCAGGCGAGTTGATGCGGACCACGATGTCGCCGTCGTCGCTGGCGATCAGGGCGAAGAGTGTCTTGGCATCAAGGCCGTCCCACTCGTCACCGACGATTCCGTAGATGAGGATTTCGAGCATTCAGGCCCCCTGAGGCTGTGCGGGAGGAGCGGAGGACTCTTGCTCCGCGGGGTTGCCGACAGCGGTGACCCGGCGAGGGTCGCAGTCGAAGATCAGGCCGAGGGCATCGAGCTTTTCAAAGTCGGCCTTCGCCTCAGCAAGGAAGGTGTCGGGATCCTCGCCCCGCTCGCGCGCCCACTGCGAGATCGTCTTGCCCCCAGCGCGGATCGCGTCACGGCTGGCCTTCACCTCTTCGGTGGGGTTGATCATCTCACGGCCGGGCGGCGTCCACCGCACGGTGACACCATCGACGTCCTCACCGAGCATCGCGAAGGCGTCGATCAGCCAGGCTGCAACCGCACCGCAGAATTGCGGGATGAACATGCTCCACTGCCAAGCGGACAAAGACCGCTGGTATTCGAGCCATCCCATGCGCCCGGAGGAGAAGTTCACGTTGGACAAGTCACCGGTGAGCGCCTCGTAGGGCACCCCAAGGCCGGCACTCACCGCCCGCAGCGACACCTTCGTGTAATCAGCGTACCCCTCCACCTTGGGAGGGTCGGAGAAGGTGACCTCTTCGCCCGGCCTCGCGTACTGGAAGGTTCCGGGTTCGATGTAGTCCAGCGGTTCGCGGTCTTCGCCGAGCGTGACTGGTTCGCCAGCGTCGCCATCCTCGCTTTGGATGCCAGGAATGGTCCCGCCCGGGTCTTCGCCGGTGACGACGCCGACAAATGCGCTGGCCAGCTTCTGCCGCGTAAGCTGCGCGTCCTCGTAGTCGCCGAAATCCTTCATCCGCAGGATGACCGGTGCGAACCAAGTCGCCCCATGCTCCATCTCCGGGCGATCGGCGCGGAAGACGTGCGCTACGTCTGCCGCCTTGACGAAGGTAGAGCCCAGCGCGTCGGCGCGGCCGCCACCCGGATGGCCGTTGAACAGCCAGTAGCCCTCGCGCGCACCGAGCGGACTGAACTGCACGCCGTTGATCAGGAACCCGCCTTGCACACCGGGAGCCGTAGAGAGCGGCCCGTGCTTGGACGGATCAATGTAGTCCGGCTCGATCACCTGGAGCTGGAACGGCAGCGGCAGCCGGTCCGAGGCCCGGCGCCAGCGGCGACGCATCACCACGGCGCCGCTCTCGACGATGGTGCGCGCCGCCTGAAGCTGCAGCCCATACAGGTCATGGCGGCGGCTGGCGTCGCACGCGGTGGTGTCGAGGTGCCGGCGCGCGAGCTTGTTCAACCGGTCGTCGATCTGACCGTCGCGATACACCTGAAAGGTGATGCCGGTCCCGACCATGTTGTTCGCGATCGTGGCCGCGCCGCGCGCCGCGAACGGATTATTGCGGACCAAGTCACGGGCGATTCCGCGCAGCGCGGCGGCAACCATCGGCGAAAGCTCGCCGTTGGCATCCAGCCGGGTCCGCCTCCAGCCGGCGGCGCGACGGCCTAACGTTGCGCCGTCATACTCAGCGCGCGCTCCGCGCCCCGTGCGAATGCGCTTCGGTGCCGTAGCAGCTTGGACCGGCTTGCCAGTGGGACGTGCGCGGCCGAACAGCCGTTCGAGGAACGACGCCACTTAGAGGCCGCTCCGGTAGTACGGCACCCGACGACGCACGACCGCGCCCTTCGCGGTCTCCTGCATGGACAGCTGCGTCGCCACCACCTTGCGCGCGGCAAGCAGCTGATCGAGGTTCTGGTACTCGGTGCGGCGCCCGTCGGCGAAAGTGACTGAGCGCACGCCACTGCTGATCGCCGCGTCGAGCCGGTCGAGATCTGACTGCTGGTAGGCCATGCTACCTCCTGCGGCTCGTGAACGGATTTGCGCGTCGCGGCTTCATGCCCGCCCTGGCCGGAGCAGATGCCGCTGTGGATTGGGCCTGAGCCTCGGCAGGCTTCACCGGCGCCGGCCGCTTCACCGCAACGGTGCCGAGCAGCTTGCCCCACTGGCGCTGGGTCCATTCGTCGGCACCCAAACTGACCGCCACAGCACGCGCGTAAATCGCGTTGTCGAGCGCCTCGTTGCGGGGGCGAGTTTGCTCCCATTCAACGCGCGAGCGGCCATTCCTCAGGTTCTTTTGGACCAGCTGCTCGGCAACCAGCTGCTTGATCCACTCGTCCGTGGTGCCCTGGGGCAGGAAGACGTAGCCCTCCGGGTAAGGCTCGCCGTCGACCGGCTTCTCCAACGATAGGTATCCGTATAGCTCCAGCTTCAGCATGGAGGTGCCGATGGTCCACAAGCGAACGCCACGCTTCAGCTTGCGGCCGTTGATCGTCAGGTCCTGCCAGGTCGGCCCGGCAATCGCCTGTCCGATACCAACCGCGTGCCGACCCTTCACCGCCATGGCGAACGCCGGATGCCGGCGCGCCCAAGCGTAGACGTGCATGGTGTTCGCACCATCGCCAGAATCGATTGCGACCCGTGCGAGCCTTAGCGAGCGGCCGTCCTGCGTCCGCCAGGTCCGGCCAACCGCTTCGTCCAGTTTGGTCCAGGTCGCGTGATCGGCGATCGAGCCGTCGATCTCGATATGCTCGACTAGGGCGCGCTGCTTCTTTGGCCCGAACGCCCAAATGTCCAGTTCGAGCCGGCCACCGCCGCCCCGCTGTACGTCCACTGATCCGATCAACAGGCCGGCCCAGACCGGAGGCGTCCCGATCGCCATGGCTGTCTCCCGGCGATCGTAGAGGCGCTGCCACTCGGGAGCCTCTCCCCGCTCGGACCATGCCTCCCCGAGTGTCTGGTTGACGAAGGTGCGGAGAAGGTTCGGGTCCTTGCGGACCTCCATAAACTCGCGGGCAATCTCCAGCCAGGCGGCACCCGGATGCTGGCTGTAAGCCGCCCAGATGTGGAAAGACCGATGCCGCGGGAATGCGCCGGGGTTGTGCGCCCGCCACTCGCCGGCTTCATCCATCGCCGCCTTATCAGCTTCGTCGATGTCGCAGCCGTTCACGCAGCGGTACCAAGCGCGGGTTGGGTTCTCCTTCGGTTCCCAGCGGATACCGGCGCCAGTACCGTCGCCGAACACGAGCTGCTGCATCTCGCCGCAATGCGGACAAGGAACGTAACGGTATTCCTGGCTGCCCTGCTCGAACAGCAGGTCGATGCGGCTGAGGCCTTTTACCTTCGGAGTTGAACCCGCTGCGCTGAACCGCCGGGGCGAAGTCAGGTTGCGCTTGTAGGCTAGCCGGGCGGGGTCGCCCTCTTCCTTCGAGGCCCACGGGTAGCCGTCGCACTCCTCCAGGAAAACGTCGTCGGCGGTGACCCGGCGGAACTCCTTCGGGCTGTTCGCGCCTTTAATCTGGATCCAGCCGCCTTTGTAGCGCTTGGCCCGGATCTGGTTGTCCGCATGCCGCGGCTTGAAGGTCGCGACCTCCCGGACGACATCCCACTGCAGGACCGGCTCCAAGTCGTCGCGGCTGTACTTCTCCGCGTCATCGATCGTGGGCTGATAAATCAGCGACCGGGCCGGATCGTACCTGATCCGGTAGGCCATGAACGACTGCAGGATCGTCGAGTAACCGATGCGGCTGCTCTTTCGGCAGCTCAGCTGGGCCGTCTCAGGATCCGTGAACGCGTCCGCCATCTCCAGCTGGAAAGGGAACGGCGTGATACTGGCGCCTGTGTCGTCGCAGGCGTGCTCCAGCATGAACTCGGACAGCTTGGGCTTGGGCCGGGGCGCAAACATCGCCAGCCATTCGCGAACGGCCGACAGTACGGCATCGTCGCCGCGGATCTGAAGTGCCTCGAACTCAGTCTGCTTCGGCGGCCTCTTCGGCATCTAGGCCTCCGCCTCTGGCCTTCTCGACCTTGGCGACGCTCAACTCCTTGAGGGCGTCGTTGACCGCCTTCTCGATGCGCGTCCTGAGTTTGTGATCGCCCTTCGCGACGATCATGCCGACTTGGCTCAGGCGGGATACCGCCATGGCGATGACGCTGATAACGGCCCCGGACATATCTGGCAGGGAAGCCAGTTCGCCACGACGCTCCGCGTTATCCATCGCCTTCGAATCTGCCTGCTCTTTCTTCAGCCGGGCGCTCTCGGCGTCAAGATCGAGCGCACCCTGAGCCCCGTCGATGCCGTACTTCGCCTGCGCCCACGCCTCGATGTTTTCAAGCAGGGAGGCGCCGTCCTCCGGCAGGTCGCCCTTGGACCGCAGTTCGCCGATCCAGCGGCTGGAAACGCCGAACACCGCGGCAAGCTGGGGCCGAGTGGGCTCCTCAAGGTCGATTTCCACTCACTTCCCTCCCAGAGGGGTCATACTTCCCTGCTAAAACGCCCCAAAATGGCGGAAAAGTGCCGTTTCACAGCCCGACAGGGAGGAAGAAGTAAGACGATTTCCTGTGGCTAGACGGAAGTTGCGCCTTTGCCCCCCGTATTACCCTGCAGCCCCGGAAGGACCCGAGGGGGGGTGGCATCCCATCCTTTGGGACGCCGCTTGGCCGGTCGTCGCCGCGATCAGCACGCCGCCAGTCCGTCCTGGTGCCACAGCGGCGGATGGATCGAACGGACAGGCCCGCGCACCACGGCTCGGACGTCACACGCGATGCGCTCGCACTCGGCGATCAGCATGTCGCTGCGGGCGGTGGAGCGTGACGGCCGCTCCATCGCGTCGGCTAAGCTCTCAAGCTCAATGGCGAGGTGCCGGAGGCGGTCCGACGAACTGAGCGCCCTGACCGCCATCGCCACCTCCAGAAACGACAAAGCCCGCCATAAGGCGGGCCGTCTGCGCCAGACATAGCTGTCGCAGGGATTTTCTGACACATTTCGTGGCCGGATGCAACAGTTCTCAACCGCTCTCCGTGCATCGGCCGTGACCGTGGGGGTAGGGCGTAGGGAGAAGATGAGCCGGGTCACTGAACTGCCGGCAATGCAAACATGCAGCTTCCGAGGGCGGGTCCGATAGCAGGCAGTCACCCGTTGAGTAGGTGTCCGCTACGCAATTCTGGCGACGCCGAACGCGGGTGGATTGGGCTCTTCGGTGATGCGAGGAGTCGGTCCTCCGAAAAGCATATAGCCGTCGTCGAAGTCTCCGATCCCGACCAGCTGATCCCAGTCGTGAACGGTGATTTTTCCAGCTTTCGCTGTGATGAGGAATCGGGCCTTTAGCGCCTTCAGCGTCCGGTTGACATGGACATTCGTAAGGCCGGTCGCGTCGCCAAGATCGGTCTGCGTAATCGGCAGCGGGAACGCATGTCTGTTGCCGTGGTCTGCTCGCTCATACCTGACGGCCATCTCGCAGAACAGGTGGGCAAGACGAGCAAGCGCGCTTCGGCGGCCCATATTCACGACCCATTGCGAATAGATCGACCCGTCAACGACACAGTCTCTCCAGAACGCTTCGGCGATTCCAGGGTACCTTGCGGCGGTGCGACGAAGCTCAGCATGTGGCAGGCGCAGGATGGTCGTGCTGGTAAGGGCTGAAAGGCCCCACCCCGACGTAGGGCACACAACCGATGGCAGGTCCGCCATGTCGCCGGGAATGTGAAGGCAGGTGATTTGTCGAGCGCCGTCGCTATTTTGCCCGAAGCGGCCGACGAGCCCCTCAATGACGAGGCAGGAGTGATCCACCTGCTCACGTTGCCTGACAAAGTCGACGTGCGCAGGAACCTGCTTCACCTCCCCCTTTAAGCCGAGGAGAGCGTTTGTCTCTTCGTCGGTCAGGACAGAGCGCGACGCGAGGCGGGCTACAAAGAGTTGAAGTGCAGAAGCGCACGAGGGGTCCATGGCGTGTACTCCGACTGAGAGGCGGGAGCACGCAAGTCTCGCAGCCACCAGCGCCCGACAAGCCTGTACCGGTGATGAAGCACGTTTACCACGCTTCCGGGCGGGCGCCTAACTCGGGAGAACCCTGCGACTCACGTGACAGCAGATCCGAACCAGCGACGGCTTTCGGGCGCGAGCTGGCTGCCTGATTATGACCATCCCGCCCGTTCACCCTGCAGGATCCGCTCGCCTGGCGCGGCCTGCTGAGAGTGGTGCCTAGCGGCCGTTCAGCGGCGGCGCTTCTCTAGATAGAGATAAGCAGGATCGAATTCTCCGACCCTTGCCAACTCATCCCTGTTCAAGATGCTCAGCCTTCCCCCCTTCCATTCCAAGAGCTTCCGCTCGCGCAGTTCCTGCATGACGCGGTTGCAATGGACCGGAGTGATACCGAGGCAATCTGCCACCTCAGCTTGGGTCAGCGGCAGATCGTAGTACATCCCGTCAGACAGACCAACGATCTCCAGACGAACGTTCAACTCGCAAAAAAGGTGAGCCAGGCGAGATAATGCGCTTCGGCGGCCGAGCGAGACCTCCCACTCCCGATGAACGGCGGCGTCTACATTGGTCCCAAACCAATATACGCGCGTGAGGTGCGGATGCCGCTCGGTGATCTCGGTGAGCTTCGTGTGCGGCATTAGTGCCAGCTTGCATGGGGTAAGCGCCATAACGAAGTGATCGAGGCGCTTGAGCGTGAAGCTGTGAAGATCCAGAAAGTCACCCGCGACGTGGAGCTCGGTTATCTGGCGCTGCCCGTCCCGCATGTCCTTGTAGCGGCAGGCGATCCCGTCCAGAAGGAGGGTGGAGTGGCGGAGTTCCTCGCCCGGTCGAATGATCGTGGTGTCCGCAGGAACCGCTGCACGGGGCAAGAGTGATGACCGGATCGCGGCTTCTTCCTCGGCGGAAATCTCGTCGCGCGCGCGCAGCTTCATCAGGTGCCGCTCAATCAAGCTGCGTCTCCACTCAAGTGTAGCTCGAACGCGTCTCGATAGCGTACCACCCCTAGGACGCTTCCGTTCGCATCGGCGATCTCGACACGTCCCTGCAGATCCAGGACGCCGTGTTGCACTTCATCAGCGATGATAGAGCGGACGCTCCGAACCGCTTGATCTCGAGCAGCTTCCAGGTTGGAAAGCTCGACCCCCTCCTCGTCGCGGACGGTGCCGATGCTGTTATGTAGGTGGAGATAGAACCGAGCCATGTCGCGCAAACGCGGCATAAGCGGTTCGGTTCAGGCCTTTGCGAGGTTGTCAGCGTCAGAATGGGAAATCGTGCTGATCTACGTTTGCATGGGCAACCGGGGGGCCTGTGCGGGCATTTTTACCGCATGCCTGCTTATTCCTTTCATCTCTGCACCCCAAATGCCACCCGCCCGATCAAGAGCGACCATAACGAGTTCCCCAACGTAGGCGCCGCCCTGGCCGAAGCCGCACGCATCGGCCGGGGCATGATCCGTCAGCGGGTCCGCCGCCAGCCCTGCGCCCTGCGCGCGCACCTGGACGTGCGCGACGGCGGCGATACGCCCGTCGCGCGTATCCTGCTTGCAGAACTCGCCCGCCAGATTTCCTAGGATCCTCATGACCGAGACCGAGACGACCGCCCGGGACCATGTCATCCCGGAACCCTGCGACGTGCCCTATCCCGGGCGCATCCGCCTGGAAGTGGATGCCCGCGACGTCATCCGCCGCATCGTGCGGGTGCGCGAGGTCATCCCGGTCGCGGAGCCGGGCGTCCTGACCCTGTTCTTTCCGCAATGGCTGCCCGGCTATCACGCGCCCCAAGCGCCGATCGAGCTGTTCGCCGGACTGGTGATCCGCGGCGGCGGCAAGGACCTGTCGTGGAAGCGCCATTCGACGAAGGTCCACGCGTTCCACGTCGATGTGCCCGAGGGCGTCGTGGAAATCGAGGCGCAGTTCCAGTTCCTGTCGCCCACCGACAGCGCCCAGGGCCGGATCGTCATCGGGCCCGAACTGCTCAGCCTGCAGTGGAACACGGTGCTGCTGTACCCGGCGGGCTATTATGCCCGGCGGATCGCGGTCGATGCGAGCCTGACGGTGCCGGACGGCTGGCGGCAGGCCTGTGCGCTGAAGGTCGTGGGGAGCGAGGGCGGGACCGTGTTGTACGAGACCGCGGTGCTCGACGTGCTGGTGGACTCGCCGGTGTTCGCGGGGCGTCATCACGCGCGGATCCCGCTGGACGACGAGGGCATGGTCCACCTCGACATTTTTGCCGATGCGGCGGAGATGATCGACCTGTCGCCCGAAAAGATCGAGCCGCACCGCGGCCTGGTAACGCAGGCGGTGAAGCTGTTCGGGGCGCGGCCGTTCGACCATTATGACGTGCTGTTCGCGCTGAGCGAGGAGATCGGCAGCATCGGGGTGGAGCATCACCGGTCGTGCGAGGCGGTGACGCTGCCGGACTATTTCACCGACTGGGACGGCACGTTCTCCCGCCGCGACACCATCCCGCACGAGTTCATCCACGCGTGGAACGGCAAGCATCGGCGGGGCGCGGACAGCTGGACGCCGAGCTTCGACCAGCCGATCCGCAACAGCCTGATGTGGGTCTATGAAGGCCAGACCCAATATTGGGACCGGGTGCTGTGCGCGCGTTCGGGCCTGTGGACGCCGGAATGGACGATGCAGGCGATCGCGCTGATCGCCGCCACCCATGCGGCGCGCGCCGGCAGCCGCTGGCGCCCGATGAGCGACACGACGCGCGACCCGATCATCGCCGCGCGCGCGACGCTGCCCTGGCCGAGCTGGCAGCGCAGCGAGGATTACTATTCCGAGGGCGCGCTGGTGTGGCTGGACGTCGACACGCGCATCCGGGAACTGTCAGGCGACACGCGGTCGCTGGACGATTTTGCGCGGGCGTTCTTTGCGGCGGATGCGGACGGCAGCTTCACAACCCGGACCTATGATTTCAACGAGGTGGTGGAGACGCTGGGCCGGATTGCCCCCTACGACTGGACCGGCTTCTTCAAGCAGAAGATCGAGGGCACCCATGCGGGCGCGCCGCTCGCCGGGCTGGAGCGGGGCGGCTATCGGCTGGTCTATCGCGACACGCCCAGCGACTATTTGCGCAACAGCGAGAAGGTGGCGGGGAACGTCAACCTGATGTTCTCGCTGGGGCTGACGGCGCAGGCGACCGGCAAGGTCGAGGAAGTGCTGTGGGAAGGTCCCGCGTTCGAGGCCGGGCTGACGACGGGCGCGACCATCAAGGAGGTTGAGGGGCAGTCGTTCTCACCCGAGCTGCTGCGTCAGGCGGTAGCGGAGGCCCGGAGGCCGGGCGGCACGGTGCGGCTGCGGATCACGGTCGGCAAGCAGGAGCGGGAGGTTGAAATCCGCTGGGCCGAGGGGCATCGGTATCCGCACCTGGAAGCGGTAGAAGGTGCGCGGCCGAGGCTGCTGGAGATCCTGGCGCCGCGCGAGTGAAGGTGTGGAGTCGCTAGCTCCGCTGTGGCAGATCTGAGCAGGCGATCCGACTGCAGCCCCCTTCCCTCAACGGACCGGGGACAGGACAGACCGCGAGCGACCTGCCTGCCCCCAAGCCTGTTAGGCAATCTGTTGTGCCTGCGCGCCGCTGTCGGGTCGCGCCGGCCCAAGTTCCGCCGGCTCGGGTGTCAGCGGCTGGTTCTGGAACACGGTGAACTCCCCCTTGCCGTCGACCGAGGGGCCGCTGGTCCAGCGACCCTCCGGCACCGAGCCATCCACCGAGGTCGCGTAGAAATTATAGTTGTTCTGTTGATCCTCCATCTCCTGCGGAAAGGAGTTGGGGATCGGCATGTTGACGGCGGGGCCGCCGAGCTCATCCAGAACCGCGAGCCACTGGTTCTGGTGCATCGTGTCACGCGCGATCATGTAGTGAAGCATCCGCTTCATGCCTTCATCGTCAGTCGCGTTGAACAGGCGCACGGCGAGCACGCGCCCGGTGCTTTCCGCCGCGACGTTGCAGTACATATCTGCCGCGACATTACCGCTGGCGTAGATGTGACTCATGTTAAACGGGACGCCATCCGAATCCATCGGCATCGCGGCGAGCCCACTGGACAAGAGGTTCTTGTGGATGAGGCCTTCGATCGAGGCCTTGGCGCTGCTGCCGCCCATCACCGCACCGACGATGCTGTCCGCTGCGCCTTCTTCCTGCGCGGACGACGGTGCCGTCTCGAGGTTCATCGCAACAGCTGTCGCCAGCATTTCAATATGGCCAATCTCTTCAGTCGCGGTGTGGAGAAGCATGTCTCGATATTTGCTGGTTGGCGCGCGATTGCCCCAGGCTTGGAAAAAGTACTGCATGCACACGCGGATCTCCCCCTCCACGCCGCCGATCGCCTGCTGAAGCATGCGGGCGAACTGCGGATTCGGCTTGTCCACGACAACGGGAAATTGGAGCCGCTTGTCATGATAATACATGAATAACCTCCGCCTGTCTGGTTGCTACTGGGCCGTTTGCCCGGCAACCCGAACGAACAAGTGGGCCGTAAGTCGATCCCCTCGCGTAACGAAAAGCCCTAATTCTCAGTGATATAAGTTAAGACCGTCAGAACCTGACAGCCACCTCTCGGTCTCCGAGCGACGTTACACGACCCACAAGACCGCGCTGGTCCGGGCACGGCTCGCTCGCCCACCGCATTACCACGTCCACTTCACGCCAACGTCAGCATCGTGGATCAACCAAGTGGAGCGCTGGTTCGCCGAGCTTACCCGCAAGCAGTTGCGCCGCGGTGTCCACACCTCAACCAACGAGCTCGAGCAGGACATCCGCTCCTTCATCGAACGGCCCTGGCGCACCTCGGGAAATGGTCCCGCACACCAACAAGAGCTATGATAGCAGCGGCGCCACTCGGCGCTCAGGATGAAAAGAGAGTCACGTGAAAGTTCTACCGGAAGACTGGCATAGCATCTTCGCGTCAGAAGCAGCAATTCTGGAAATCATGGCCCGCGGCACAGCCTTATACTTTGGCCTGATCATCCTCATGCGAGTAATGCCCCGGCGAATGGGCGGCGAACTCGCCACGATGGACCTCGTGTTCATCCTCTTGATTGCTCAAGCAGCAGCACACGGGCTGGGAGGCTACACATCTATTGCCGACGGGTTCTTCATGATCGCCGTGCTGATAGCTTGGGATTGGCTGCTTAACTTCCTCAGCTACCGTATCCCGATGGTTGAGCGGCTCGTGTCAGCCCCGCCGATCGAAGTCATACGGGACGGCAAGCTTCTGAGGAAGAACATGCGCCGTGAATACCTGACCGAAGACGAACTCCTTAGCCACCTGCGGACAGAGGGCGTCGAGAGCTATGCCGACGTCAAGCGGGCATGCATCGAAAGCGACGGTCAGATCAGCGTCGTGCCGATGTCCAAACGATAGCCCCAGTCGCAAGCGAGCAACTAAACCGATTACCAGAGCACGTGAGGGTCATATCAGAATAGGTTGGCCGTAGACCGTGCCCCGCCTCATCCTGCAGCATCGACAGCAGCGTGAATATCCTCCTCACTGTGCACGCGGTATGCGCGACCGACACACTCCGGCCAAGCATTGATCGCGTCCAGCAGGAACCGCTTCGCCTTGCGATTATGGACGCCATACCGTTTTGCGGCGACCGTGTAGCCGATCGGATCCCCCACGATCATGTCGAGTACCATCTGGCGCGGCTGAGGTAGCTCCGCCCGCCAGTACCCGTAGGCCAGGTGCAGACGAACCCGCCGGACGCTCTCCCCCACCAGCCCGCCGCACTGGCGCGAGCTGTCCACCCGCGCTTCGAAGCTGGCAACCTTCAGAGCCACGTCAGCCTCCAGGCTGCGGTAGACGTTTGCGATCTGGGCCGCCCACTCCAGCTGTTCTTTGTCGATCGTGCCGTTGCGCTCGAGCTGGATGAGCGCGTCGGCATGGGTGCGCTCGGCGTGCTCGTGCGTCTCCGGCGTGCCCGTCTGCTTGTGCGACCAAGCTTCCTTCAGCTTCATCGCTTCTTCGAGACCCGGCTCGAGCTCCGCACCCGCCGCGAGCTGACGCTTCCGCTCAACCTTCCACTCGGCGCGCGGCATGCCGGCAGGCTTCACCGGAACAGGCTTGGGCCGCGGCTTCCCGAGCACCAGGTGCTCAAACCGCTGACGCTCACGCTTCCGAGCAGCCGCCAGCCGCGCCATCCGCAGGTTAAACGCGGTGACGCTTGCAGGATCGGCCGCATAGCGCTCCGCCAGTTCCCGGCGAGCCCGGGCGATGCGCTCTGCGCGGGCCTCATCGCTGCCACTCATGCACGCGCCTCCGCGGCAGGCCCGTACTCACCGCACCAGTCACGTTCCCAAGTCACCGGCCAGTGCGCGGCCTTGGCCGCATCCGCGCTAAGCGAACTCTTATCGTCTAGATCGGGCCTGCGCCCCACTGGCGGGAAGCGGCGGCACATGCCGGTGTGATCGTCCTGCAGTTCGTAACAGTGGTCCAGGTCCCATGCGCTGGTCCGCAGGCGGTTCCAAAATCGGCAGCCACCGCAGCTCGCCTCGCTCATCATCGCTCTCCTCCAGCAGCTCGCGGCGGTCCCGCCATTTCCATCCTCCGATATCGCTCAGCAGTCGCCCGGCTGATCGCGAGGGCTTCGTCCTCCTGCTCGCCGGCTGATCGGAAGCGTGCTGTGATCCACTCGACAGGCTGGGTGATACCGGCGTCCCGAGCAGCTACGATCGCAGCGAGTGTTGGCGCGTCGCCCTGGTCCTTCCGCCACTTGCCGATCATCGAGCGGGCTCTGGCCGGGGGTGTCCCGGTCGAGACCAGCAGCGCAATCCCGGTGTCGATTAGCGCCTTCACAGGATCATCCGGCGGCGCCGAAGCGCCCGTAGCGTTAGCTACGGAACTACTTCTCCCTCCTTCCTCCTTCCTCTGGCGGCGCTTTTCCCCACCGGTGGGTAACTGGTTCCCCACCACTTCCCCACTCGACGGGGTTGCGCGGGCCTTAGGTTCCCCATCGCCCTGCTCTGAGGCCCCCTCTCCTTCCCCACCATCACGGATTGATCGCGCCACAGTGCGCACCCATTCCCGAACTTCATCCGTCTGTGGGTGGACCGAGTTCGGCTTTTTCGGCCGCTGATACTGGCAGAAGTTCCGAACTGCCCCGTACTGCCGGCCGCCCGCTTCGTACTTCATGACCATCTGACCGCCCTCGAGCTCGGCGAGCAGCTCAGTCGTGTCGGCGTTGTCAGCCGGCAGGAGCCGCATCTTAAGCTTGATGGGAGACCATTCGAACGATCCTTGATCGTCGCATTCATTCCACAAGCCGATGAACAACAAGCGAGCGGGGAGCGTCAGCGAGACGAACCGCTCATCGGTCCATAGACCAGGGTGTACCGAGCGTATGCGCGCCATCACCGGCCCTCCAATTGGTAGAAGTCACTGCCGCGGACGGCGGCGTTCGCACCGAAGAACCAGCCCATGGCCTTGCCCGTGGGGCCGCTCCTGCGCTTCGCGACGATGAACTCGATCTTGTTGCGCACGGCGTCCATGTCGGTGCGCCATGCCTCGTACTTGGGGCCGAACTGGTCCTCCGGTTCCGCCCGGCGGAGGTACTCTTCCTCGCGGTAGACGAAGAGGATCACGTCGGCGTCCTGCTCGATCTGGCCGCTGTCGCGCAGATCGGACGGCATCGGCCGCTTGTCGGGGCGCCGTTCAAGGTCACGGCTTAGCTGCGCGACCGCCATCACGGTCAGACCCTCGGCCTTGGCGAAAGCCTTCAGTCCGGTGCTGACCTCCGAAGCATGCTCGTACGGGGACATGCCCTTGCGGCTGTGCGCCATGAGCTGGAGGTAATCGACCACAACCAGCTCCAGCCGCTGCCCCTTCGCAGCCAGGCGGCGCTTGTGGGATCGAGCCTGGCGCACAAGCTTGGCCAAGGTGAGCCCACCCGTCTCGTTGATTTCGAGAGGGATCGCGTCCAGCCGCTTCTTCGCCGCGAGTACCGCTGGCATGTCGGCCTGGCTCACCGTGCCGTCGCGGACCGCCTCATAGGGCACGCTCCCATCCACGGAGCAGCACATGTCTGCCAGCATCCGCCGCGTCAGTTCGTCGGCGCTCATCTCCAGAGAGAAGATGAGCACGCCGTGCCCGCGCATGGCGGCCCCGATCGAGTACGAAGTGACCGCCGACGTCTTGCCCATACCGGGGCGGCCACCCACCACGACCATATTCGTCGGCCGCAGCACGCCCATCTTGTCGTCGAGCGAACCGATGATCCCGCAGCGAACGCCGACGATCGGCTTGCCGAAGCTGTCGATCACGACCTGCGCATAGGCTCCGACGGTATCCTGTTGGGTGACGACCTGGTCGGCCATCTCGGCGACTGCTTCGTCTGCCTGCGCCAGCAACTCCTCGCGAGTGACGTCAAGGTTCCGCGCCGACGTGACGACATCCTGAAGGCCGGCCGTCATGCGCCGCCGCTGCGACAGCATGCGGATCTGGTCGAAATAGCTCCTGGTGCGGGATAGCGACCCGGAATTCATCGCGGCCGCGGCTAGAACCGCCCGAGCGCGTGGCCATTCTTCCTCGGTCGCGAAGAAGGGCCCGAGCGTCGTCGCGTCGATCGCGGCACCGGCTGCAGACATCTCCAGCATGCGGGCGTAAATCTGCCCGTAGAGCGGGACAGAGAAGTCCGCGGGGCGAAGACCGCCGTCGACGGTCAGGTCGATGCGGCGGGGATCGTCGATCAGATCTCCGAGAAGGCCGATCTCCGCATCCGCATTGTGCAGGGGGCTGACCGTATCGGCCGCGGCGAACTGCTGATCAAACGCGCCGGTCATGCCCGGATCCCCCGCAGCTGATCGTTCCAGTCCTTGAACCCCTCGCGCGGCCAGATCGTCCGGACTGCAAAACCCCGCTGCGTGATGCCGGGGATCGCCTTTGCTACAGCCGCACGGCCGGCGGGATCGTTCTGTCCAGCGATGCACACCGACCGAGTGGCGAGCGGATACTCGACGAACGGCATCATCGCCGTGCCGAGCGTTACCCAGACCTCGCGGTCGGGAATTTCCTGCGCGAGGCTGAGCCCATCCTCGGGGCCCTCGGTTACGATGACCTCGGCGGACGCAGGCCCCTGCCCGCTCCCGAGCTTCAGCGCACCACCCTTGATGCGACCCAGGCTGCGCTTCGGCTTCTGCATCGCCGCCTTTGCCCGTCCGCCCTTCGAGAGGAAGATCCGCTGTAGGCCGATGACGCCGGTGCGATCCGTCACCGCGCCCACCAGTGCGGGCAGGTCGGGGCCACAGCTTCCCTCGTCATCGTCGTACCAGGCCGGGGTCTGTGCGAAGCGGATGGAGGATGGCAGCGGCATGACGATGCCGCGCGAGCGGGCGTAAACCTCCGCTGGTGTTCCCGCAGCCGGCACCGCTGACGCCCAGACGTCCCGAGCGCGGTCAATCGCCCGCTGACGTTCCCGCGCATCCTCCTCGGCTGCCTGGATACGCGCAGCTGGATCGACGGCAGGCAGTCCAGCCGCACCCAGCCAGCGCATTGCCTCCATGAAACCAAGGCCTTCGGTTTCCCGAACCAGCTTCACGATGTCGCCGGACGCACCGCAACCGAAGCAGTGATAGATGCCCTTCGCGTCGTTGAGCCGCATCGAGGGCGTGCGTTCCTTGTGGAAGAGACACAGCGCGACCAGTTCGCGGTCCGCGCGCACCACCTTCGTCCGCCGGCGCACGACATCGCTGATATTGTGCCGCTCCTTCGCCTCGTCGACGAGGCGCCGGAAATCAGCATCGTCGATGCGGCCCCTTCCCGGTCCCGCGCTCATGCCAGACGCCTCGCGTGCTCGGCGGCGATCATGTCCAGCCACATGCCGGTGATTCGATGAACGCGGCGGATCAGAACCTCCTGCGGCTCGATCTCCGCGACGGTGGTCTCGCCATCCAGCTCGGCAGCGATGATCGCCGGCAGCAGTTGAGATAGCGTCAGCGAGGCAGAGGCTTCGTCACCAGTGCAGACGGAACCCGCGTCAGCCCAACGCCCGCCGACGAGTGCCAGGAGCGGGTCAGCGAACCGGCCTTTCCACTCTCGGCAGCCGCGGAGGAAGGTCGGCAAGTCCATCGGCGACGTACCGGCGCCGTATACCGCGCCCCGGTCCTCGGACTTGCCGAGCACCTCGCCGATATCCTTCCAGGTCGCGGCGTCGTCGTTCTTGATGTCCGTCAGCACGGAGCCCTGCACCTCAACCGCGCGAGACGCGGAAAACGTACGGCGGCGGGCGTGGAAGTGCGGCGCGTTCATGCCGTAACTCCGTATGTATGGTGAAGGATCGAAAAGCTCGTCGGCAGAACCAGGTCACGGCTCTCGCGGTCGGCAACATGGTTGCCGCGCTCGTCGACACGATGATGCGGGAGGATCTGGGCAATGACGTCGCCCACCACTTCCTTGACCGCCTGCAGGATCTGAACTCGATGACCCTGCACGGGCCCGCGCTCTACATCCTCGACGACATTGTCGACGTGGTGCGGGGCACGGTGCCGGTGAATGACTAAGGGGCGGCCATCCGACCGGGCCGGCGGCTTGAGCGCAATTGCCATGGGTCCCAGGCTTTCCATCAAAGCAGCCCGTCCGGGAGGCGGCTGGACGCCGCCCCCCGTCCGGCTATCGTGCGGTTGTCGAGACCAGCACGGAGAGAAGAATGGACCAGCTTTTTGAGCTGCGCGCGGAAGTCATTGCGTATCGTTTCGCGTTGGAAAACCTGTGGGCGAATTTCCTCCGGTCGCACCCTAACGCGCTCGAAAACTGCAAGCGGGTGGCTGAGGAGTCGCACCAAGCGCTTGAAGGCGCCTACCTCAGCAACAACACGCCCTCCGAAGAGCTCGCTCATTTCACGCAGATCAGCCTTGCGCATCACGAGTCCCTTTGGACGAGCATCGAGAAGCAGCTTCGCGGGCATCTGGCCAATCCGTGACTGCGACGACGCGGGGGGCAAAAACATCCCGTTGTGCCGCAAGCCTCCCCGCGACCTCGGCGATCTGACGGAGGAGACCTTCCTGATCAGCGGCGAAGGGAGCACCGGCCAGAGGATCTGGAATGCCGAGCCAGCGGCGGACGGCGGAGCGGATCATGCTGCGCGAGCCTCGGCACCAAAGTCAGCCATAAAGGAGATGATCCGGTTGGCCGTCTTGAGGGTCAAAGACCGCTTACCAGCGCGCAGTTCTGACACGAGGTTGCCGTCTCCGATGGCGCGCCGACCGAAGGTCGTTGTTGGCACCTCCTTATCCCGGCAGAATTGCTCAATCCGTGCGAGAATGTCCGCGTCGCTCGCCAGCGTCGTGTGCATCAATCCGATATAGTCGGATGTTTCCGACGGATCAAGTTGGAAACTTCAGGCTACCTGCGTCTCAACCCCTGTGGGAGACGTCCTACATGGCCGAAATGGAAGATCTGAGGGGTCGGGCACTTTACGACGCCCTCATGTCGATCAAGCCCGAGGGCTTGGCTGAGACTGATTGGGCCGTGCGGGCTGGGGTCAATCGGGGTTTCTTCACGAACCTCAAGAACCAGCCCATCAGCCCCCGTTCCGACACCCTCCGCAAGCTCCTGCGGGAGGTCGGAAGGAGCGAAGCAGACCTGTATGCCCCGAGTGAGGCTCGGACCGCCGGAAAGCACCCGGAAGATCACGGCCCCTCAACTGGCGACGTGCACACCGTAGGCATTCAGCACATCGACCTTGCCTTTGGCCTCGGCGCGACATTCGCGGACAGCCCGGTGGAAGTGGAGGTGCTTCAGTTCCCGCAGCAGTGGGTGGAGACGATCACGCTTTCGCCTGCCGAGTTGCTGACCTGGACGCGGGGCCGGGGTGACTCGATGCTTCCAACCATCGACGACGGCGACTTGGTGCTACTGGACCGGTCTCAGCGGGAGGTGAAGGAGCAGGACGCTATCTGGGCCTACACGATCGGCGACATCGCGGCGATCAAGCGCTTGCGGGTGAAAGGCGACCGGTACCAGATCTTTTCGGACAATCCGGCCGTAGCGCCGGACGAGGAGCCGATCGATTTTGTGAATATCGTGGCGCGCGTCGTCTTCGTTGGGAAGCGCCTCTAAAGCGCTTATAATCTGGCGTTTGAAAAAGTTCTGAGCGCAACCGCGCGTACCTGAATTGACTCTAAACAACTGTCAGCGATAGCCATTGCTTCCAACGAAGGGGATAGAGGCAAATGGACGACTTCGGTGAGCTTATTGACGGGTCGAAACCAATCGAAGTTGAGCTAGATGCCTACGTCATCGCTGAATCTCACCGGGTGTGGAAGGCATCTGCCGGAAAAACACACCGGTTCTATAAAGCCGTGCGTGACGCCCATACGGTCTTCCCGGATGTTCGAGGTTTAGATGGCCTCGAGGGTGCGCCATCTACGTGGCGCGATGAGGATCTGCTTCCCCTAATTGCCGCTGATCGATGGGAGCGAGAACTCGCGAGTCGAGAACGTGGAAACAAACCTCAGAGCGCCGAAGGCATCGGAGCTCAAGACCGCGGGGTACTGACGTTCCTGAAACGCCTCTGGCACGAGGCTGCCAAGGGAGATTTGGTGGTTGTGCCTGCGGAGGGTTACCGCGAAAATGTACTCATTGGCGAGTTCCTCACGGAGGCCGGCGATATCCGAAGAGTTGAGGCTAAGGATGGTGAGTTTACAGGAGGATTTTACGGCCGCCCCGTAGCTTGGCGAATTGGCCTTCCTAAACTTCTTCTTGACGAGGACCTCATCGCCGCGCTGCATACTCGTGCCGCAGTTTTCACATTAGGCGAGACTGAGAAAGAGTCAGTATACCGCTTAGCCTACAGCAACTTTGTCTATAAGGGACGCTTTGTGGCCGAGTTCCGGACCACGAAGAATCGCTTTACGGCGGAGGATCATGCAGTCCTAGCCACTTGGCTAAACGCGTTCGACGTCCTTCGGGATTCTATCGAGCGAGGAGAAACTCGGCCGGAGAGCTTTGCCGAGTTAGGGCTTGAGAAGCTCCCAGATGAGCGCGCTGCGGAGTTGAAGATAGATATACAGTCGCCCGGGGAGGTTTTTGTCCGCTCCGTGTCGCCATTCGCACTCTCCCTCATGGCATTGTTCGCTCTTAGCGCGTGCGATTCAAAGCAGGTTGGCGACAACCGTGTGACCGTGCGCCTCAAGCATGTCGGCGGCCATGATAACGCCATAGAAAAGGCGGTAGAGGAGGATGTGAATGCGATTAAAGCCGCGCTGGGAGAGGCTCGCATAGAACAGCAGGCAAACCTCGCCCGTCGGGCCAGGGGGGATGCCTACGTCAGCACCAGGGCAACCTTGAAGTTTGAGGGCAAAGGGAGCAAATAGCGGCCATGGCTAGCGCTGCGCCTCCTACCCCGTGGCTGACGCCAGAACGGGCCAAGCGATATTTGAAACTCGCGATTGGCGGCTTGGCAACCGCCATTCTCGGCGGGTTTCTGGCTGCCCTGTTCACGTACATGTTCACCGCACGACTTAATCAAGAAGCAGCGCTTCAGCAGCAGTACCTGGCAGCCGTGCAGGAATTCGTAGCTACTGGTGCTGTCGTTGATGCCAGCGTAACCGGTCTGGCGGACAGCGTATTAGACGCTGAAGGCATCAAAGCCGGGCGCAGGGAAGCTCGCCAGGCTATCGCGGCACATGTGGCGGCAACCCAGTCGTTGTCGCAAGTTATCGGCACAGGCAATTCGGACGCCTATATGGAAGGTCTCGCCACCCTTCGCAAACTCGTCGATGAAACCACTGATGTCCAAAGTGCGCTGAGGGCGTCCCGCGCTCGATTTGACCTAATGGACAACCGGACGATCATCGTCGCTGAGGCTAGACGGCGTATCTACGGGAAACCGTAAGAACATCGGTCTAGGTGTGCCCCGCCCCGCTCTCAGCTTAGCCGTGGTCGGAGCCGCGCATCCGAACAAGCGGGGCCCCACACGCCGGTTTGAACTGGCGATGTGTGCACCTGGCGAGCCCGTTCAACTCGTTCCGGAACCGAAGAACCCGAAGGACGAGAACGCCATCGCGGTATTCAGCTGCCGCGGGGTCCAGATCGGCTATCTCACAGCCGAGCGAGCGCCTTTCATCAGCGGCCTGATGAAGGCCGGCCACGAGGTGCAGTGCGTCTTCCAGGAACTCACCGGCCACGGCGCGGTGATCCGTGCAGCGTTCAACGGAGAGGTGCCTGTGCTTCCGCCCAAAAAGGCTAAAGAACCGGAACACCGCGCTTCAGGAGCGGATTACGACTGCGGATGGTATCCTGATGAGGAATGGCCCGACTAATATCGGAAGTTTCCTACTTTGCGTTGACTAGTCGGATATCTCCGACTATCCATACTCCGTCGGCCGCGACGACGTGGCGGCATCTGATGGAGATCATCATGGCAACGCAATTCAAGGACATCGCCTTTCCGGCCGCGCAGACATCGTCCCGCGCGCCGACGGCCGCCCTAACCGCGGTCAACCGGGCATTCGGCGGCACTTCGACTGGAGCGGGCGAGCAGACGCTCGACGAGCTGGCTGGACAGGCGCAGTCGCTCGACCTCGCTGCTTGGGACGCCGCGCTTGCTAAGGCTGAGGCTGCGATCGCTGCCCGTGACGCCCACTGGGACGAGCATATCGAGCCCCTTTTCGCGGACGCAGGGGCAGAGCTCCGCAAAGAGCCGAACTGGCAGGCTTACCTCCCGCTCACCAAGGCCGCTGCCCGCGCCGCAGTGGAGCTCGCAAGACTCACCCCGCCCGATCAGAACGGCTTCATCCTCGCGGTGCATATGCTGTGCAGCACTGCAATGCTCGGCGTGGAAGATATCGTGCCTCACGGTGGCGAAGCCCTGGTCGACGAGATCAAGCGCCATGCAGGCGACTTGCTTGATGGAGCGGTGGTTCGTGAACGCTTCATGGGCGGCGCGCTGGCACACTGGCAGCGGCTTTGGGCTGGCGTTGAGGAAGCGCGCGCGGAGTACCGCCGGTACGAGGCTGAAGTCTACACCCCGGTGGTCAAGCGCTACGAGCAAGCGATCGCCCTCCTTGACGCCGGCACACCGACGGACGCGGTTCAGAACGATATTGACGCGCTCGGACAGGTAGAGGCGCACGATAGCTACCTTGCGTGGGGATACTGCGACGCGCGAGATCAGCTCTACCGCGCTCCTGCCCCCGGCCCGGCCGAGCTCGCGGTCAAGCTCCAGCTTATGGCAGAGGAGCAGGATTGGGCACGCTGTGGTGAGCGGACGGCCGAAGTTCTTGCATCCGACGCGCGTCGGTTCGGGCGCTTGGGCGCGTTCCTTCAGCGCGACGCCGACCTTCTCTCCGCGTTTGCGGAGTTCAGACGGGGCACCGAACTGTGGCTGGCTTCCGGACCGGGTCACGATCTACCGGAGGACGACGCTGCGGCTGATGCGCGGACGGCGGCTCTCGAAGACCTCGTAATCGCGACGCAGGCGACCACCGTCGAGGGAGTGCTCGCTAAGCTGCGCCGCGCTTTTCAAGGCATCGTTGGGGAAGCGTGGTCCGATCGAGCCATGACCGACCCGAAGCACCCCGACTTCGTCGAAGGGCTGCAATCTGCCGACTGGTACCCCCGGCTGATGTGGCACGCGATCGATGACTTGGCGAAGTTGGGAGGTGTCGACCTTGCGTCTCATGGCACTGACGGCCAGCCGGCGCCGACTCCGCGGATGCGGCCCGCAGCAGCGGACACGCCGGACCTGGTGAAACTGCCACGCCCGGAAGCCAAAGCAGCCGGCCTCCGCAGCATTCTCGATGAACGGAACACGGTGCTTAAAGGGCTGAATGAGCCGAGCCTCACCGACGAAGAAGGCGCGTTAATCGGCCAGCAACTGATGGAGGTGGAGTGTCGCCTGATCGACACTCCAGCCGTCACTGCAGACGACATGATGGCGAAGCTGCTGCTGATCGCTCAAATCGCGGAAGAGGGCCACGAGGCTGAAGAAGACCTCGCGGCCAAGGTCCTCGCTGAGGCACGTGCACTCGGCTTCGCTCAGGGACCTGCTCGGAGCGAAGCGGCATGAGCGAGGTCGACCACGCCTATCAGGCACGCTTCACCGAGGCGCTCATGCAGGCGATCATGACGGTGTCGATCGTCGACGAGCCTGGCCAGCCGCGCACGGCCTTCGTGCGCAGCGGAGAGGTCATCGACTCCATGCTGTCGATGATCGCTCTTCTCAGCTCGACCAGCGTCGAGACCAGGACACCGGCAAAGACGCGGGCGCTGTGCGACCGACTGGCTCGGAAGCTTCAGCGTCTGATCGCCGGGGCCCAGCGGTCGCCTAGCCCCTTCGAGACGATTAATCCGGAGCTCCGCTCATGACCGGCGTCTATAATCACCAATGCTTCATCCCGTTGCACCAGGTCGTCAGCGCCGTGCCGGTCGAGAACCGGCACGGCGTGGAGATGGTCCAGCTTCGGCAGGCGGACGGCACCACGAACATGGACCTGATGACCTGGGAGCGGTTTGGCGCGACACCTGTCCAGCTGATCCCCTCAGAGACGGGAACCAGCTTCCTTCATGTCTTCACGGGTGGAGACGACACGGACGAATGGTCTGTAGAAGCTGTGCCGTTGATCGGCTGGGCGCTCTGCGTCGACGGAGATGTCCGCCCTGTTACCGCCGCTGGCGTCAATGACGGCGTCAGCGAGCCAGGGGACATCGGCAACTTTGTGCAGATGCCGAACGGCAAGGTGGTTTCGTGCTCGTCCTGGGCAAGCCACGGCTGGTTCGAGAACACCGAGAAACTACTCACCTTCGCGCTGGAGGTCCGCGGCAAGCGACCGGTGCCGGCGACGCAGGAGCCGGCGGCATGATCCGGCTCGCAGTAGAGAACTCGTCGACCGACGTCGCGTGGCGAGCCTTCGACGAAGCGGCGCTCGCGCTTCACCGGCGCTACGCTGCCGACGCCCGTCGCCCAAGCGCGATCTCTCCACCTGAGCGCACCGCGCGCATGAGGGCCGCGCAGGAAGTGGCACGGCTCTGGGATGAGTGGCGCGTCCTGTTCCTGGCGGTCGACAACTCGGGAGGCGCGGCGTGATCGACAACAAGCGCAATCAAGCCGGCGTGCAGCTCGGAATGGACAAGCTGCTCCGCACCGTCCGCCGTGACGTGCCCTGGCTGGAGCCTTGGTATGACTGGGGCACCAGCAACGTCTTCCGCCTCGACACGCGGGAGGTGGATTTCTCGGACGAGAGCGAAGGGCCAGCCAAGTTCTTCGAGCTGCAATGGCTGGGCATCAGCTTGGCCCTTCAGATGGGTCGCACGCCGCGCAAGATTCCAGCCGGGGAAGTCGCAGCCAACAAGGCGCGTAACGCGACCTACGAGGCGGATCGCCTGGCGGAAGCACAGGGCGCCGCGCCGGCGAGATCTCCTCTGCCCACGATCTGCACGGGAGGGATCAATGACCCTGCCCTTCCATGAGCTGACAGATCAGCTCGAGCGGGCGGCCCGGAACGGCACCAGGGCGCACCTCGCGCCGGACGTCGTGCGCGCTCTGGTGGAGTCCCCCGCCTATTCCATTCTCACCGACGAACGCAGGAAGGAGCTCGTCTCCACATGGCGCGACAAAAGGCCCAAAGCGCTGAGCGCGTCCAACTCGGCTCCTACTGGCTCGAATACCGAGCCGAGCGGGATGACTGGAGCATCTGCTGGTACGATCCCGCCGCTCGTACACGGCGCCGCCGCAAGACAGGCATTGGAGGAGGCGGCAGCACTGAGCCGCCCGAGGCAGCGCGGGAAGCGCTAGCGCGCCACTACCTGGAGGCGAGCAAGCCGGCCGAGCCCCAGCCGAAGGCGCAGGCGATGGTACCGGAGCTGCTGACCGGCTGGATGCGGGATCATGTGGCTACGAAGGCTGATAGCGCGCGCTATGCCATCTCGGTGCAGCACCTGCTCCGCTTTTTCGATCGTGAGCAGCGCCTCGGCCACGTCACCGGCGGGGTGACGGTCGCAGACGTCAACAAGACGTTCGTCGATCGCTTCATTGCCTTCAGAAAGGGCGAAGGTGTCGGCGGCCACACGATCAGCCGCGACCTGGCCGCGCTCCGTGGTGCGCTGAACTGGGCTTGGCGCGAGGAGCTGATCGAGGCCGCTCCGTTCGTGAAGGACGTCGAGGCGAAGGAGAAGGCGAAACCGCGCGACCTGACCTATTCTATGGAGCAGGTCGCGGCGCTGTTGGAAGCCGCCTGGAGCCGGCCGGAGCGGCACCACGTGTTCCTCTATTCGCTCATCGCGCTCAGCACCTGCGGCCGCAGCGAGGCGATTCTGGACCTGCACGATCACCAGATCGACCGTGGGCTGATCTTCTTCCTAGATCCGGATCGTGACCAAACGTCCAAGCGTCGGTCGATCGTACCGATCGCGCCGACCCTGGCGCCGTGGCTGCAGGGGATCACCGGCAAGGTCATCAAGTACCGGGCAGAGCTGGCGCCGGCGAAGTGGGCGGATCCAGCTGTGCCGGAGTTCTTTGAGCGCGACTGCTACGACCTGGGCAACGCCTTCGACGCCTGCTTGGTGGAGGCCGGGATCAGCCGACCGGTGCTCGACGCGCGAGGCAAGCCAGCCTGCCTGCCGCCCCGTCGGAAGCTGGGTGAGACGGAGCCCCGACCGAAGCTGCGCGGCCGCGGCACGCCGAACACACTACGCCACACAATCATTACCGAAATGCACGCGCGCGGCGTTCCCGAGGCGCAGATCGAGGCGGCAGCTGGGCACATCGGCGAGGGCACGAACAAGCGGAACTACCGGCACCTGCGGCCCGACTATCTCAGTGAGTTGGTCGAGGCGGTTGAAGATTACTGGTCAGAGATGAAGCGGTACACGACCGTGCATTTGCGGTCCCGGTGCGGTCCCAGAAGCGCCGGCTTGTCAGCTGGTCATGGAGGTCAGCATGTCGCCAGTGGCTGAAATGCTGGAATGTGGGGTGGTGGAGCTGAGGGGAATCGAACCCCTGACCTCTGCAGTGCGATTGCAGCGCTCTCCCATCTGAGCTACAGCCCCGCCCCGTCCCCGGCAGCGCCGGGGTCGCTCCCTTAACTCGGCTGCATGGGCGATGCAACTGCCCGCCACCGCAATTCGCGGGAGGTGCCACTGCGCCGAATGGCGGCGACGGCGCGTCGGACTGTCGGAACTTGGGATTTCCTGACCGGTTATATTCCCCGGAAGCTGCGCCACGAGACGCGGCACCGCAGGATGACGTTTCAGGAGACGATCCATGGCGTATGAACGCTATCCCCGAGGAGGCGAGTCCGCGGGTGATTACGGCCAAGATTTTGGCTCCGGCCGCGACTACACCTATTCGAGCGCAAGAGACTATGCCGCCGCCGGTGAAGACGGATATCGCGGGCGTGGGCGCGGCGGTTATGGCCGCGAAAGCTATCGCAGCCGCGACTTTGGTGCCCGCGAGAACTACGGCAACCGGGACTATGGCTCCCGCGGCAGCGAGAACTACGGCGGCGGCCGCTACCGCGACCGCGGCGCGGAAGCCTATCGCGGCAGCTATGCCAGCGACGGCCATCGCTTCAACGACGTAGATCGCGACGAGCGCAGCAGCTGGGAGCGGGATAACCGCTATTCCGGCGACCGCGAAGGCCGCGGCGACTATCGCCCGCGTGGCTATGGTGCGGGCTCCAGCTACGGCGAGCGTGGCTATGGTGACCGCAGTCATGCCGATCGTGGCGGGCAGGACCGCGGCTATGGCGAACGCTACCGCGAAGACCGCTATGCCTCGCAGTCCCGCTACCGCGACGACCGGGACGACCGCCGCTTCCGCGGCCAGCCGCAGGGTTATGAATATGACGAACGCGGCTTCCTGGATCGCGCCGGCGACGAGGTCCGCTCGTGGTTCGGCGATGAGGAGGCGGAGCGCCGCCGCGAACTCGACCAGCGATACGACGAGCGGCGCGAAGCTCGGGAAGGCCGTTATGGCCAGGACCCGCATTATGGCAGCTGGCGCAGTGCGCAGCTTGCCGAGTTCGACCGCGATTATGACGAATATCGCCAGGAGAACGCGAGCAGGTTCCACAACGAGTTCAGCAGCTGGCGCACCGAGCGCCAGGGCCAGCGAAGCGCGCTGAGCCGCGTGCAGGAGCACATGGAAGTGGTCGGCTCCGACGGCAAGCATGTCGGGACGGTGGACAAGGTCCGCGGCGATCGCATCCTGCTGACCAAGAACGACGTCGACGCGCACGGTCGCCATCACTCGATCCCGTCACGCTGGATCGAGACCGTCGATGACAAGGTGAAGATCCGTAAGACCGCGGATGAAGCCAAGAACCACTGGCGCGACGAGGAACGGAACCAGGCGATGTTCGGTGACGACCGCCACAGTTCCTATTCCGGCAACGCCTCGACCGGCGGCAGCACGGCCACGAGCGGCACTGCGACGAGCAGCACCGCGGGCGCCGGCACGCCGGGCACTACGGGCTCGACTGCCAACACGGGCGGAACGTCGACGACGGGTACTCCCGCCGGCGGCGGTCAGACCGGTGGTAGTTCGACTCAGGGCGGTTCAACCTTCCGCTGAACCCCCTGAGCGCTGCCGGGCTTCCCCTGCCTGGCGGCACCTACGGACTGGGCCCGGACCATCGGTCCGGGCCCATCTTCTTTGGGACGCTTGCTGGTGGAACGTGGCCGTTCTTCAGGCCGCGATCACCATTCGACACCGATCTTGCCGAAATGGCTGCCGCTTTCCTCGTAGCGGAACGCGTCGGCAAGCTGTTCCAGACCGAAGCGGCGATCGACCACCGGGCGGATGCCGGTCGCCTCAAGCGCCGCGACGAACGCCTGCTGGTCCGCACGGCTGCCGACGATCAGCCCCTGCAACCGCGCCTGACGGCCCATCAGCGCTGCGGTCGGCACCTCGCCGCCGACACCGGTCAACACGCCGATCAGCGAGATATGGCCACCGACCCGCACCGCCTCGATCGACTCGGCGAGCGTTCCGGGTCCGCCGACCTCCACGACATGGTCAACGCCGATGCCGCCGGTCCAATCGCGAATCGCGCGGCCCCAATTGGCTTCGGACCGATAGTTGAGCGTGAAGTCGGCGCCCAGAGCGCGCGCGCGCTCCAGCTTCTCGTCCGAGGACGACGTGATCGCCACCCGGGCGCCCATCGCCTTGGCGATCTGCAACGCCCAGATCGACACGCCGCCTGTGCCGAGCAGCAGGACCGTGTCCCCCGCCTTCAGCTGGCCGTCCACGACCAGCGCACGCCATGCGGTGAGGCCCGCGGTGGTGATCGTGGCGGCCTCTACCGCATCATAGCCTTTGGGCGCGCGGGTGAAGGCGGTTGCCGGCCGCACCACATATTCCTGCGCGAAACCGTCGATGCCGTCGCCTGGCGTGCCGCTGAAGTCCCCGATGATCGGCGGCCCGGCCTGCCAAGCCGGAAAGAAGCAGGAGACGACGGCGTCGCCCACGGCGAACTCGTGCACGCCTTCGCCGACTGCCTCGACGACGCCGCCGCCGTCCGCCAGGGGAATACGGCCGTCGCCACAGGGCATGATGCCGCTGACGACGCCATAATCATGGAAATTGAGCGAACTACCGTGCACCGCCACGCGGATTTCGCCAGGCCCCGGATGCCCGGGATCGGGCCGGTCCTCGATCCGCAACCGGTCCAGCCCGCGCGGGGTGCCCACAACCATCGCCTTCATGCTCTGCTCCTTCTGATCGGGAATGCAGAGACAACGCCGCCGGGGCCCCCGGTCTCCCTCAGTGCAGCTTCGAGATCGACAGGCCGTCTTCCTTGGCGCGCTGTTTCACCGATTCCTCGCTGCGGGTGAGCGCCTTGGCGATCGATTTCAGCGGCATTCCCTTCTTGGCCAGGGTGTGCAGCTTCTGGATCTCATCGGGACGCCAGGGCTGGCGATGGCGTTCGAAACGTTCGGCCATGTTGGTTCTCCTTACCGTCCCGCTACCCCGTCCGCGTCAGTCGCACCAGCAACGTGTCGAGCGCCTGAAGGAAGCGCGAGCGGTCCGCCTTTGAAAAGGGCGGCGGACCGCCGATCTGGTCGCCGCCTGCGCGCAGGTCCGCCATGATCGCCCGCACCGCGATGGCGCTGCCGATCGAGGCGGTGGTGAACGGCTTGCCATTGGGTGCGATCACGCTAGCCCCGGCCTTGAGCGCGCGGTCCGCCAGCAGGATATCGGCAGTCACCACCACCGATCGCACATCCGCGTGCTCGGCGATCCAGTCATCCGCAGCATCAAAGCCGCTGTCCACGACGATCCGCTCCACGCCTGGCGGGACGCGCAGCCAGGCGTTGCTGACGATGGTGACCTGGGCACCCACTCGCTCGGCGACGCGATAGACCTCGTCCTTCACCGGGCACGCGTCGGCATCGACCAGGATGCGCGGTCGCGTACTCAGGACTCCGCCTCCGCGATCGGGCGGGTATCGAGCACCTCAATCGCACCCGCCTTTCCGCCAAAGTCGAGAAGCTCGCCCACTTCGGCACCCGTCATCGCCACCGCCAGCGGCGCGGTAAAGGGGATCAGCCCCGCTGCAGGTTCCGCCTCGTCACTGCCCACCAGCGACACCGTGCGCGTCTGGCCGTTCAGCCGGAAGGTGACGCAGGATCCGAACGCCACCTCCCCCTCGGGCGGCGGCGGCGCGATGTTCGCGGTCGAAAAGCGCGCGTGCCAATAGCGCAGGTCGCGCTTCAGGGCCGTCCGCTTCTCCTCGTCGGTCTCCGCGGCGAGCGCGGCTTCCAGGCGCGTGACCTCCGCCTCGATCTTCGCGAGACCGCGGCGAGTGACCAGATTGGGGCCCGGCGGCAGCGGCAGCTCGAATTTCGGCTCCTTGTGCTCGTCGTCTCCCTCACGTCGAAAGGCCACGCTCATTGGGTCAGATCGCTCCGGAGAAAGTGTCGCATTTCGCGGGATCACCCGATTCCAGCCCGATGCGCAACCACTTCATGCGCTGGGCAGAGGTGCCGTGGGTGAAGCTCTCCGGCACGACGCGGCCCTGCGACTGTTGTTGCAGCGTGTCGTCGCCGATCGCCTCGGCAGCGCGCAGGCCTTCCTCGATGTCGCCCGGCTCGATCCGGTCGCGGTTCCGCGCCGCCCAGACGCCGGCATAGCAATCGGCCTGCAGTTCCAGCCGCACCGAGGCGGCATTGCCCTCTGCCTGGCTGGCGCGCTGCTGGATGGCCGTCACCTTTGCGGCAGTGCCGGTCAGGTTCTGGATATGGTGCCCAACCTCATGCGCGATGACATAGGCCTGGGCAAAGTCACCCGCCGCGCCGAAGCGCTGCTCCAGCTCCCGGAAGAAGCTGGTGTCGAGGTACACGCCCTGGTCCGGCGGGCAGTAGAAGGGCCCCATCGCCGATTGCGCGGCGCCGCAGCCCGACTGCGCATTCCGCTGGTAGAAGTTGATCGTGGCCGGGCGATAGGTTGCTCCCTGTTCCTGGAAAATCCTGCCCCAGGTCTGCTCGGTCGAGGTCATGACCCGGCAGGAGAACAGCTCCGCCTCCGTATCGCAGGCGACGTTGTTGCCGCTGCTCGCGACCCGGCCTTGCTGCACGCCCTGTCCGCCACCGCCGCCCAGGATGCCGCCGCCACCGCTCATCAAGAGGTAGCCGACCACGATGACGGCGAGGATGGCGAAGCTGCCGCATCCCATGCGCCCGCGCCCCAGCAGCAGCGGCAACAGCCCCAGCAGGCCGAAGCCACCACCGCCGCCGCCACCGCTGCCCAGGTCGCGCGCGTTCCGTGTGGGATCCAGATCGTCGAGACGCATCGCGCCATCCTCGTTCGTTGAAGGTCCGCAACTAAATGCGCGGCGCGCCGGGACGTTGCACCCGCCCCGCCGAATCCCGGCTGCGATGTTGAAGCGCGCGCCGGTCCGGTCCATGTTCGCCGGTAATGGCCGACGCCGATCCCAACCCGCACCGCCGCAGCCACCAGGCGCTTCCGCTCCCCGACTGCGTTGCCCTCGTCCTACAAGGCGGTGGCGCGCTCGGCAGCTATCAGGCGGGCGTGATCGAGGCGCTGGACGAGAACGGCATCGGCATCGATTGGGTGGCGGGCATCTCGATCGGTGCGGTCAACGCGGCGATCATCGCCGGCAATCCGCCGGAGCGGCGGATCGAGCGGCTTCGCGCATTCTGGGAGCAGGCGAGCAGCGCGCTTCCCCGCTTCCCGCTCTACCCCGACGATCGCGTCCGGGAGGCGGTCCACGAATGGTCCGCGGCCTTTGTACTGGGCACCGGCGTACCCGGCTTCTTCCGGCCGCGGCTGTGGCCGCCGGTCCTCGCACTTCCCGGCACGCCCGAGGCGCTCAGCTTCTACGATACCGAACCGCTGCGCGAGACGCTGGACAGGCTCATCGACTGGGACCTCCTCAACCACGGTCCGGTGCGACTGTCGGTGGGGGCAGTGAACCTCGAGAGCGGCAACTTCGCCTATTTCGACACGCGCGAGCGCCGCATCGACGCGCGCCACATCATGGCGTCGGGGGCGCTTCCGCCCGGGCTGCCGCCGGTCGAGATCGACGGGTGCTGGTATTGGGACGGCGGCCTCGTCTCCAACACGCCGCTGACCCATGTGCTCGACCATCAGGATGCGGCGATGCTCGTGTTCCAGGTCGACCTGTTCCCGGCCGCCGCCGAACGGCCGCGCACGCTCACCGACGTGCTGGCGCGCGAGAAGGAAATCCGGTTTTCCAGCCGCACCCGCCAGGTCAGCGACGAGCGCATGCGCCTGCGCCAGGAGCGCGAGGCGATCCGCAAGGTGCTGGCCAAGCTCCCCCCCGAGCTGCGTGAGGACCCAGAGGTCCGGGCACTGGCGTCGCGCGCCGCGGAACTGCCGGTGAGCCTGGTTCACCTGATCCACCGCGCCAATGCCTGGGAGGGGGGATCGCGCGACTTCGAATTTTCGGCACGCACCATGCACGAACATTGGGATGCCGGGCGGAACGCGGTTGCGCAGACCATGGCCAATGCGCAGGTGGTGGCCGCCGATCTCCTGGACGGCAGGACTGCCGCCTATGACCTTACCCGCACGCCGGCCAGCCCGCCGGCGCCGCGCTGACCACGAAAGGCACCGCCATGTTCCTGAAGGGCAAGACCGCGATCGTTACCGGCTCCACTTCCGGCATCGGCCTCGCGATGGCGCGCGCGCTCGCCGTCAAGGGTGCGACGATCGTCATCAACGGCTTTGGCGACGCGGAAGCGATCGAGCGCGAACGCTCGAACCTGGCCATCCTGAACGGCGGCGAAGCCCGCTATGATCCGGCGGACATGACCAAGCCCGACGAGATCGCGGCGATGGTCGACCGTACGGCCGAAGAGTTCGGCGCCGTCGACATCATCGTGAACAACGCCGGCATCCAGCATGTCGCGCCGATCGAGGATTTTCCGGTCGACACGTTCAACGCGATCATCGCGATCAACATGGCCTCTGCCTGGCACATGATGCGGGCCGCGGTTCCGCACATGAAGAAGCGCGGCTGGGGCCGGATCATCTCGACCGCCTCCGCCCATTCGCTGGTCGCGAGCCCGAACAAGTCGGCCTATGTCATGGCCAAGCATGCGATCGCGGGCCTTACCAAGACCGTGGCGCTGGAAACCGCGACCCACGGCATCACCGTCAACTGCATCTCGCCGGGCTATGTCTGGACGCCGCTGGTCGAACAGCAGATCCCCGACACCATGTCGTCGCGCGGCATGACGCGCGAGCAGGTGATGAACGACGTGCTCCTCGCTGCCCAGCCGACGAAGGAGTTCGTCACTGCGGAGCAGGTCGCCGCCTTTACCCTGTACCTGTGCCGCGAAGACGCCAAGGCGATCACCGGCGCCAACATTTCAATGGACGGCGGCTGGACTGCCGCCTGACGGCACTTGCGCTTCCGGATCGAAGCGGCGAGCGTGGTGGTTTGACGGTTCGAGTTGCCAGGGGCGTGTGCATGCGAGGTTGGGGTTGGACGGTGATAGCGGGGGCGCTGCTCGCAGGCGGGTGCGCCCGGGACGGCGGGAGCAGTCCGACAGCCGCAGCCGCCAGCCGTGCGGCCACCCCCGACTGGCGCACCATGGCGACCGCCGCCGACCGTGACCGGCTGCGCAATTGGCGCACCGCCTGGATCTCGGCCCTGACAGCGGCACGGGCGAGCGATGCGAAGGCGGTGGCCGCTCAGGGGGTGCTGTTCGATCCCGACCATGCACTTCCCGGCGAACCGCCACCGCCCGGGAATTATCGCTGCCGCGTGTTCAAGCTCGGCACGGGCCGCGCGGCATCTCCGGGCTATGTGGCCTACCCGAACTTCGCCTGCCGGATCGATAGCGAGGCGGATGTGCTGAGCTTCTACAAGCTCAGCGGATCGCAACGTCCGGTCGGGCTGATCCTGCCGGCGGCCCAGAGCTTCAGCGTCTTTCTGGGCACATTGGTGCTCGGCGATGAGGCCGCCCCGCTTGATTACGGCCGCGACGCCACGCGCGACATGGCCGGGCGGGTCGAAAAGGTGGACGAGCGCCGCTGGCGGCTGGTCCTCCCTTATCCGCGTTTTGAATCCACCCTGGATGTCATCGAGCTGGTGCCGACCGACTGAGTACGACCTTCGCCCGCTTGCCAAGCACGCGGAACCCGTAGCAGGCTGTCGTCAAACACGGGGAACTGTCATGCGTCCGTTGCTTGCCGCCACCCTGCTCGCCACCGCCACCCCTGCCGCCGCCGAACCCGTCCGCGATGCGACGACCGCGGCGATGCCGCAGTTGATGACGCTCTATCGTGAGCTCCACGCCGCGCCCGAACTCAGTCGCCAGGAGGTGAAGACCGCCGCCCGCATGGCTGCCGAAGCGCGCAAGGCCGGCTTCACCGTTACGGAAAAGGTCGGCGGGACCGGCGTGGTCGCGGTGCTGCGGAACGGTCCCGGGCCCACGTTACTGATCCGCACGGACATGGACGGCCTGCCCGTGACGGAGGCGACGGGATTGCCATTCGCGTCCAAGGTCCGCGCCACCACTGCGGAGGGCGTCGAAACCGGCGTGATGCACGCCTGCGGCCACGACACCCACATGGCCAGCTGGGTCGGCGCGCTGCGCAACCTGGCGGCGATGAAGAGCCAATGGTCGGGGACTTTGGTGATGATCGCCCAGCCCGCCGAAGAGGTCGGGCTCGGCGCGCAGGCGATGCTTGCGGACGGTCTCTACAACCGCTTCCCGAAGCCCGGCTATGTCATCGCCTTCCACGACAATGCCGCCCTTCCGGCAGGCGTCGTCGGCGTTCGTTCCGGCTATGCCTTTGCCAACGCAGATACCGTCGACATACTGGTCCGCGGCGTCGGCGGGCACGGCGCCTTTCCGGACACCACCAAGGACCCGATCGTCCTGGCCGCACGCATCGTGGGCGCGCTCCAGACCCTGGTCTCGCGGGAGCTCGATCCGCAGACGCCAGGCGTGGTGACGGTCGGCAGCTTCCAGGCAGGCGCCAAGCACAACATCATCCCCGACCAGGCAAAGCTGCTGCTGACGGTGCGCAGCTACAGCGACGAGACGCGGAAACACTTGCTCGACGGCATTGCCCGAGTAGCGCGGGGAGAAGCGATCGCCGCCGGCATTCCCGAAGACCGCATGCCCGTCGTGACGGTCGAGCAGAGCTATACCCCGGCCACCTTCAATACCGAGCCGCTGTCCGGCAGGCTGCGCACGCTGTTCACAACCCGCTTCGGCGACTCGCGGGTACAGGAGGTGCCGGCGACGATGGGCGGCGAGGACTTCGGTCGCTATTACCTGGCCGACAAGTCCATCCAGAGCATGATCTTCCTGGTGGGCGGAGTGAAAAGCGACAGCTGGGCAGCGGCACAGGCCGGCCAGGCGAGCCTGCCCTCCCTGCACAGCGCCACCTGGGCCCCGGATGCGGAAGCGGTGATCGGCACCGCGACCGAGGCGTTGACGGCCGCCGCCCTGGACGTGCTCAAGAAGTAGCGAGTCCCTCCCGCGGGCGTGCTTCGCTTGCCTTTTGGCGCGCTTTCACCTAAGCGCCGCCCCTTGTCGTGCCGGGGTCATCCCTGGAGGCCCGGTCGGCGAAATTGGAACCAAGCGCAATACGGAGACTGTGATGAGCGACCAGCTTACGCTGTCGGCCGAGACGCGCGATCGGGTTGGCAAGGGAGCCTCCCGTTCGCTTCGTCGCGAAGGCCGCGTGCCCGCCGTGATCTACGGCAACAAGGAAGAACCGACCCCGATCCACGTCAATGGGCGCGAGCTGATGCGCCTGCTGATGACCGGCCACTTCATGAACTCGGTCGTGATGATCGATGCCGGCGGTTCCTCGATCCGCACGCTGCCCAAGGACGTGACCTTCGACCCCGTCACCGACATGCCGGTGCACGTGGACTTCCTGCGCATCGGCGAGCACACGGCCGTCACCGTCCAGGTGCCGGTGGTGTTCGTGGACGAGGACGCAGCCCCGGGCCTGACCCGCGGTGGCGTGCTGAACGTCGTTCGCCATGAGCTGGAACTGGTCGTCGACGCGGCGAGCATTCCGGACCAGATCGAAGTGTCCCTGAAGGGCGCCGAGGTCGGCGACTCGATCCACATCTCGTCCGTGACGCTGCCTTCGGGCGCGAAGACGACGATCGAGGATCGTGACTTCACCATTGCTACGATCGTGGCGCCGTCGGCGCTGAAGTCGAGCGAAGGCGAGACACAGACCGAAGGCGAGGCAGAGGGCGCCTGAGCCCTTTTCCTTTCCGATATCGGTAAAGACAGCATCGCCTCCGCAACCCGTTGCGGGGGCGATGTTCTTTTGGACACCCAAGCACGGGGACAGTGATGCAGCTCTGGGTTGGCCTGGGCAATCCCGGCCCGCAACATGCAATGCAGCGCCACAACGTCGGCTTCATGGCCGTCGATGCGATCGGCGCGGTGCACGGCTTTTCCCCGCCGAAGAAGGCGTTCCAGGGCTGGGTTCAGGAAGGGCGCATCGGCAACGAGAAGCTGCTGCTGCTCAAGCCCGGCACCTATATGAACGAGAGCGGCCGCTCGGTGGGCGAGGCGATGCGCTTCTACAAGCTGACGCCCGCAGACGTGACGCTGTTCCATGACGAGCTCGACCTCGTCCCCTTCAAGGTGAAGGTGAAGACCGGCGGTGGTGCTGCCGGCCACAACGGCCTGCGCTCGACCGACCAGCACATCGGCAGCGACTATCGCCGCGTCCGGCTCGGCATCGGGCACCCCGGGCACAAGGACCGGGTGACCGGCTATGTGCTCGGAAACTATGCCAAGGACGAGATCGAGGACCTGTCAGACATGCTGGGCGCGGTCGCGGCCGAGGCCGAGTGGCTCGCACGCGGCGATGACGCGCGCTTCATGAGCGAGGTCGCGCGGCGGCTGCAGCGGGACTAGGAGTACCACCATGCCTGTCCGCCATCTCTTCACCACCCCGCTCTATCAGGAGCAGATCGACCAGCCCGACCTGATCGCCGAGCTGGAAGAAAGCGTCCGCGCGCTTGCCGAAGACGACATCGCCGGCAAGCGCTGGTCGCGGGAACACCGCTATCGCGGCTACACCAGCTATGCCTCGCTCAACGACCTGCCGATCCGCGACCCCGCCTTTGCCGACCTCAAGCGGCTGCTGGACCGGCATGTCGCCCGCTTTGCCGAGGCGTGCGCGATGGACCTCGGCGGACGCCGGCTGAAGCTCGACAGCCTGTGGGTCAACCTGCTGAAGCCGGGCGGCGGCCATTCCGGCCACATCCACCCGCACAGCGTGGTTTCCGGCACCGTCTATGTCGCCGTGCCCGAAGGTGCCGGCGGACTGAAGCTGGAGGACCCCCGCCTCGCCCGTTTCATGGCCGCGCCGCCGCGTCGCGCCGACGCACCGGAGAGCCTTTCGACCTTTGTCGAGGTGAACCCGCAACCAGGCACGATCCTGCTTTGGGAAAGCTGGCTCCGGCACGAAGTCATGGCCCATGCCGGCAAGGGCGAACGCATCAGCGTGAGCTTCAACTACCGCTGGTAGGGGAACGCGGGCCTCGCCGGGGGGTTGGTAGGGTACAAGCCCGGAAGGACCGAACCATGATTCAGGACCCGAACCCCAACGAGCAGCCCGACGACGCACAGGATGCGGACGCGCTGGAGGAAGCACAGGCCGAGGCCGCCGAAGAGCGCGAGGAAGAAGGCGGCTATCAATAAGCCCTGCCGCATATCCCCTTAGCAGACCGGAAGATCGCCCATGAGCCATACCCCACCCGTTCCCGACGCAAACCAGGCCCCCTATCC
>NZ_JASNVZ010000011.1:0-109178 GCF_049311085.1 Sphingomonas sp. 3-13AW | reverse complement strand
CTCCCAGCCCAAGCGCGAACGGCACCCCGCACCCGGCCGTGCCACCGCACCCCGGCCGGAGGGCGCCGCCTCCCCCGCCAACCTGCGCGGCAAGGCGACCGAGATCGTCGCGCCGCCGGTTCCGGTCGTCGTCCAGCCGCCGGTCCTCATCACGGCGGAGGTCGCAGGCGTCGGCAGCCAGCAGACGACGGGCGCCGCGCCCGTGCGGGGGCCGGGTACCGGCAGCGGCGGCGTGGGGACCGGCACCGGCAGCGGCGCGGGCGGCGATGGGGACGGCGGGGGCGGCGGCGGCGAAGGCGAGACGCCGCCGCGCTGGCGCAGCGGGCGACTGCGCGATTCCGACTATCCTTCCACACTCACCCAGGCGGGGATCGGCGGCAGGGTCGGCGTCCGCTACGTCGTTGAGACCAACGGCCGCGTCGGACGCTGCGACGTCACCCATTCGAGCGGCAGCGCCGAACTCGACTCGCTGACCTGCGGGTTGATCCAGAAGCGCTTCCGCTTCGACCCCTCCCGCGATGCGGACGGCCGCCCCGTCGCGTCCACCATCATCGAGAACCACGAATGGGTCCCTGAGCCGGGACGCGGCTTGGACGACGATTGATCGGGCTGACGCTGCCCCTCCCCCCAAGCCGCAGGATAGCCTAGAGGACCGGCCATGATTCGCCGCCTCCTGCTCGCACTCGCCCTTGTCTTCGTCGCGTCGCCCGCCCAGGCGTATTGGGAGTTCGGACACGAAACCGTCGCCGCCATCGCCTATCGCAACGTAACGCCGGCGACCCGCGCCAGGATCGACGCCTTGCTGCGCCAGCAGAAGCTGCTCGATACGCCGACCTGCCCCGCCCGCACCATCGAGGAGGCGAGCGTGTGGCCGGACTGCGTGAAGAAGCTGGGTGAGCGGTTCACCTACGCTTATTCCTGGCACTATCAGAACGTCGATGTGTGCAAGCCGTTCGACCTCAAATCGGCGTGCAAGGACGGCAATTGCGTGTCGGCGCAGATCACCCGCAGCGTGAAGCTGCTGGAGGACCCCAAGGTCCCCGAGCGGGAGCGGTTGCAGGCGCTGGTCAACCTGATCCACTTCGTCGGCGATCTGCACATGCCGCTTCATGCCGGTGACCGCGGCGACCTGGGCGGCAATCGCGTCCGCGGCGACTATGGCATCTATGGCCCGGAGCGGTTCAACCTGCACAGCATCTGGGACGGCCCGCTGACCGAGCGCGCGATCTCGACGCCGCCCACCATCGTCCGCGTCTATTCGCCGCAGGAGCGATCGATGATCGCCGGCGGCAGCGTCGAGGACTGGAGCCGGCAGAGCTGGGAGATCAGCCGCGACTATGCCTATGCGAGCGCGTTCAACGGGGACGCCTGCGGCCCCGTCCCCACCGGCCGGATCAAGCTGGACCAGGCGACGATCGAGAAGCTGGTGCCCATCGCCAAGCTCCAGGTCGCGCGCGGCGGCCTCCGCCTGGCGCGGCTGCTGGACGAGGCGCTGGGCTGAGTGGCCGTGTCATCTTCGCCCGCCCTGCGCTAACAACTTCCTCCACATCCGCCGGGGGAGGCGTTCATGCAGATTGCGGTTCTGACGTTCGAAGGGTTCAACGAACTGGACTCGTTCGTCGCGGCGGCGATCCTCAACCGCATGAAGGCCAAGGGCTGGGCGGCGCACATCACCTCGCCCAGTGAGCGGGTCACGTCCATGAACGGCGTCACCGTCGAACGCCAAAGGCCGCTGGAGTTCGCGGCCGAAGCCGATGCGGTGCTGATCGGCAGCGGCATCCGCACCCGCGAGATCGCCGCCGACGCCGCGATGCTGGCGCGTATCCGGCTCGACCCGGCGCGCCAGCTGATCGGTGCGCAATGCTCGGGCACGCTGCTGCTGGCGAAGCTGGGCCTGATCGGCGACCTGCCGGCCTGTACCGACCTCACCACCAAGCCGTGGGTGATCGACGCAGGCGTTCAGGTAATCGACGCACCGTTCGTGGCGCACGGCAATGTCGCGACCGCGGGCGGCTGCCTCGCGTCGCAATATCTCGCCACCTGGATGATCGCCCGCGGCGCGTCCGTCCGCGATGCCGAAGACGCGATGCACTATGTCGCCCCTGTCGGCGAGAAAGCACGCACCGTCGCGCAGGCCATGGCGGTGGTCGCCCCGTTCCTCGACGCGGGCGCCTCGATCGCGGCCTGAGGCGCGGCGGACTAAAGCTGGATCGCTTCGTCCATCGGGGCGTCGGTTCCTGCCAGCTGCAGGTGGAGAACAGTCGCACCGTCTTCCGTTGCTTCGTCGCGCAAGACCGCGCTTGCCCAGTCCGCCACCTGATATCCGGCAAACGGCTTCGCCAGCACCGCCGTATCGGCGGCCGTCTGGGCGCCGCCGGGCGCTGGGTTCGCCAGCAGCAGCAGGACGGGCACCCCGGCCCGCTCCGCCGCATCGAGCAACTCGGGCGCGGCTGCGGTCAGGACCTGGCTGATGACGGCGGCGCGGATCGCCGGATCGGTCGTAAGCGCAACGAGCGCCTGCTCGGCGTCCACGAACGGCCCGGCGACGGGCAATCCGCGATCCTCCAAGGTCGCGACCACATAGCCTGCTACGAACGCGTCCGGATCCGCGACGAGCACCCGCCGCACGTGGATATCTTGATCCTGTGTTCGCACGACCTCTCCTTTCAGCCGAACGATAGCGTGCCATGTTGCATCAGACTTTAATCTGGGTCGGTCGTTCAGCCAAAGTCCGCTGACCTATGTGTCAAAGATGCGCGTGTAAAATTCCTTCCCCCACATCTTTCGCGGCAGCGACGCTTGGCGGTGCACGCAAACGGATCGAAGAGCGTTCTCGCGGCTGGGATAGAAAGCTGACCCATGCCGAACGATGCTGCAGGAGGCGTGCATGAAGATCGCGACCTATAATGTGAACGGCATCAATGGCCGCCTTCCCGTCCTCTTGCGCTGGCTGGAGGAAGAGCAGCCCGACATCGTCAGCCTTCAGGAACTCAAGGCGCCGGACGAGAAGTTTCCGGAGGGCGCCATTCGTGACCTGGGCTATGATGCCGTGTGGCATGGGCAGAAGAGCTGGAACGGCGTCGCCATCCTCAGCCGGGTCGGAAAGATCCACGAGACCCGCCGCGGCCTCCCCGGCGATCCCGACCCGACCCAGAGCCGCTACCTCGAAGCCGCCGTCAACGGAATCCTGATCGGCGCCCTGTACCTCCCCAACGGCAACCCGCGGCCAGGGCCGAAATTCGCCTATAAGCTCGCCTGGTTCGACAAGCTGATCGAACACGCCGCAGGCTTGTACGCCTCGGGCGCGCCGGTGGTGCTGGCCGGCGACTTCAACGTCATGCCGACCGAACGCGACGTCTACAAACCAGAGCGCTGGGTCGACGACGCCCTGTTCGCGCCCGAGGTCCGGGCCGCCTTCTCCCGCCTGCTGGAGCAAGGATGGACCGACGCCGTTCGCACCATCCATCCCGACGAAACCGTCTACACCTTCTTCGACTATTTCCGGAATGCCTTTGCCCGCAATGCAGGGCTGCGCATCGACCACTTCCTGCTCAGCCCTGCGCTTCGCGACCGGCTTCTCGATGCGCAGGTGGATCTGAAGGTTCGCGGCTGGGAAAAGACGAGCGATCATGCGCCCGTGTGGATCGAACTTGCCGACGCCTAGCCGCAGCAACAACGGGCATCGCACCGCCTGCCGGCGAGATGTCGGACGCGGCGCGCATTGATCCGCAAGATCTGATACCAGCGTGTGAGCTTCAGGGAGAGATGACGGCATGTTCCGAATCATTGGGCTGATCGGCCTGCTCGCGACCGCACAGGCCGCGCCGAACCCGCATTTGCCCAAGGCGACGTTCGATACCGTCGCGCCCAAGCTGCCGAAGACGATCGAGCGCGGTGTCCTGATCGTGTCGAAGACGAACGGCTGGCGGCATCTTGAGCACATCCCGCATTCCAACGTCGTCCTCACCGGGATCGCGCGGGAACTGGGCCGACCGGCCTATGCGACCGAGAATGCCGCGATCTTCAACGACGAACAGCTCGCGCGTTTCTCGGTCGTCGTCCTGAACAGCGCCAGCGGACAGTTCCTGACAGAGCCGCAGCGCGCCGCCTTCCAGCGCTTCGTCGATCGTGGCGGCGGCGTCGTCGCCCTGCATGCGGCCGGCGACAACAGCCATGTTGCGCCCTGGTATGTCGACACGATCATCGGCACCAAATTCATCGGCCACCCTGGCGACGACGACCACATCCAGCCTGCGCGCATCCTGGTCGACCAGCCGGACCATCCGGTGATGAAGGGCGTAACCCTCCCCTGGACGCCAAAGGACGAATGGTACTCCTTTTCAGGAGATCCCGCGGCAAAGGGGATGACGGTGCTCGCCCGTGTCGACGAGACGAGCTATCGACCCGGGGCCAAGCTGGCGATGGGCTCGCACCCGATCATCTGGACAAACCCGAACAGCCGCGGCCGGGTGATCTATTCCGCGCTGGGCCATACACCCGAGAGCTATGATGATCCGAACTATCGCCGCATCCTCACCAACGCGATCCGCTGGGCCGCCCGTTGATGCGGCCGCTGGCGGGCGCCTGAGGGTCTTGGGGGCTGTTGGAGGTTCGTTAGGCTGCGTCCGATCCTGCGTGATTGCGGATGCCGGCCGGGTAGGTGCCGTGCCCTTCCCGCACCAGACCGGCATCGAACACCAGCACCTCGCACACGCTGACGCCCTTGTGGTTGCGATACTGGATCACCAGCGTCTCGATCCCCGCAAACACGGCCTCGACGGTGAAATGCAGGTCGGGAAACCGGCGCAGCCCCTCTTCCCAATAGGATCTAAGCGCTGCTTTCCCGCGCACGACGCCCCCCGTTGCGGGCAAGAGCGCCGCGGCCGTCGGCGACGTAAAGACCACATCCTCGTGGAAGTGCGCCAGAACCGCGTCGAGATCCTGCGCATTCCAGGCCGCACACCATCGGGCTGCAAAGACATGGGGATCGGGAATCGCCATCCCGGCAGGATGCTCCCGCCGGCCACGCCGGGCAAGCATATGCCTGCGTCCCTCCCCGGGGATTTTCTGACCATGGGTTTAGGAAGGGTGGTGCCGCTTACAGGACTCGAACCTGTGACCCCCGCATTACGAATGCGATGCTCTACCAACTGAGCTAAAGCGGCACAGGGCGCACAGCGCCTCGTGGGAAGGGCGCGCTTACCAGCGGGAATCGGGGCTGGCAAGCACCGGCTGTACGGTTTTCGCAAAACTTCCTCAGCAACGCCGCCGACACATCGCGGCGTTCCTTCATCCATCATTTACCACGGTCCGTCACACTGGACTGGGCAGCGACGCCCGTGAGGACCGGATATGGACAGGGCGCGCGGACCCGGGGATCGACCGGAACCGAACGAATCCGATCGCGATGGTGCGTTCGATCGCGAGGGGTTGGGCCACGCCCCCGAGCCCCGCATCGCCGTCGGCGATGTCGAGCGGCGGATGCACCTGCGCGCCTACAACTATTGGGTTTCGTTGTTGAAGGGCCGCGCCTACCCCGCGATCGAGGAACTCGATCTGGACGGCGCCCATGATTTCGGCGCGCACGGCGTGCTGCTCGACTTCACCGACACGACCGGCGGCCCCCGCATTCACTTCATCGGCCAGGCGGTGCGCCAGGAATGCGGCATCACCGCGGGCATCCTGCGCGTGGCCGACATGCCGCAGGACTCGCTGCTGGCACGCATGACCGAGCAATATCCGCGGATCCTCTCCAGTCGTGCGCCGATCGGCTTTGAAGCCGAGTTCCTGCCGCGCCCCGGCCGCGCGACCCTCTACCGCGGCATCCTGATGCCGTTCTCGTCGGACCAGCAGCAGATCGACTTCGTCTACGGCGTGATCAACTGGAAGGAAGTCGCCGACGCGGAGGTCCAGGCGCAATTGACCGCAGAGATCGCCGAGGTGCGCGCGGCCGAGCCGGCGCCCCCTGCCCCGGTCGCCGCTTGGGCGGATGGACCCAGCGGCGGCTACGGCGTACCCGCCACGACACCGGACGGAGAGGCCACCGCTGCCATCCTGCGCGCCGCCCCGTCGCTCGGGTCGGTGATGCTCGATGCCGGGGGCGAGGAATTCGTCGTCCTCATCGGTCGTGCCGGGGGCGACGGGCGGATCGAGGTGGTGGCGCGGGCGGATGGCAGCAACGGCCTGACCGAGCAGGCCCTGCGTCGCACGATGCACAACTAACGCAGCGCAGCATTTCCTTCGCACCTGCGACAAGGGTTGAGCCGGCCGGTGCCCCGGCGCATATCGCCCCGATGACCGAAGAGGATAAGGTGCCGCAGGCCATTGCGGCGAGATTGTTCGAAGGTGCGCTTCCGAGCGAACTCGAAGGGCTGGGAACCGACGAACGGGAGGCAGCGACACGGCTGGTGGCAGATGCCGCCCGGGTACGCCCGCCTGGCACTCCCTCCATCGCAATGGACAGCGTGACCACCGACGGCCGCCGCCGGATGCGGCTGGCCGTCGTCAACGACGACATGCCCTTCCTGGTGGATTCGATCGCAGCGACGATCACCGGCCACAATCTTCCGATCACCCGCATCATCCACCCCGTCCTTCCGGTCCTGCGCGACGAGACGGGTACCATCCAGGCCATCGGCGCAGACGGCGCGCGCGAATCGATGGTCTATATCGAAATGGACCGCGTCGACGCCCGGCTGCGGCGGGAACTCAGCGAAGAGATCGAGAGCAACCTTGCCGATGTGCGCGTTGCCGTCGCCGACTGGCACGCGATGCAGCAGGCCATGCGCGACGACGCCTCCGGAACCGCCGATGCAGAGGCTCGGGCGCTGCTGGAATGGTTCCTGGAACGCAACTTCACGCTGCTGGGCCATATGCGCTGGTTCCCGGGGCAGAGCGACCGCGATTGCCTGGGCATCGCCCGCCGCCCGATCCGGGAACGGATCCTGGCCGAAAGCTCGCGTGAGCGCGCACTCGAGTGCCTGCAGACCGGGCAGCCGCTGCTGCTCCTGAAGTCGAACGCGCTGTCGACGGTCCACCGCCGCGCGCCGCTCGATCTGGTCGTGCTGCCGATCCGCGACGGCGACAAGGTCGTCGGCCTGTCGATCCACGCCGGCCTGTGGACCAGTGCCGCCCTGCACGCAGCGCCTGGCGAGGTGCCGGTCCTGCGCCGCAACCTGGCCGCGCTGGAAGCGCAGTTCGGATTCGACCCCAAGGGCCACGCCGGCAAGGCGCTCGCGCACGCGATGACCGCCCTGCCGCACGATCTCACCACCGCCTTCCCGCCCGAGGCACTGGGAACACTTGCGCTGACGGCCATGTCGGTTGCCGACCGCCCGCGTTCGCGCGTGGCGCTGATCCGCAGCTCGCTTGGCCGGCACCTGTTCGCGTTCGTCTGGCTGCAGCGTGACGATCTCTCGACCGGCCGCCGCACCGCCATCGGCGACCTGCTGTGCGAAGCCGCGAATGCGCGCCTGCTCAACTGGGCGATCGCAGTCGAAGGCGATGCGGCGCTGATCCGCTACATGCTCGACCTGCGCGGCGAAGGACGCATGCCCGACGCCGCCGAGCTCGACCGCCGGGTCGAGCGGATGGTGCGCGGCTGGAGCCCGGCGATCGAGGCCGCACTGGGCGAAGTCGCCCCGGCAGGAACCTCCGCACGGCTGGCGCTGCGCTTCGCCAATGCCTTCCCGATCAACTACCGCAACGTCACCACGCCCGAGGAAGCGGCGCAGGACGTGCTGCGGCTGGGCACGCTCAGCGACAGCGGCAGCCGGTCTGTGCGCATCCTGGGCGCGGACGACGGCATGCTGCGGATCAAGCTCTATCGCCAGGGCGGCGCGCTATCGCTGTCGGATGCGGTGCCGGTGTTCGAGAACTTCGGCTTCCGCGTGGTCGAGGAGATCCCCACGCGGCTGACGGACGAGGCCGATTCTTTCATCCACGACTTTACGGTCGAACTTCCGGGTGCCGCCGGCGCACCGCAGTTCGATGTCGCGGTGGCCGAGGAAGCGATCGCCGCGGTGCTGGAAAACCGCGCCGAGAATGATGCGTTCAACCGCCTGATCGTCGAGGCCGGGCTCGCCCCCTCCTCGGTGGTGCTGTTCCGCGCCTGGTTCCGCTACCTCCGCCAGGCAGGGCTCACCTATCCGCTGGGGACGGTGGTGGACGCGCTGCGGCGCGCGCCAGCCGTCGCCCGGGCGCTGGTCGACCGCTTCGTCGCGATCCACCATCCCGAACAAGCGGACGGGGGCAAGGCCGAGGAGGCCGATGCCGCGATCGAACGCGGGCTCGATGCCGTCTCCGCCATCGACGACGACCGCATCCTGCGCGCGCTGCGTGGGCTGATCGACGCGACGCTCCGCACCAACGCATTCGCGCCCGCCGCCGCCGAAGCGCTGGCGTTCAAGCTCGACAGCGCCAAGGTGCCGGGCCTCCCCAAGCCGCTCCCCTGGCGCGAGATCTTTGTCTATTCGCCGCGGGTGGAGGGTATCCACCTGCGCGCGGGGCCGGTGGCCCGCGGCGGCCTGCGCTGGTCCGACCGGCGCGACGATTTCCGCACCGAAATCCTGGGCCTGATGAAGGCGCAGCGCGTGAAGAATGCGGTAATCGTGCCGACCGGCGCGAAGGGCGGCTTCTATCCCAAGCAGCTTCCCCCGGCGTCTGACCGTGACGCCTGGCTGGCCGAGGGAACGGAAAGCTACCGCATCTTCATCCGCACCCTGCTGTCGATCACCGACAATCTGGTGGAAAACCGGGTCGTCCATCCCGAAGGCGTGACGATCCTCGACGGCGACGACCCCTATTTCGTGGTCGCTGCCGACAAGGGCACGGCCACCTTCTCCGACGTGGCGAATGCCCTCGCGATCGAACGCGGCTTCTGGTTGGGCGATGCCTTCGCCAGCGGCGGCAGCCACGGTTATGACCACAAGGCGATGGGCATCACCGCGCGCGGCGGCTGGGTGTCGGTCCAGCGCCACTTCCTGGAAATGGGCGTCGACGTGCAGTCCGATCCGGTCACCGTCGTCGGTTGCGGCGACATGTCGGGCGACGTGTTCGGCAACGGCATGCTGCTGTCGAAGGCGATCCGGTTGCAGGCGGCGTTCGATCACCGCCACATCTTCCTCGATCCAAGCCCCGATGCGGGGCGCAGCTGGGAGGAACGCCAGCGGCTGTTCAAGCTGCCGCGTTCCAGCTGGGACGATTATGACAAGGCGCTGATCTCCGAAGGCGGCGGCGTCTTCCCGCGCACCGCCAAGACGATCCCGCTCAGCGAGCCGGTGCGCCGGATGTTGGGGATCGAGGATAGGGAGCTCGATCCCACCTCGCTGATCTCCGCCATCCTGCGCGCGCCTGCCGACCTGCTGTGGTTCGGCGGCATCGGCACCTATGTGAAGGCCGAGCATGAAGCGCAGGCGGACGTCGGCGATCCGGCCAACGACCGGGTGCGCGTCAATGCAGAGACGCTGCGGGTCAAGGTGGTGGGCGAAGGTGCGAACCTGGGCGTGACCCAGGCCGCGCGCATCGCCTTTGCCGAGAAGGGCGGCCGCATCAACACCGACTTCATCGACAATTCGGCCGGGGTCGATTGCTCGGACAACGAGGTCAACATCAAGATCGCGCTCAACCGCGAGGTGATCGAGGGGCGGCTCGGGTTCGAGGACCGCAACGTCATCCTTTCGCAGATGACCGACGATGTCGCGCGGCTGGTGCTGGAGGACAATCGACTCCAGACGCTGGCGCTGTCGTTCATGGAGAGCGACGGCGCGGTCGCGGTGCCGAGCTATGTCCGCGTAATCGAGATGCTGGAAAGCGCGGGCCGGCTCGACCGCGCGGTCGAGGGGCTAGCGCCCAACGACGAACTGCTCCGCCGCGCGCAGGAGGGACAGGGCTTCACTCGCCCCGAACTGGCGGTGCTGCTCGCCTCCGCCAAGCTGGCGCTGCAGGACGCGATCGAGACCAACCGGCTGGGCGACCTGCCCGAACTGCTGCCCGAACTGCGCGCCGCCTTCCCCACGGCGATGCAGACCGGGTTCGGCGACGCGATCGAGCACCACCGGCTGCGCGGCGAGATCGTCGCGACCAAGCTCGCGAACCGCATCGTCAACCGGCTGGGCGTGCTCCACCCGTTCGAGCTGGTCGAGGAAGAAGGCGCGGCGATGGGCGACCTCGCGGCGATGTTCGTGGTTGCCGAGCGATTGTTCGACCTGCCGACGCTCTGGAGCCGGATCGAGGAGGCCGACATCAGCGAAGGCGCGCGGCTGGCATTGATCGGCCATGCCGCCGCCGCCACCCGCGTCCAGGTCGCCGACCTGCTGCGTGCGTGCCGTCCGGGCACTCAGCCCGCCGAAGCGATCGCACGGCTGAAGCCCGCGATCGACCGGCTGGACGCCCAGGCGGACTCGCTGCTGCTCACCGAGGCCCGGGCACAGAGCGAGCGCATCCGCGATCGCCTCACCGCAGTCGGTGCGCCCGACGACCTCACCGCCCGGGTGGTGCGCCTGTTCGACCTGGACGGTGCCATTGGTCTCGCCGACCTGGGTGCCGAGCACGGGGTGGACGAGATCGTGCTCGCCCATGCCTTCACCCGCCTGGGCGAAGCGCTGGGGCTGGACTGGGCGCAGGCTGCGTCGGCCCGCATCACCAGCGGCGATCCGTGGGAGCGGCTGCTGATCGCGGGTCTCTCGCGCGACTTCCAGCAGTTGCGGCTCGACTTCCTCACGCGCATCGACGGAAACGATCCGGGCGCTGCCGTAGAGAAGTGGCTGGCCGATCACGCTCCGCGCGTTGCCCAGTTCGCGGCGCTCGTGGCGCGTGCCCGATTGGCTCCGGCCCCGACGCTCGCGATCCTCGCGCAGATCGCGGGCCAGGCCCGGCTTTTGCTGGGTCGGTGACGAGAAGGCAGCGGCGGCCCGACCGGCCGCCGCAGCCTATTCCTTCAAAGGGCCTGCGGCGGGTTCGGGCTCGTGCCCGCCGCGACCTCGCACAACAGCCACGACCGCAGCGCGCTGGCGAGATTGGGCGGGTCCTCTGCCTGGATGCGCGCCACGTCGATGGCGGCGATCAACGCATTGAGCGGCAGGGCGCGCGTTCGCGCCGCCTCTTCCAGCGCCTGCCAGAACTGGGGCTCCAGGCTGATCGACGTCTGGTGTCCGGCAATCGTCACCGATCGCTTGATCGGCCCGACAAAGCCGCCCGCCGGCGGCTCCACCGCGATCACGGCGTGTCGAACAGGGCGGCGAGCTGGTCGATCATCGTGCCGGCAAGCTGCTCGGCATCCATGATCGTGACCGCGCGCGAATACCAGCGCGTGACATCATGGCCGATGCCGATCGCCACCAGCTCGACCGGCGAGCGCCCTTCGATCCAGCCGATCACCTGCCGCAGGTGCTTTTCCAGATAGCTGCCAGAATTCACCGACAGCGTGGAGTCATCGACCGGCGCGCCGTCGGAGATGACCATCAGGACCTTGCGGTCCTCGGGCCGCGCGAGCAGCCGGCTGTGCGCCCACAACAGCGCCTCGCCGTCGATATTCTCCTTGAGCAGCCCTTCGCGCATCATCAGGCCCAGCGCCTTCTTCGCGCGGCGCCAGGGTTCGTCGGCCTGCTTGTAGACGATGTGACGAATGTCGTTGAGGCGGCCCGGATGCGGCGGCCGCCCTGCCGCCAGCCAGGCTTCGCGCGACTGGCCGCCCTTCCAGGCGCGGGTGGTGAAGCCCAGCACCTCGACCTTCACCCCCACCCGCTCCAGCGTGCGGGCGAGAATGTCGGCGCTGATCGCCGCGATCGAGATCGGCCGCCCGCGCATCGAGCCCGAATTGTCGATCAGCAGCGTCACCACCGTGTCGCGGAACTCGGCCTCGCGCTCGATCTTGTACGACAGAGACTGGCCCGGGTTGATCACCACGCGCGCGAGCCGGGCCGCGTCGAGCATCCCCTCTTCCTGGTCGAAGTCCCAGGACCGCGACTGCTGCGCCATCAGCCGCCGTTGCAGGCGGTTGGCAAGCTTGGTGACCACGCCCTGCAACTGGATCAGCTGCTGGTCGAGATAGGCGCGCAGCCGGTCGAGCTCGTCGGAATCGCACAGTTCGGTCGCGTTCACGACCTCGTCGAACGCGGTGGTGAAGGCCTTGTAGTCGAAGTGCGCGGGCTGGTCGGACCAGTTGCGGTTCGGGCGGGTCGGCATCATGCCTTCGCCCTCGTCGCCGGGATCGCCCTCGCCATCCTCGGCGGCGTCGTCGTATTGTTCCTCGCCCTCGCCGCCGGTTTCCTGCTCGCGCTGGTCCTGGCCGCGCGCCTCTACCTCGCCTTCGCCGCCGGACTGCTCCTCGGCTTCCCCCTCGTCGCCCTCGTCCTTGGCTTCTTCCTGGGTGCCTTCCTCGTCCTCGCCGCCTTCGTCGCTGTCCTCGGGCTCGACCTCGCCCTCGACGAGCTCCAGCCCCTCCAGCATGCGGGTCGTGGCGCGCGCGAACGCGCTCTGGTCCTCGATCGAGGCTGCCAGTGCGTCGAGCGCATCGCCCGCGCGCTCCTCGATCCAGCTATGGACCAGCGCCATGCCCGGCGCGACCGAAGCCGGCGGCAGCTTGCCGGTCAGCCGCTCCCGCACCATCAGGCCGACCGCGGTCGACAGCGGCACCTCCGCACGGGTGCGCGCCCGCGCCAGCGGATCGGTGCGCAGCCGCATCGCCAGCGCCTGATCGAGATTGTCGGCGATCCCGGCATAGCCGCGGGAGCCCAGCGCCTCGACCCGGGCCGTCTCCGCTGCGTCGAACACCGCCCGCGCGACCGGATCGGCCGGCGCATTGCGTGCGTGCACGGCATTGTCGTGCAGTCGCATCTTCAACGCGAAGCCGTCGGCAAAGCCGCGCGCTTCCGCGACCTGCTCGGGCGGAAGCGTCCGGGACGGCATCGGCACCTTGATGTGCCGCCCGGATGCAACCGGGGCGTCGGCGGTGAAGCCCAGCTCCACCTCCGCATCGCTTGCCAGCGCCCGCGCGGTCCCGCGCAGGGCATCCCGGAACTGGTCGAGAAGGTTGTCGGTCGTCACTTAGCCCTTCTTCGCCACGCTCTCCGGCAGGTCCTTGCCGAACACGCGCTGGTAATATTCGGCCACCAGCGCGCGCTCCGCCTCGTCGCACTTGTTGAGGAACGACAGGCGGAAGGCGAAGCCTACGTCCTTGAAGATCAGCGCGTTCTGGGCCCAGGTGATGACGGTGCGCGGGCTCATCACGGTCGAGATATCGCCGTTGATGAAACCGCGACGGGTGAGCTCGGCCACGCGGACCATCTTCTCGACCGTCTCCTTGCCGCCGGGCTGGTCATATTCGCCCGACTTGGCGAGCACGATGTTCGCCTCGACCTCGGCCGGCAGATAGTTGAGCGTCACCACGATGTTCCAGCGGTCCATCTGGCCCTGGTTGATCTGCTGGGTGCCGTGATACAGCCCGCTGGTGTCGCCCAAGCCCACCGTATTGGCGGTGGCGAACAGCCGGAAATAGGGGTTCGGGCGGATCACGCGGTTCTGGTCGAGCAGCGTCAGCTTGCCCTCCGTCTCCAGCACGCGCTGGATCACGAACATCACGTCCGGGCGGCCGGCGTCATATTCGTCGAACACGAGCGCGGTCGGCGTCTGCAGCGCCCAGGGCAGCAGCCCTTCGCGGAACTCGGTGACCTGCTGGCCGTCCTTCAACACGATCGCGTCGCGGCCGATCAGGTCGATACGGCTGATGTGCGCGTCCAGGTTGATGCGGATCGACGGCCAGTTCAGCCGCGCCGCCACCTGCTCGATATGGGTCGATTTGCCGGTGCCGTGATAGCCCTGCACCATCACGCGGCGGTTGTACGCAAAGCCTGCGAGAATCGCGAGCGTGGTGTCCGGGTCGAACACATAGGCGGGGTCGGCGTCCGGCACGCGCTCGTCGGCGACGCTGAACGCGGGCACCTCCATGTCGGTGTCGATGCCGAACACGTCGCGCACCTTCACCATGCGGTCCGGCGCGTCGAGGACGGTGGTCTGGCTGGGGTTGAGCTCGAGGTCTGGGATGCTGGTCATGAATGCCTTTCGTGCCCTTCGCCGGGGCTTGCGCCCGCTTTTGGACGAACGCGGGGCCTTACTCAACGGCGACCTTGTCCGGCAGGGCGAAGAGTGTGACGAACCGCTCCGCGACCGCGCGGTTCCCTTCGATACGGAGCATTTCCGCCGCTTCTGCCGCCGCAAGCGGCATCGGGCCGTAGATCACCGGCAGAAAGGCGGAAGGCGTGCCGGTCAGCACCGCTTCTGCCGCCTCGATCGGGCCGCGCGCGACCTTGAGCTCGCCCTGCTCCAGCTGCGCCGTGAACGTCTCTTCGCCGATGCGGATGCCGACGAGCGCCTGCCAATCGCCCGCCCGCTCACGCACCAGCAGCATCCTGAGCGACAGGAGCAGCGACACGGCCGAAAACGGCAGGCTGGGATCGTGCATCGGCGATCGCAACGCCCAGCGCGCGAGCGCCAGGATGACGGGCTCGCTCTCCCGTCCCCAGGCCGTCAGCTCATAGACCTGGACATTGGCGGGGGACGGCAGCCGGTGGCGCCGGATGATCCCCGACTCCTCCAATGAGGCCAGTCGCTGGCTCAGGATGTTGGCGCTCAGCCCCGGCAGACCGGCGCGCAGCTCCCCGAACCGGCGCGGGCCCAGCAACAGCTCTCGCATGATCAGCAGCGCCCAGCGCTCGCCCACGAACTCCATGCCCAGCGCCGCCCCGCAGGCATCGTCATACCAACGCTTTTCCACCTTAGTTATTTTTTGTGACTTCATAGTTGCCAAAGATAAGTATCGCTCGCATGCTGGTCAAACAACGAATCGCGAGAGGATGTCCCATGCCCCGCAAGATTTTCGTGAACCTGCCGGTTACCGACGTGGCCAGGGCCACCGCCTTCTACGAAGCGATCGGCTTCGAGAAGAACCCGACCTTCTCGAACGAGCAGGGATCCGGGATGGTGTGGTCGGACGCGATCTACGTCATGCTGCTCGCGCGGCCCTTCTATCAGACCTTCACCAGGAAGGAGATCATCGACCCGCGGACGCACAGCGGCGCCCTGCTCGCGCTGTCGTTCGATACGCGAGAGGAGGTCGACGCGATCACGCAGGCGGCCCTCGCCGCCGGGGGTACGGAACTGCACGATCCCGAGGACATGGGCTTCATGTACAGCCGCGCCTTTGAGGATCCCGACGGCCACGGCTGGGGCCCATTCAGCATGGACGAGGCCGCTGCCGCCCAGTCCATGGCACAACCGGCGGAGGCGTGAGATGGCACGCCCGAACGATGCGGAGCCGGCAGGCGGCGGCACGGGCAAGCCCCGCCCCGTTATCACCGCCTATGACTGGGTGCCCGACATGGCGCGCGGGATGGTGCGCGACCTGCCGGTGCGCTGGGCGCTGGAAGAGGCGGGGCGTCCCTACACCGTCCGCTTCCTGCCGCAGGGGAGCCAGAGAGAACCCGCGCACCGCGCGCTGCAGCCCTTCGGGCAGGTTCCCACCTATGAGGATGGCGAGGTCGCGCTGTTCGAATCCGGCGCCATCGTGCTCCATATCGCCGAGTCCACCGACACGCTGCTGCCCGCCGACCCAACGGGCCGCGCGCGGGCGATCAGCTGGATGTTTGCCGCCGCGAACAGCATCGATCCCCTCATCCGCGACTATGGCAACACCGCCGTCTTCGAACAGGGCAAGCCCTGGGCCAAGGCGCGACTGGAAATCGTGTGCGAGAACGCACGCACGCGGCTTAGGGATCTCGCCGCCCGGCTGGGTGACGCCGAGTGGCTCGACGGTGGCTTCTCGGCCGGTGACCTGATGATGGTCTGCACGCTTCGCCAGCTGGGCGGCACCGGGCTGATCGAGGAGCATCCGGCACTCGCCGCCTATGTCGCCCGGGGTGAGGCGCGGCCCGCCTTCCGCCGTGCGCTCGACCCGCAGTTGCAGGGCTTCACCGGAAGCCCGCCGCCGGAGTTCGCGGCATGGCTCGAAAAGCAGCGACAGGGAGAAGACGCATGACCTTCATCCAGGGCTTTGTGGCGGCGGTGCCCACCGCCAACCAGGATGCGTACCGCGACCACGCCGCCGCGGCGCTGCCGCTGTTCAAGGACTTCGGCGCCCGCCGCATGGTCGAAGGCTGGGGCGACGATGTGCCCGTGGGCAAGGTCACGGACTTCCAGGGCGCGGTCCAGGCAAGGGATGACGAAACCGTCGTGTTCAGCTGGGTCGAATATCCCAACCAGGCCACCTACGCCGCGGCGATGGCCGCCATGATGAACGATCCGCGCATGCAGGACATGCCCGAGATGCCGTTCGACGGGAAACGGATGATCTTTGCCGGCTTCGACCCGATCCTGGATGAGGGAAGTGGCGGCACGACCGGCTATGTCGACGGCTTCCTCCTCCCCGTCGCGCCCGAGAAGAAGGACGCCTTTTACGAGATGGCCCACCGGGCAGCCGCGGTCTTCCTGGACCACGGCGCCACGCGCGTGGTCGAGGCGTGGGGCGACGACATTCCCGAGGGCAAGTACACCGACTTCAACCGCGCGGTGAAGGCAACGAACGGCGAGAAGGTCGTGTTTTCCTGGGTCGAATGGCCGTCCAGGGCGGTGCGCGACGCTGGCCAGGAAAGCGTCAGGACCGATCCGCGGATGCAGTCGCCGGGCGAGATGCCGTTCGACGCCATGCGCATGACCTACGGCGGCTTCCGCACCATCCTCGACCAATAGGAGCACCCAAATGCGCAACCCGCACGGCTTTCCGATCTGGTACGAACTGCTCACCCCCGATCCCGACGTCTCGCGGGGTTTTTATGAGGCGGTGATCGGCTGGAGCGTAGGCGCACCCATGTCGTCGGCCCTGGATTACCGGATGCTCGATACGGGCAACGGGCAGGTCGGCGGGATGATGCGCCTGTCGCCCGTGATGGAGGAAGGGGGCGCCCGCCCCGGCTGGCTGTTCTACATCGGCGTGGACGACGTCGATGCGACGGTCGCGAAGATCCAGGAACTCGGCGGCGGCGTCCAGGTCCCCCCGCAGACGATGGAAGGCATCGGCCGCCTCGCGCTCGTCACCGATCCGCAGGGCCTGCCCTTCTATGTCATGCGTGGCGCCGTGGACGCCGAAAGCCACGCCTGGGAAATGGACGGCCTCGGCAAATGCGGCTGGAACGAGCTGATGTCTGCGGATCAGGCCGGGGCGCTGTCCTTCTACGCCGACGTGTTCGGCTGGACCTACCCCGATCGCATGCCGATGGGCGAGATGGGCGACTATGTCTTTATCGAGTCCGGCGGTCAGACGGTCGGCGCGATCATGCAGCAACCCGCCGGGGCGCCGCCCGCCTGGCAGTTCTACTTCCGGGCTCCCGACATCGACGCATCGGCAGCAGCGGTCACCGCGTCGGGCGGCACCGTCCACATGGGGCCGATGGAGGTTCCGGGCGGCAACCGCATCATCGTCGCCAGCGACCCCCATGGCGCGATGTTCGGCGTCATCGCGAACCCGCGGGAAGCGTCGTGACCTCCACCGCAAAGGTCGTCGCCTGCCTCTGGTACGACGGCTGCGCGGAGGAGGCCGCGCGCTTCTATGTCGACAGCTTCGACGACAGCCGCATCACCGACATCCATCGCGCCCACACCGACTGGCCGGCGGGCAAGGCGGGGGACGTGCTGACGGTCAGCTTCACCATCGCCGGCAGCGCCTTTCTCGCCCTCAACGGCGGCGCCGGCCCGGCCTTTACCGATGCGGTCTCCTTCCAGCTCATCACCGAAGATCAGGCGCAGACCGATCGCTACTGGGCGGCGATCACGCGCGACAGCGGCTCGGAGATTGCCTGTTCCTGGTGCCGCGACCGCTGGGGCGTCCGCTGGCAGATCGTCCCGCGCGCGCTGATGGAAGGGATGGCCGACCCCGATCCGGCGGCGGCCGCCCGCGTGATGCAGGCGATGATGGGCATGGTGAAGATCGACATTGCCGCGATCGAGGCGGCACGACGCGGGAGTGCGGGATGAACCACGAACTCGCAATCGACACCTTCCTCGACGCGCCCGTCGCCGCCGTCTGGCGCGCGTGGACCGAGCATCTGGAGCAATGGTGGTGTCCCCCGCCCTGGCGCGCCGAACTCCAGGCGCTGGAACTGCGCCCCGGCGGCCGGTTCGCAGCAACGATGACAGGCCCCGACGGAGCACGCTGCGGCGGAGAAAGCGTGATCCTGGAGGTCGTCGCCGAGCGGCGCGTGGTGTTCACCAACGCGCTCCTTCCCGGTTGGCAGCCGCAGACAGGCGATCCGTTCGCCTTCGTCGGGCGGTTCGAATTCGCCCCGGAGCGGAGCGGCACGCGCTATCGCGCCTCGGCCAGCCACTGGAGTGCCGAAGCGTGCGAACAACATCGAGCGACGGTGGGGTTCGAAGAGGGCTGGCTTGTCATCGCAAAGCAGCTGGAAGAGGTCGCCCGCGGGCTCGCGGGACTGCCGGCCGAGGATGACGCCCTCGATCAGGCGAAGGCGCGCGATCCCTTGAGCTGCTGATAGGCGGCGATCACCTTCTGCAGCGCAGCCTCGTGGCTGCGGTCGCCGCCGTTCCGGTCGGGGTGATAGCGCCGCACCAGTTCGCTATAGCGCCGGCGAAGCGCGGTGCGGTCGCAGTCCACGTCCAGCCCCATCACCTTCAGCGCCGACCGGTCGCCCGGCGTCAGCGGGCGCCCGTCCTTGCGCTCGGCGCGGACATTGGCCCGAAACTTCGCCCCGATCGCGTCGAGGGGGTCCGCGAAATCCGCCCAGCGCGGGCCGCGATCGCCGCCTGCACTGGCAAAGGCACGCGTCTCCCGCTCCCATCCGGCATAGGGCCGCTGGGCGTCGTGAATCTCCTCCACGGTCATGCCGGCGAAATAATTATAGCCTGCGTTGAACTGGCGGACATGGTCCAGGCAGAACCAGCGATATCCCGCCGGCCGCTCGCCACCCTGCGGCGCGCCCTCGAGCGGAGGCGCACGGAACTCGCCCGCCTCATCGCAGCCTGGCGCCTCGCAAGGACGTCCACTTTCCACTCGACCATGAAACCGCGTGTTCGGCCGGTCCTTGCCAATCTTCTCGCGCGCCACGCGACTCCCTCATGCAAACCAACTATATAGGCGCGATGCAGACCACCGCTACCGGCCCCATAGCCTCCGAAATCACCGCGCGCCTTACCGAAGCGCTCGCTCCCACCCACCTCGAGGTGATCAACGACAGCGGTCGCCACGCCGGGCACAGCGGCGACAACGGCACCGGGGAGTCGCACTTTACCGTCGTAGTCGAAAGCCGGGCCTTCGAAGGCCGCTCGCGCGTTGAGCGCCAGCGGCTGGTGAACCGGGCCCTTTCGGACCTGCTCGTCGAACGCGTCCATGCACTGGCGATCCGCGCCCGTGCGCCGGGAGAAGCCGACTGATGCAGTATAACCTCTGGTACTGGCCATCGCTTCAGGGCCGCGGCGAATTCGTGCGGCTCGCGCTCGAAGCGGCCGGTATCGAGTATCGCGACTGCGCGCGCGAACTGGGGGCAGAGGCGCTGATGGCGGACATGGAGCGCTATGCGCGCCCGCCGTTCGCGCCCCCCTATCTGGAATTCGACGGCTTCGTCGTCGCCCACACGGCCAACATCCTCTTCTACCTCGGCGCCCGCCACGATCTGGCGCCCACCAAGGTCGAGGACCGGCTCTGGCTGCACCAGCTCCAGCTCACCATCGCGGACATGGTGGCGGAGGTGCACAACGTCCACCACCCGATCGCGATGGGCGACTATTACGAGGACCAGAAGGCGGAGGCAGCCCGCGCCGCCGCCCAGTTCCGTAGCGAGCGCATCCCCAAGTTCCTCGATCATTTCGAGGCTGCCGCCACCGCCAACGCCGGCGCCTGGGTCATCGACGACTGCTGGACCTATGTCGACACCTCGCTGTTCCAACTGATCGAGGGGCTGCGCTACATGTTCCCGAAGCGGATGGCCGCAGTCGAACAGGATTATCCCGCCCTGCTGAAGATCCATGCCGGGGTGCAGGCGCTGCCGGGCATTGCCGCCTATCTCGCCAGCGACCGCCGCCTGCCCTTCAACGAGGACGGCATCTTCCGGCACTATCCCGAACTGGACGCCGCGTGAGGCAGAGCCATGTGGCGCGAGTTGCGCCCGGCCGGTACGCCAAGTAAAGCCGCGCCGCTCATGACCGATCCGATCATCCTCGCCGTCCCCAAGGGGCGCATCCTCGAAGAGGCGTTGCCGCTGCTCGCGGCCGTCGGCATCGTGCCCGAACCTGCGTTCTCGGACGAAGGCAGCCGCGCGCTGCGCTTTCGCACCAACACGCCCGCCGTGGACCTGATCCGCGTCCGCGCGTTCGACGTCGCGACCTTCGTCGCCCACGGTGCGGCGCAGCTCGGCATCGTCGGCTCCGACGTGCTCGCCGAATTCGAATATTCGGAGCTCTACGCGCCGGTGGACCTGGGCATCGGCCATTGCCGTATCTCGGTGGCGGAGCCCGCCGGGCTTGCCGAACATGACGATCCGCGCGGCTGGAGCCATGTTCGGGTCGCCACCAAATACCCGCACGTCACCCGCCGGCACTTCGAGGCGCGCGGCGTCCAGGCCGAATGCGTGAAGCTCAACGGTGCGATGGAGCTCGCGCCCGTGCTGGGGCTCGCCCCGCGCATCGTCGACCTCGTTTCCTCGGGCCGTACGCTCAAGGAAAACGGGCTGGTCGAGGTGGAAGTGATCGCCGAGGTGAGCTCACGCCTGGTCGCCAACCGTGCCGCGTTCAAGACGCGCCCGGACATCGTGCCGCTGGTCGACAAGTTCCGCCAGGCGGTGGGCGCGCGCGATGCGGCCTGATGCTCTCTCCCGCTCGATGAGGACCCGCGCATGCTGAGGCTCGACGCTACCGACCTCGATTTCGAACGCGACTTTGCCCAGTTGGTCGACGCACGGCGCGAGGCCGATGCGGACGTGGCACGCGATGTTCGCGCCATCCTGGCATCCGTCCGCGACGAAGGCGATGCGGCGCTCGCGGCCTTCACCCGCCGGTTCGACCGCCACGATCCCGAAGTGACCGGCTGGCGCATCGAAAAGGCGGACTGCTTCGCCGCGCTCGAGGGCCTTGCCCCGGACCTGCGCGCCGCGCTCGAACTCGCCCACGACCGCATCGTCGCCTATCACTCCAAACAGCGCCCCGCCGACAGCGACAGCGTCGACGACGCGGGCGTGCGCCTGGGTGCCCGCTGGCGCGCGGTGGAGGCGGCCGGCGTCTATGTGCCCGGTGGCCGCGCCGCCTATCCCTCGTCCGTCCTCATGAACGCGGTGCCCGCCAAGGTCGCCGGCGTCGAGCGGCTGGTGATGGTGACGCCGACCCCGGATGGGGAGGTGAACCCGCTGGTGCTCGCCGCCGCCGCGCTTGCGGGCGTGGACGAGGTGTGGCGCATCGGCGGCGCGCAGGCGATCGCCGCGCTCGCCTATGGCACCGAGCGGATCAAGCCGGTCGACGTCGTCACCGGTCCGGGCAACGCCTGGGTCGCGGAGGCCAAGCGCCAGCTCTACGGCGTCGTCGGCATCGACATGGTCGCCGGCCCGTCCGAAATCGTCGTCGTCGCCGACGGCGCCAATGATCCCGAGTGGATCGCCGCCGACCTGCTCAGCCAGGCGGAGCACGATCCCACCAGCCAGTCGATCCTTTTCACCGACGACGCGCTGTTCGCCGACGCCGTAGCCGACGCGGTCGATCGCCAGATCGCCACGCTCACCACCAAGGCGGTCGCCCGCGACAGCTGGGACGCCAACGGCGCGATCATCATCGTCGAGCGTCTCGATCAGGCGATTCCGCTTGTGGACCGGCTCGCGCCCGAGCACCTCGAACTCGCCGTCGAGAACCCGGAGCCGCTGTTCGACAAGGTGCGCAACGCCGGCTCCGTGTTCCTGGGCCGCCACACGCCGGAGGCGGTGGGCGATTATGTCGCCGGTCCCAACCACGTACTGCCCACCGGGCGGCGCGCGCGCTTCGCTTCAGGCCTGTCGGTGCTCGACTATATGAAGCGCACCAGCTTCCTGGGACTGGACGCGGCCGCGCTCGCCTGCATCGGCCCCGCGGCGGTGACGCTGGCCGAGGCGGAGGGGCTTCCCGCCCACGCCCGCTCGGTCGCGATCCGCCTATCCTGAACTTTCCCGCAGGGGCGCGCATTCCGCATGCGCACCTGCCAACGGACTTTTTGTTACCATGACCACGTCCAATCCCCGCCCCCGTGCCCGCCAGGCCCGCGCCGCCGCCCGCCTTGCCGCCGTCCAGGCCCTCTACCAGCAGGAGATGGAAGGCACGCCGCTGCGCTCGTTGCTGCACGAGTTCCACCAGCATCGCCTGGGCGCGACGATCGAGGGCGTCGAATATGCGGAAGCCGACATCGCCTTTTTCGACGATGTCGTCGGCGGCGTGACCGCGCGGCGGGAGGAGATCGACAGCACGATCACCGCCAAGCTTTCGCAGGGCTGGTCGCTCGACCGCCTCGATAAGCCGATGCGCCAGATCCTGCGCGCCGGCACCTATGAGCTGATCGCCCGCGCCGACGTGCCGACCGCGGCCGTCATCAGCGAATATCTCGACGTCGCCGACGCCTTTTACGACCGTCGCGAAAAGGGCTTCGTCAACGGCCTGCTCGACGCCGTCGCCCGCACCGTCCGCACCGAGTCCGCGGAATAACCATCGCGTGACGCGCTGCGCCGCCTGGGGCAGAGCGTCACCATGACCGAAGCCGAGTTCCTGGCAGAGCTGCGCGCGCTGCCGCTCCACCCCGCCGCGCGGCGGCTGGCCGACGATGCGGCCGTGCTGCCCGCGGGCGACATGCCGGCGACCGTCCTCACCACCGACCTGCTCGTCGAGGGGGTGCATTTCCTGCCCGGGGACCCGGCCGGGGATGTCGCCTGGAAGCTGCTGGCGACCAACCTCTCCGACCTGGCGGCCAAGGGCGCCGCACCGATCGGCGTGCTGCTGGGCTTCCCGCTCGGCGATGACAACTGGGATCGCGCCTTTCTCGCCGGGCTGCGAACCGCCCTTGCGGCGTTCGACTGCCCGCTGCTTGGCGGCGACACGGTGCGCCAGCCTGCGGGCGGGCCCCGCTTCCTCGCGCTGACCGCGCTCGGGCACAGCGTCGCGGCTCCGGCACGCGATGGCGCGCAGGCAGGCGACGGGCTGTGGGTGACCGGCACGATCGGCGACGCCGGTGCCGGCCTTGCGATCGCACGCGGCGCGCAAGGCCCGCAGGCCCTCCTCGACCGCTATCGCCGGCCGAACCCGCGCCTGGCGGAAGGCCGCGCCCTCGCCCCGCATGTCCGCGCCATGATGGACGTATCGGACGGGCTGCTGATCGACGCGAGCCGCATGGCGGCCGCGAGCGGCGTCGGCGTCGCCATCAACCTCGCCGCCATGCCGCGTTCCGCCGACCTGCGCGGCCAAGACGGTGACTCCCAGGCCGCACGGATCGCCGCGGCGACGGCGGGAGACGATTACGAACTCCTGTTCGCGATGCCAGGCGATGCCCTTCCGCCCGTACCGGCGACGCGAGTCGGCAGCTTCGTGAATGGCGCCGGCCTGCACCTCACCGACGCAGGAACGTCCGTCGCATTGCCGCCCCGGCTGGGCTTCGAGCACCACGGCAGCTGAGCGCTCCGGTTCGAACCGGCTTGTGCCGCCGCCGCATGTGCATATGCTGGCCGGCGGGTTAGACCCGACACACGAGCCGGGCGGCCTTCTGACAGGAGGGGCGTATGACGATCGTCTACTTCGCCATGGTCTGCGGCGTCATCGCCGTTCTCTATGGCGCCTTCACCGCCGCGCAGGTGCTGCGCGCATCCCCGGGCGACGCCCGGATGCAGGCGATTGCCGCCGCCATTCAGGAGGGTGCCGGCGCCTATCTCGGCCGCCAGTACAGCGCCGTGGCCGTCGTTGGCGTTGTCGTCGCCATCCTGCTCGTTCCGACCCTCGGGCTTCTCTCCGCCGGCAGCTTCGTGCTCGGCGCGCTGCTCTCGGGGCTCGCCGGCTATGTCGGCATGACCATTTCGGTCCGCGCCAATGTCCGCACCGCAGAGGCTGCACGCCATTCGCTGCAGGGCGGCCTCACCCTCGCCTTCCGGTCGGGTGCGATCACCGGCATGCTGGTCGCCGGGCTCGGGCTGCTCGCGATCGCGATCCTGTTCTGGTACCTCGTCTCGGCCGCCGGCCACGCCCCCAACGACCGGGAGGTGGTGGCCGCGCTCACCGCCCTTGCGTTCGGCGCCTCGCTGATCTCGATCTTCGCGCGGCTGGGTGGCGGCATCTTCACCAAGGCCGCTGACGTCGGCGCCGACCTCGTCGGCAAGGTCGAAGCCGGCATTCCGGAGGACGACCCCCGCAATCCGGCCGTCATCGCGGACAATGTCGGCGACAATGTCGGCGACTGTGCCGGCATGGCCGCCGACCTGTTCGAAACCTATGTCGTCACCCTCGGCCTCACCATGGTGTCGATCGCGCTGCTGGTGCAGGCATCCTCGGCAGAGCTGCTCGCGCTCATGGCCTTGCCGCTGGTGGTGGGCGGCGCCTGCATCCTCGCCTCCATCGCCGGCACCTACATGGTCCGGCTCGGCCGCAGCGGCTCGATCATGGGCGCGCTCTACAAGGGGTTCTGGACCACGGTCGTGCTGGCCGTGCCGCTCATCTACGTCGCCTGTCGCTGGACGCTGGGCGACCTGAACGAGGTGATCGGCGGCGCCGGCTTCCTCGACCCGGTCGACGATGCGCTGACGGTGGAAGGGACGCTCGGCAGCGCGGCCACTGCGGCCACGCACTTCACCGGCATGGACCTCTTCTGGTGCATGATGATCGGGCTCGGCGTCACCGCGCTGCTGGTGTGGATCACCGAATATTACACCAGCACCCGCTATCGCCCCGTCCGGTCGATCGCGCTGGCGTCGGCCACCGGCCACGGCACCAACGTCATCCAGGGGCTGGCGGTCGGGCTTGAGGCGACGGCGCTCCCGACGCTGGTGATCGTGGTGGCGGTGATCGCCTCCTACCAGCTCGCCGGCATCATCGGCGTCGCCTTTGCCGCCACCGCCCTGCTCGCGCTCGCCGGCATGGTCGTCGCGCTCGACGCCTATGGGCCCGTCACCGACAATGCGGGCGGCATCGCGGAGATGGCGGGGCTGCCCGACGATGTCCGCCAGCGCACCGACGCGCTCGACGCGGTCGGCAACACGACCAAGGCGGTGACCAAGGGCTATGCCATCGGCTCGGCCGCGCTCGCCGCGCTGGTGCTGTTCGGCGCCTACACGACCGATCTCAACCACTTCTTCCCGGACCTGGCCGTCGATTTCTCGCTGTCCAATCCGTACGTGATCGTCGGGCTGCTGCTGGGTGCGCTGCTCCCCTATCTGTTCGGCGCGTTCGGCATGACCGCGGTCGGCCGTGCCGCCGGATCGGTGGTGGAGGATGTCCGCCGCCAGTTCCGCGAGAACCCGGGCATCATGGCCGGCACCAGCCGCCCCAACTACGCCCACACCGTCGACATCGTCACCAGGGCCGCCATCCGCGAGATGATCGTGCCCTCGCTGCTGCCGGTGCTGTCGCCCATCGTTGTCTATTTCGTGATCCGGGCAGTGGCGGGCCAGGCCCAGGGCTTTGCGGCGCTGGGGGCGATGCTGCTAGGCGTGATCGTCTCCGGGCTGTTCGTGGCCATCTCGATGACATCGGGCGGCGGTGCCTGGGACAATGCCAAGAAATACATCGAGGACGGCAACTACGGCGGCAAGGGATCGGTCGCGCACATGGCGGCGGTGACCGGCGACACTGTCGGCGATCCCTACAAGGACACCGCCGGCCCGGCGGTGAACCCGATGATCAAGATCACCAACATCGTCGCCCTGCTGCTGCTCGCCGCGCTCGCAGGCGCGTAATCGGGGTTGCCAAGGGTCCACGGCGTGGATTTTGGGCAACAGCCTACCCATTTCGGACCCGTATCGCGTGCGGTGGCCCGTGCCACAGGCGCGCCTGTCTTCCCTTTTTACGGCGCCAGGAGTAAGGCACCGCGACTTTTCAGCCCTGCGAGGATTTTTTGGCAAAAGAAGAGCTTCTGGAGATGCGCGGACAGGTGGTTGAGCTTCTGCCCAACGCCATGTTCCGCGTGCGGCTTGAGAACGACCATGAGATTCTCGGCCACACTGCCGGCAAGATGCGCAAGAACCGCATCCGCGTGCTGGTCGGCGACGAGGTGCTCGTCGAGCTGACCCCGTACGACCTCACCAAGGGCCGCATTACCTACCGCTTCAAGTGAGCCGCGCCCCGCAGACGCTCCGCGTGGTGCTGGCGTCCAGTTCGCCGCGCCGGCAGGACCTGCTTGCCCGGATCGGTGCGCCCGCAGACCGGCTCGCCTCTCCCGACATCGACGAGACGCCGCAGAAGGGCGAAAGCCCGCGCGCCTATGTCGTGCGCCTCGCCCGCGAAAAGGCGCTGGCCGTTCCGCGCGAAGCCGACGAGATCGTGGTTGCCGGCGATACCAGCGTCGCGGTCGGCAAGCGTATCCTGGGCAAGCCCGAGGACGAGGCCGACTTGCGCCGCATGCTGGCGCTGCTCTCCGGCCGCCGCCACCATTGCTACTCCGGCGTCTGCATCGTCGATGCCGACGGCACCGCCCGCGTCCGCCACTCGGACACGGTGGTCGTGTTCAAGCGCCTGAGCGATGCCGAGATCGACCGCTACGTCGCCTGCGGAGAAGGCATGGGTAAGGCCGGCGGCTATGCCATCCAGGGCCTGGCCGAAGCCTTTATCCGCTCCATTTCCGGCAGCCATTCGGGCGTAGTCGGCCTGCCCGTGTTCGAGACGCGCGCGCTGCTGGAAGCCAGCGGCTACCGCTTCGCCTGAGCCGATGCCGGGCTGGATCGTCGAGCGCGGCATCGGGGAGACCCGCGCCGCGCTGGTCGACGGCGACACCATCCTCGAAGCCCATATCGAGCCGGACGACACGCTGCGCGCCGGGACCGTGCTGCCCGCGCGCCTCGCCCGGCGGCTGACCCAGCGCAACGAGGGCATCGCCGTCTGGGACGGGGGCGAAGCCATGCTCGCGCCCCTGCCCCGCGGCGTTCCCGAAGGCGCCGCGGTGCTGGTGGAGATCACCCGGCCCCCGCTCCCCGAACCCGGCAAGCCCAAGCGCGCGCGTGCTCGTCCTGCCTTGGAGGGTGCCGTTCCAGGCGAAGGGCCGGACCTGCTCGAACGCCTGCCCGACGCCCGGCTGCTTGGCCGCTTCGACGCCGACCTGCTGGAGGATGCGGGGTGGTCCACGCTGCTCGAAGAGGCGGTCACCGGGCAAGTGGGGTTCGCGACCGGCAGCCTTACCCTTTCGCTCACGCCCGCGATGACGCTGATCGATGTCGACGGGGAACAGGCCCCCGCCGCACTTGCCGTGGCCGGCGCGGCCGCTGCTGCCCGCGCCATCCGCAGGCTCGATATCGGCGGCTCGATCGGCATCGACCTGCCCGACGCCGGCGACAAGGCCGCGCGCCAGGCCGCCGCTGCCGCGATCGATGCGGCGCTCCCGCAGCCGTTCGAGCGTACCGCCGTCAACGGTTTCGGCTTCGTCCAGATCGTCCGGCGCCGCAGCCGCGTCTCGCTCCCCGAGCTGTTCGCGCTGGAGCCCGTCGCCGCCCATGCGCGCGCGCTGCTCCGCCGCGCCGAGCGCACCGGTGGTGCCGGCGAGCGCACGCTTACCGCCACTCCGGCGCTCGTCGCGTACCTGGCGGCGCGCCCCGCCTGGCTGGCCGAGCTCGAACGCCGGATCGGCGCCCCTGTCGGGTTGCGGGAGGACCCCGCCCTCGCCATATCCGCAGGCCATGTCCAAGCGCACGTCCCGTAACGTCTGCACGCTCTGCGGTGCCCCCGTGGCTGCCGAGCACGCGCCCTTCTGCAGCCAGGGCTGCCGCGACCGCGACCTCCTCAACTGGCTCGGCGAAGGCTACCGCCTGCCCGGCCCGCCGGCCGCCTCCGAAAGAATTTCGCAAGCCGGGCTGGACAGCGAAGAATCCGCCGACTAGTAGGCGCGCTCTGTCCGGCTCAGGACGGAATGCCCGGGTAGCTCAGTTGGTAGAGCATGCGACTGAAAATCGCAGTGTCGGCGGTTCGACCCCGTCCCCGGGCACCATTTCTCCCCCCTTCGCAGCTCCGCAATCGCCGACCCGATCGCGCGCACTGACTGCAGCTACATCGGCCTGATCCTCGCCTGAACTGGCGGCGGACGTTCGTCTCGCGGAGACGCGGACGACGGCCGGGGCCCTCCCTCTCCCCACTCTGCGACAGCGCCAAGTCGCACCGGCGAACAACCTCGTACCGAATGCGGTGCGCGGCGGGATTTCGCGTGCCTTTCTCGCACATCCTCAGTCTTCCGATCCACGCTCTAGTTGTTTTTAAATATAACAGTTGAACAAACGTACTGAGGTAGCTTACACCTATTGAAAGGTGCTCAGAGAAGCGCCGCAAAGGATGAGGAGAGGGCTCGTGGCGATTCGTCGCTTCCCATGCGCATGCCTGGCCGGTGCGGTGCTCGCGGTAGGCGGGTTGTCCAGCGCGGTTGCAGTGGCGCAGAACGACGTCACCGTCTCGGTGAACGAAGACCCCGCCGTCGTCCGCTCCTCCTTCTATCTGCCGGTTCGCGACGGCACTCGCCTGTCGGTGAACGTGTACCGCCCGGCCGAGAACGGTCGGGTCCGCACCGGCCGATATCCGGTGGTCTTCGCCTTCACGCCCTATCGCGCGCGCTATCGCAAGGACGGGGAGGTCGTCGATCTTATCGACTCCACCACCTTTGGCCTGCGCCAGCTGGTCCACGCGGGCTATGTGGTCGCGACCGCAGACGTGCGCGGCAAGGGCGCGTCCTTCGGCGCGCGCCGCGGCTTCCTCGACCAGACCGAGGCGCGGGACGGGTACGACATCATCCAGTGGCTCGCCGCTCAGCCGTACAGCAGCGGCAAGGTGGGGATGACGGGCTGCTCGTATCTGGGCGGCAGCGCGATGCTCGTCGCCGGGACACGCCCGCCAGCACTCAAGGCGGTGTTCGCCGCGGCGACCGACCTCGACAAATATGCGTTCGTCCGGAAAGGCGGCATCACCGCGCAGTTCAACACCCGCCCCGACGAGCCGCCCGAAGTCGATCTCGCAACCGTGCCCGTCGACGCGGATCGCGACGGCAGCCTTCTGAAAGCAGCGGTCGCGGAGCATGCGCGCAACACGCCGATGGCACAGCTGTGGGCCGGCATGCCCCACCGCGATGATGTGTCGCCGCTCACCGGAACCCGCTTCTGGGAGGAGGTCGGTCCCTACACCCACCTCCCCGCGCTGCGCAGTCCCCAGCTCGCCTGGTATCTGTGGAGCAACTGGAACGACGAACCGACCGAACAGATCATCCAGGCGGCGGCCAATCTCCCGGCCAAGATGATCATCGGCCCCGGCAGCCATTGCGAGCCGCCCAAGGTCTTCGACATCGTCGGCGAGCAGCGCCGCTTCTTCGACCGCTATCTGAAGGGGATCGACAACGGCATCGACCGCGAGCCCCGCTACAGCTGGTGGCGCGAACAGGGCGATGGCGGGACGCTGGTGCGGCGGGACACGCTGCCCGGCGCGAAGCTGAAGCGCACCACGCTCTACCTCTCTGCGGCCCCCAATGACGCGCCGGCCGCAGTCGACACCGGGAGCATCGGCACCAGTCCGTCGAAGCCCAGGGCGCTGCCGTTCAAGGTCGACTACGACGTCGCCACCAAGGATTATTTCCAATTCTGGCCGAGCCCGCTGGATGGCAAGGGTCTGACCTTCACGAGCCGGCCGCTCGCGAGCGACGCGGCGATCGAGGGCTATCCCGTCCTCACGGTTCGCGCCGCGATCGATGGCCGCGACGCCAACCTGTTCGGCTATCTCGAGGAGGTCGATCCGGCGGGCAAGGTGACGATGCTCGCCTTTGGCCGCCTGGCGTTCAGCCACCGCAAGACCGCGACGGCTCCCTATGAACGCCTCGGGCTTCCCTATCATTCCGGCCTGAAGGCGGACGTCGCGCCCGCCGTCCCCGGGCAGCCCGCCACCCTGTCCTTCGCCCTGTCACCCCGCGCCTACACGGTCCCCGCCGGCCACCGGCTGCGCGTGACCGTGACGGGTGCCGATCCCCGCCAGCGCAACCTCGCCGAGATTCGCGACTCCCTCGCCAGGACCGTCACCCTGTTCGCCGGGACGCCGTCCCACATCGACATACCGTTCACCACGCCCGTCCGCTTCCGCTGAATTCCAGCGATCTCAAGGACCAGAACCATGCACAGCAAGCTCCGCAGGCACCGCATATTGTTCGCCACGGGCGTGACCCTGGCCGCCCTCGGCTGGGTGGCCCCCGCGGTCGCCCAGACCGCCGATCCGGAAGCCAGCAGCGCGCAACAGGGCACGGCAGATGCACCGGCCCCGGTCCAGAACGACGCCGCCGCGGCAGGTCCGGTCACCATCGGCAGCACAGATGTGCAGGGTAGCGACGTCGTCGTCACCGGCAGCCGCATTCGCGGCGCCGCCCCGGTCGGGTCCACCGTAATCGGGATTGACCGCAAGGCGATCGAAGCCTCCGGCGCCGTCACCACCGACCGGCTGATCAAGGAGATTCCGCAGGTCTTCGATCTCGGCACCTCCGAGAACTCTCGCGGGCAATCCGGCGGCAACAGCAACATCACCTTCGGCAACGCGATCAACATTCGCGGCATCGGCCCGTACGCGACGCTCACCATCCTCGACGGGCACCGCGTTGTGAACAACAGCCGCTCGGTCGACCCTTCGATCATCCCCTCCCTCGGCCTGGAGCGGGTCGAGGTCGTCGCGGACGGCGCTTCGGCCGTCTATGGCTCCGACGCGATCGCCGGCGTGGTGAACCTGATCCCGCGGCGCAGCCTGAACGGCGTCGAGACCATCGCCCGCATGGGCTTTGCCGACAATTTCCACGAGAGCCAGTTCGGCATCGCAGGCGGGCGCACCGGCGACTGGGGCCAGGTCATGGTCGCCTATGAGCATGTCTTCCGCAGCAACCTGTCCGGTGACGACCGCAGCTTCTTCACGAGCGACCAGCGGCGGTTCGGTGGGCGCGATTTCCGCTCCACCCAGTGCAATCCCGGCACATTGACGGTCGGCGGCGCCAATTACGCGATTCCTGCCGGGGGCGTCACACCCGCCACCGCCGGACAGCTGGTGCGCGGCACCGCCAATCTGTGCGAGGGCTTCCGCGGGCAGGACCTGTTCCCGGAGACCAAGTACGACAGCGTGAACGGCACCTTCACGGCGCACATCACCGACTGGCTCGACGCGTTCGGCGACGGCTATTTCTCGAAGCGCAGCTTCCGCCGCCTGAACGGCTATACCGGCGCCACCGTCACCATTCCCACCACCAACGCCTTCTTCGTCCGCCCGCCGGGCACCACCGGCCCGGAGACGGTCCAGATCCGCCTGGACGACCTGCCCAACAACGAGACCACCGGCTTCACCCGCAGCTGGCAGGGCGCCGGTGGCCTCAGGGCCAGCTTCGGCGGCTGGCAGGTGCAGGGCCAGCTGATCTACGGCCGGTCGAACGACACCGCCAACACGCCGAACGGCATCAACACGCCCGCGCTCAACGCGGCGCTTGCCAGCAGCAACCCGGCCACCGCCTTCGATCCCTATGGGCTTGGCCGCACGTCCGCGGCGGTCCTCACCGCGATCAACGATCAGGTCTTCGATGCGCCCACCCTCAACCGCTTCACGGGCGTAGAGGCGAGCATCAACGGCACGCTGTTCACCCTGCCGGGCGGCGGTGTGAAGCTGGCGGCCGGGTACGAGCGGCAGGAGCTTGAAGTCTCGCTGGGGCTGCGTCGCGGCGCCCCCAGCACCGTCGCGACCTACCGCGACTTCGATCGCCAGGTCGACTCCGGCTATGCCGAGGTCCTCGTGCCGCTATTCGGACCGGACAACGCCGTGTCGTTCCTGCGCCGGCTCGAGCTGAGCGCGGCCGTTCGCTACGACAAGTACAGCGACGTCGGCGACACCACCAATCCCAAGTTCGGCGTCAACTGGTCGCCGGCAAGCGGGCTGTTGATCCGCGGCAGCTATGGCACGTCGTTCCGGGCGCCGCTCTTCTCCCAGATCTACGGCAACAGCTCGAACCTGTTCGTCCAGCCCTATGCCGACCCATTGCTGGGCGGCACGATCGTCCAGGGCGTTGCGCTGTCGGGCGGCAACCTCGACCTGCGGCCAGAGGAAGCCAAGACCTGGTCGGCCGGCATCGACTGGGATCCCCTTCCCAATGCGCGGCTCAGCGTCACCTATTGGAACGTCAACTACACCGGCCAGGTCGATACCTACCTCGCCGATCTCGCGATCCTGAGCCGCGAGGCGCAGTTCGCGGGCACCGGCGTCATCCTGCGCGGCCCCGCGGCCGCCGCACGCATCCAGGACCTGCTGGGTCAGGGGATCGCGGTGGCGCGCGGCGTGCTGCCCGCCGATCCCGCGCTGTTCATCGACGGCCGCACCCAGAACCTGGGACGATCCAAGACCAGCGGCATCGACGTGCTCGCCAGCTATTCGCTCGAAACCGCGAACACCGGCACCTTCACGCTGAACGCCAACGCCACCTACCTCACCCGCTACCGCTCGGCGATCACGCCGGCCGGTACGCTCGTCGATCGCCGCAACACGCTGTTCAACCCGCTCACCTTCAAGGGCCGGGCGAGCATCAACTGGAACTATGAAGGCGTGAACACGCGCCTGCTGGTCAACCATGTCGGCGGCTACGACAACAACACCCTGCCCAATGGGGCGGTGCAGAAGGTGGACAGCTTCACCACCGTGGATCTGGGCGTGACCTTCGACATCGGCGATCCCGACGCGACCAGGTTCTTTGACGGCGGCTTCAGCGTCTCGTTCGATGCGCTGAACCTGTTCGATCAGGATCCGCCCTTCCTGGACTTTGCCCCGACGGTGAACGGCAGCGGCGGCTATGACGCGACCGCGGCGAACCCGATCGGGCGGCAGATCGCCGTCACTGTCCGCAAGCGGTTCTGACGTGATGCGGGATGGCGAGTTCGTGGCGCAGCCTGGCCTCGACTGTCGGCACTCAGCCGCGGAAACAGGCCGTGTACACCCGGTCGAGGATGGCGTTCAGCACCCGGAGGTCGTCCTTGCCGAGGGCGTCGAGCACGTCATGTTCGACGACCTTGAGGGCGGCGAACATCTCCGCCAGCCACGCCTCGCCCGCTTCGGTCGTGTACAGCGCATGCCTCCGGCGATCGACGGTAGAGCGTCGGCGCTCCGCCCAGCCGCGGCGTTCCAGGTCGTCGACCATCATCACCGCCATGGATTTATCCAGGCCGACTTCCCGGGCGAGCATGACCTGCGACAGGCCCGGGTTGGCGGAGATGATGGCGAGGGCAGAGAACAGACCCTGGCGAAGCTGGTAGCGGCCGGTCACCTGCGCGAACTCGCGCGACAGCTGGTTCTGGATGCGCCGCAGCCGGAAACCGACGAAATCGCCCAGCCGGCCCAGTTCGAGCTCGGCGTCGGGAGACGTGCCCGGAGTTGCGATCCCTCTTTCGTCCATGCCCCCTCGCCTAGCCGAACACCCTGTCCAAGGGAATTGCATAGACGCGTGGGCAGCGGATCTTCCAAGGCACGGACGTTCCGGAAAGCTCCCGCCATGCCGAACCCTGCGAAAGACTGTGGCAGGGTGCGCGCGTGACCCTGCCCCCCGCCTCCCCGGCGCCTGCCGAAACGCGCATCGACGCGGATGTGGAGCCCTCGCCCGATCGCCGCGCCGCGTCGCCGCTCGCCCGGCTGATGCTGGCGATCGGGTCGATCGCGCTGCTTCTGGCCATGTCGACCGACGCCCTCGCCGTTGCCGGCCGGCACGCCGGCATCCGGCTTTTCGGCTCCATCGAGATCGTGCAGGCGTGCATCGTCCTGGTCGCGACCACTGCGATCGTGCTCACCACGCTCGTCGAGGGGCATGCCCGCGTCCACATCCTGCTTGATCGGCTGAAGCCCGTCACCGCATCCCGCCTGTTGCGCGGCGCCGACTGGGCGAGCGCGCTGGTGTTCCTGTGGCTCGCGGCCGGATCGACCTGGCTGCTCGCCGACCTCTGGGGTGCGTTCGAACTCACGGAGATCCTTCACTTGCCCCTGCGCTGGCTTCGCCTCGCCTGGATCATCGGGTCGCTGGTCACCGCGGCCTTGTTCGTTCGACGCGCCCTTTCAAGGACGGCAGCATGATCACGCCCGAGCTGATCGGCTTTGCCGGCATCCTTATCCTGTTGCTCCTCCTGGCGGTCGGCATCCCGATCGGCATCGGCCTCGCGCTCGTCGGCGGCATCGGCCTGACACTGCTGCTCTCGCCAGAGGCCGCGCTGATCAAGGCCGGTGTCATCACCTTCGACACCATCTCGCGCTATGAGCTGGGCGTGTTGCCGTTGTTCGTGCTGATGGCGCATCTCTGTTTCGCAGCAGGCGCCAGCCGCGACTTCTTCGATGCGGCAGCGCGGTTCGTGGGCCATCGGCGCGGCGGCCTGGCGATGGCCTCCATCGGCGGCTGCGCCGGTTTCGGCGCGATCAGCGGATCGAGCCTCGCCACCGTCGCGACCATCACTTCGGTCGCCCTTCCGGAAATGCGCAAGGCGAATTACGCGCCGTCCTTCGCGACCGGCGCACTGGCCGCAGGGGGTACGCTCGGATCGCTCATCCCGCCCTCCGGCGCCTTGATCGTGTTCGGCATCATTGCCGAGCAGTCCATCGGCAAGCTGTTCGCCGCCGCCGTGATTCCCGGCCTGACCCAGGCGCTGTTCTACATCATCGCCATCGCCATCCTGTGCCGGCTCAACCCGCTGCTCGGGCCGCCGACCACGCGAGCGCCCTGGCGTGAGCGCTGGCCCGCATTGCGCTCGATCGCGGACGTCGGCTTGCTGATCGTGTTCGTGATCGGCGGGCTGTTCGTGGGCTGGTTCACACCGACGGAGGCGGCCTCGGTCGGATCGGTCGCCGCGCTACTGCTGTGCTGGCGGCGCGGGCGGCTGACCTGGGGGGCGGTATCGGACGCGCTCCAGACGACGCTGCGCACCACCGGCATGATCTACATCGTGATCATCGGCGCGCTGCTGTTCGCGACGTTCATCAGCGTCACCGGGATCGCCGCGCTGCTCTCCAACCTGGTCGCCGGCCTCGAGTCCGGGCCCACCGTGGCGATCATCGCGATGGCGCTGGTGCTGCTGCTGCTCGGCTCGTTCCTCGACGGCCTGGCGCTGATGCTCCTCACCACGCCCATCTTCCTGCCGATCACGCTGGACCTGGGGCTCAGCCCGATCTGGTTCGGCATCTTCCTGGTCCGCACAATGGAGATCGGCTTCGTCCATCCGCCGCTCGGCCTCAACGTCTATGTGATCCAGGGGATTGCCGGGGACATTCCCCTCAGCACGATCTTCCGGGGCATCGTGCCGTTTCTGCTGGCCGATTTCCTTCACTTGGCGCTGCTGATAGCCGTGCCTGCCTTGTCCCTTTGGCTGCCGGGAGTGATCGCATGATCCGCCGCATCCTCGCCACGCTCTTGCCGGCAGCGCTGCTCGCCGGGTGCGGGGCAGCGCCGCTGCCGCCGGGCACGCAGGTGCTGACCTATGCCAGCCCCTATCCTCCCGGCCACCCGTTCAGCCGCGCCGACCAGCGCTGGATGCAGCATGTCGAACAGGCATCGGGCGGGCGGCTGCGCATCAAGCCCTATTGGGCGGGCGCGCTTCTCTCGAGCGACCAGAGCATGGAGGAGATCCGCCATGGCGTCGCCGACATCGGCCTGATCACCCCGATCTACACGAGGGGCGGCGCGCATACCCAACGCGCGCAGGCGGGCTTCTATGGCGGCGTGCGGTCGATGGGGGAACAGATCGGCGTCTATCGCTGCCTCGCCGCCCGTTTTCCCGCGCTCAATGACGAGGTACGCGGCCTTCGGGTTCTGGCGGTGCAGCCGGGGAACTTCCCGGGCATCCTCACCCGCAACCGGCCGGTCCGCTCCCTGGCGGACCTCAAGGGCCTCAGACTGCGCGCGCCGGCGGAGAACCTTGAGGTGCTGCGCGCGCTGGGCGCCGATCCCGTCGATATGCCGATGGCCGACGTCTACTCGGCGCTGGCCAAGGGCGTGATCGATGGTGTCGTGGCGCCAGCCGACACGCTCAAGAGCCTGCACTTCGCCGAAGTGGCGCAGCATTTCACGGCGCTTCGGGTCAGCCGGGGCTCCTATCCCGCCCGGGCCATGTCAGAGCGGAGCTGGAACACGCTGACGCCCGAGTTCCAGCAGCTGCTGGAGCAAAGCCAGGGCGTGTGGGAAGCCGCCCTCATCGACGAGATGAACGCCGCGGAAACGGCGGGCATCGCCTTTGGCAAGACCCACGGCGTCGCCTTTCTCCCGATCGGCCCTGCAGACCAGCAGCGGTTCGACGCGCTCTACAACCAGAACGCTGCCCGCATCGCCGCCGCGCTCGCGCGCTTCGGAAGCGACGGCACGCCCATCTTCACCGAAGCGCAGCGGCTGATCGCCGCCCGCGCGGCCGAGCACCCCTCGGCCTGCGCTTCCAACGCCACGGACCCAGCCACGCATGCATGAACCTGCCCCCGCGCCCCAACGCCCCCTGGAAGGGCTGCGCGTCATCGACCTCACCCGCGCGCTTGCGGGCCCCTACGCCACGCTGCTCCTCGCCGGGCTCGGCGCGCAGGTCATCAAGGTTGAGGATCCCCGCGGCGGAGACCTCGCGCGCGAGAACAGCCCCTATGTCGGGCGTGACGGCGTTACCGTCGAGCGTGCGCATAGCGACGATGTCTCGATCTCCCATTTGTCGCGCGCCCGCGGAAAGATGGGGGTGTCGCTGAACTTCAAGGCACCTGGCGCGCGATCGATCTTCCAGGACCTGTGCCGCGACGCCGACATCGTGGTGGAGAATTTCACCGCTGGCACCGCCGACCGGCTGGGCGTCGGCTACGAGGCCGCGCGCGAGGCCAATCCCCGCATCATCTATTGCTCGCTCTCCGGCTTCGGCGCGGACGATGCAGAGGGTGGCAAGGCGATGGACGTCATCATCCAGGCCCTGTCCGGCGCCATGTACACCAGCGGCGATCCGGACGCCCCGCCCGTCCGCATGGGCATCCCCGTCGCGGACATGCTCGCCCCCGTCTTTGGCGTGATCGGCATCCTGTCGGCGCTCGAACAGCGTCACCGCACCGGCCACGGCCAGCATGTGGATGTGTCGATGCTGGGCGCGCTCACCTCATTCGTCGCGATCGAGAACTGGTCGGCGCTCGCGGCGGCGGGCATGCCGGCGCGCACCGGCTTGACGGTGCAGCGGCTTTCTCCCTTCGGGGTCTTCGAATGTGCGGACGGCTATGTCGCGATCGTTGCCGTGCATGAAAAGCTCGCGCGCGGCCTGTTCCAGGCGATGGGCGCGCCCGAACTGAGCGACGATCCCCGCTTCGCCAGCCGGGATGCCCGGGTCGCCAATGCCCCGGTGCTGGAAGCGCACATCACGGCATGGTCGCGCACCTTGCCGACCGCAGAAGTCGTCCGGCTGCTGGAGGCGCAAGGCGTGCCCGCAGCACCGGTCCGCCACCCGGAGGAAGCGCTCAGCGATCCCAGGGTGATGGCGCGTGCGGAAACCATGCCGATCGCGCACCCCAGCTATCCGCACCAATCCGAGCTTCGCACCTCGGGCATCCCCATTCGCTTTTCCGACGCGGAGACCGGCTTCGACCCGACGCTGCCGATCTCGGTCGGCGAGCATAATGATCAGATCTACCGCGACCTCCTGGGCTACGACGACGCGCGCATCGCGGAATTGCGCGCGGCGGGCGTCATCTGATGGCGGCAAGCCCTGCACGGGAGGCGATTGCCGCGGCCTATGCCGATCCGGATACGGTTGCCGACCGGCTGCGTGCGCAGGGCCTGCGCGTGATCCGCACGATCGGCAGCGACGCCCCCTTCACCTGGCTGCGGGCGGCCGGATTCGCACCGGTTAGGCTGGCACCGGCAACGGGCGACACACCGCGCGCGGATGCCGTCATGGGCCCGGCAGCCGGCCGGCGGCGCGCCCACCGGCTGATGGAGCGTCTGCTCGATCCCGCGCTTGCCGAGGTGCCGATCCTGATCACCCGCGCCGATGCCGAGCAGGCGCAGATCTTTGCGGCGCTGCGCGAGCGCCTGCGCCTAGGCGAGCCCGCGCCCCGGCACCTCCACCTGCTCGACCTCGTCCATCAGGATCGCGCCGCCTCCGCGCGCTACAATGCGGCCCGGCTCGCCCAGCTCGATGCTTGGCTGGGCTCGCTCGGCGGGTCCGCCGTGACGGATGCGAGCCTTGCCGCCGCCGCGCGGGACGAGCGCGGGACGCTCGATCTCCTCAGGTCCGCTTGCGAGCGGAGGCGCGGCGAAGCGCCCTCTCTCACCGGCACCGACTTGCTGCGCCTGATCGGCTGCACCGCGATCCTGCCCCCGGACGAGCTGGCGACACATCTCCGCGCGATCATGGAGGACCCCGCCCCGCCAGCGTCGGGCCCAAGGTGCCGCGCCTTCGTCACCGGCACCGCGCACGAAGATGACCGAGCGTACCTGGCCCTCGAAGCCGAGGGGTGCGATCTGGTCGGCGACGATCATGACTGGGGCGAGCGCCGCCTGGTCGCGCCGCCGGTCACCCGGGAAGAGGCAGCGGCGCCGCTCTATCGGGCACCGCTCTCCGCCCGCTGGCCCGGCGCGGATGCGGTGGCGACGGCCCGACGTGCGCGCGATGCCTCGGCCGACCTTGTCCTGCACCTCACCCTTGACGGGGACGAGGCCGCGCCCTGGCATGTCGCCGCGCTCACGCGGTCGCTGGTCGGCGGCCCCCGGCTGGAGCGGCGCCGGATCGGCACTGCCGCGGCCAAGCCCGATGCGCCGAAGCCGCGCCCCACCGCGCCCCGCGCGCCAGCGCCGCGCAGCCGCAAGTCACTCACCTCGCTTGCGAGCTTCGGCAGCTATCAGCGCGAGTGGTTCCAGTCGCTTCGGGCCCAGGTGGCGGACGGCGCGCCCTTTGCCTGCGTGAATGCCAATGCGCCGCAGGAAATCCTGCGCGCGCTCGACGTGCCGTTCGTGGTCAATCAATGGTGGGCCTCGATCGTCGCGGCCAAGCAGCAGACCGGCCGCTATCGCGCGCTGCTGGCGGCGCACGACTATCCGACCGACGTGGAGGCCTATAGCGCGCAGGGCATCGCCGCGCTGTTCGACCATGATCCCGCGGAGGCTCCCTGGGGCGGGCTGCCGCGGCCGAATTTCGTCCATGCCGTGTCCTCCAGCGACGCCACCCCCGCCATCTTCGACAATTGGGCGCACGAAAGTGCTGCGCGGCCCTTCCTCTACGAACGCAGCGTCGATCCCCGGCTGTCGATCACGACGCAATGGTGGGAGGAGCTGCCGGACCGATGGGAAGATGCGCTGGAGCCGGAGCGCCTCGACCTGCTGGTCGCCGAGTTGCAGACGGTGATCGCCGAGCTCGAAGCCGCCACCGGGCGCAGCTTCTCGACGGAAAAGCTGGTCGAGGTGATGAACCTCGTCAACGAGCAGGAGGAAAATTACCGCCGGACCCGCGACCTGATCGCGCGGACGGTGCCGGCGCCGGTCAGCATCGTCGACTCCATGCCCGCCACCATGGTCCCGCAATGGCATCGCGGCACCCGCTGGGCGCGCGATGCCGCCCGCGCCTTTCACGACGAAGTCGCCGAGCGCGTCCGGGCCGGCGCCGGGGCAGTCGCCGACGAGCGGGTACGCCTGATGTGGGTCGGCCGCGGCCTGTGGAGCGAAACCGCCTTCTACCAGCGCTGGGAAGAGAGCCACGGCGCGGTGTTCGTCTGGTCCATGTACCTTGCCCTGGCAGCCGATGGGTACATCCGGCACTTTGATCGCGGCCGCGACCCCCTCCGCGCGCTGGCCGCCCGCTTCCTCACCATGGGCGACGAGCTTCGCATGCCGAGCTGGGCCGGGCCCTGGCACGTCCATGAAGCACAAAGTCACCAGGTTGACGGTGCGGTCGCCTTGGCGGACGCCGACCCGTTCGTGCTGCGCGCGCTGGCGGCGGCAGGCGTGCCGGTCCTGGAACTGGGCGTCGACAATTTCGCCATGGATCCTGAAACCACCGCCGCGCTGGAACAGCGGATCACCGCCTTCATCGAAGGCCCTGCCACCGCGCAGGCGATGCAACGCCGGGGGAGTGCCGGCGCGTGACCGCACCCCTCTCCGGCCTCCGCATCCTCGATTTCACCCGCTACCTGCCGGGCGCCTATACCGGCTGGGTCGCAGGCGACATGGGCGCCGACGTGATCCGGGTCGAGAACCCCCGCGAACTCGCCAAGCACGCCCGCATGTTCGGGCACTCCGACGACCCGGAAGCGGAAAGGCTGCGCCGCGCCCGCCCCTCCTATTGGCGCAACCGCCGCTCGATCGTCCTCGATCCCGGCCACCCGGCGGCGGCGCCCGTGCTCGCCGCGCTGGTCGCCTCGGCGGACATTCTGGTGGAGGATTACCGGCCCGGAACGATGGCCCGTATGGGGCTCGGCTATGATGCGCTCGCCGCGATCAACTCGCGCCTGATCTATACATCGGTCTCCTTCACCGGCCAGACGGGGCCGCTCGCCGGTCGTGCGGGGCACGATCCGGCGGCGCTGGCGCTCGCCGGCGTCCTGTCGCGCCTGAACGGTCTGCCGACGCCCAGCCTGCCGGGGGTTCAGGTGGCCGACGTGATGGCCGGTTCGCACGCCGCGATTGCGGTGCTCGTGGCCCTGCAGGCGCGCGAGCGGACCGGCCGTGGCAGCCATGTCGACGTCGCCATGTCGGACGCGGCAATGCCGCTCCTCGCGGTCGCGCTCGGTCGCGCATCCTCGCCAGAGGATATTCCGCCCACCGAGGGCGCCTGGCACCCCAAGGGCGGGGTCTGGCAATGCGGCGACGGCACATGGCTCTGCACCACCGACATGGAGCCGCGCTATTGGGAGCGGTTCTGCGTTGCCGTCGACCGGCCCGACTATGCCGCGCGGCAGTTCGATGTCGCGGCGCATCCCGCCATCCAGGCGGATCTCGCCGCCTTGTTCCGGACGCGTCCGCGCGCCGAATGGCTTCGGCTCCTCGGCGATGCCGATACCCAGGTCATGCCGGTGCTGACCCCTGCCGAAGCGCTGCGCCACCCCCATGCCGAGGCGCGCGGCATGCATCTTCGCCTGCCGGTCGGCGATCAGATGGTGGAGCAGGTCGGCACCCCCTTTCGCCTGTCCGGCGTCGAAGCTGTGGACCATCGCCCGGCCGGCGTGCCCGGCGCCGAGCGCGACGCGATCCTGGAAGAACTCGGCTTTGATGCCGCTGCGCGTGAGGCGCTTTCCCTCGCCGGCGTCTTTACCGGCGCGCGGGAGGCGCTGCCATGAACGCGCTCGACGGCCTGACCGTGGTCGATCTCAGCCACGCGATCGCGGGGCCGACCTGCACGAACATGCTGGTCGAACTCGGTGCGACCGTGATCAAGGTCGAGCCGCCCGGCATCGGCGACGGCTTTCGCCACTATACCGAACATGGCGGCGAGCCGATGCTCAGCATCCCCTTCGCCTCGATCAACGCGGGCAAGCGCTCGATCGCGCTCGACCTGAAGACGCCGGCGGGCGTCGATCTGCTGTGGCGGCTGCTGGAACGGGCGGACCTGCTGGTCGAGAACTTCCGCCCGGGCGTGCTCGATCGGCTCGGCCTCGGCTTCGATGCGCTGCACGCGCGCAATCCGCGGCTGATCCTCGTCTCGATCACCGGCTTTGGCCAGACGGGGCCGCTCGCCGATCGGGGCGCCTATGACCATATCGCGCAGGCCATGTCCGGCATCGCGCTGCTGAATACCGGGCCCGAAGGACCGCAAAAGATCGGCATGCCGATCATCGACAGCTTCACGGGGTATCTCGCCACGATCGGCTTGCTCGCGGCCCTGCGGCGGCGCGATGCCAGCGGCGTGGGCGAGCACGTCGACGTGGCCATGCTCGACGCCGCGCTCAAGCTGGTGAACACCACCGTCTCCGTCCATTCCTATACCGGCCGGACGCCGGGCGGGACCGGCAACCGCGGGTTCCGGCTGGTGGCCACGTCGGAATTCTACCCGACCGCGCAAGGGTGGATCGCCTTGGGTGCGAACAACCAGCAGCAGGTGGAGGCACTGCTGCGCGTGCTGGGCCACCCGGAACTGATCGACGACCCGCGCTTCCGCAGCCATGATGCCCGCGTGGCGCATTATCCGGCGGTCCGCGCCTGGCTCACTCAAACCCTCTCCACCTGGCGCGCAGCGGATCTGGAGGCGCGCCTTGCCGAGGCGCGCGTGCCCGTCGCCATGCTGCGGGAAGTCGGTGAGATCGCGCAGCATCCGCATGTCGTCGAACGGGGCACGCTGCATCGGGTGGCACTGCCGGGCTGGGACCGTCCGCTCGACGTGGTCGGCCCGGGTTTCGGGACCGAAGCGCGGCCGACCTCCACCGTCCCCACGCTCGGCAGCGACACCGATGCGGTGCTGGCAGAGCTCGGCCTGGACGAAGCGGCGATCGGCGAACTCAGGCGCTCGGGCGTGGTCGGATGAAGCCGCTGGATCTCGTGTTCCTCGGCGACATCATCCTGGACGTGCCCGATCCGGATCACTGGCTCGGCGGCGTCGCCCCCGTCACCCGCGCCGCCGACCTGGCGATCGGCCATCTCGAAGTGCCGCACACGATCCGGGGCGAGGAATTGGCCGGGGATGTGCCCGCACCGGGCGCCGACCCGGCGCACCTGTCGGCCATCGCCCGCGCCCATATCCAGATGCTGTCGATGGCGGGCAATCACATCGCCGACTGCGGTGGCGAAGGCATCGCCGACACCAGCGCCGAACTGGATCGGCTCGGTATCGCCCACGCCGGCGCCGGCCAGAACCTCTCCGAAGCGTCCAGGCCCGCCACCATCGAGCGCGACGGCCGCACGATCGGTCTGCTGAGCTTCAATTGCGTGGGTCCGGAGATCGCGTGGGCAACGGCCGATCGCCCGGGTTGCGCCTATGTCCAGGTGCGCGCCGACGATGGCGGCCCCTCACGGCCGCAGGCGAACCTGGTCGAGGCAGATCCCGCCTCGGTCGCTGCCATGCAGGACGCGATCGCCGACCTCCGCCACGACGCCGACCTGGTCCTGGTGGCACTGCACAAGGGCATTACCCACCGCCCGGCAGCGCTTGCTCCCTATGAACGCCCGCTCGCCTTTGCCGCCGTCGATGCGGGTGCCGACGCGATCCTCGGCCATCACGCCCATATCGCGCGCGGCATCGAGTTTCACCGCGGGCGGCCCATCTTCCACGGCCTGGGCAACGGGGTCGTCGTCACCCATGCGCTCAGCCCCGCACAGGACCATCCCGCCCGCGCCGAGTGGGCGGAGCGGCGCAAGCGCATGTTCGGGTTCGAGCCCGATCCCGCCTACCCGCTCGCGCCGTTCCATCCAGAGGCGGTGAACGGGATGATCGGCCGACTGCGCCTTGACCCCGATGGCAGCATCCACACGGGCTTCCTGCCGATGTGGAGCGCCCCGCCCGGGCGACCCGAGCCCGCCACAGGACAACGCGCGGCAGAGATTGCCGATTACATCGATCGCATCGGCGTACAGGCCGGGCTCGCCCCGTTGCGCCGGACGCTCGCCGACGGCTGGGTGTGGCTGCGTCCTGAGAGCGCCTGAGCTTCTCGGGGGGGCGATCAGGCGAAGACCGTGCCGTCCATCAGCTTGCGCGCGGTGCGCAGCAGCGCGGCGGAAACGACCTCGCCCTCTGCATCGGTCTCGATCACCACGCTCATCTCGCCGGTGGGATGTTCGACCGACAGCGTCTTGCGCGCGCCTGCCGGGACCTCCGCGACCTCGGCGGCGGGCGAACCCGGGATCAGGCAAGCGGTCGCGACGCTGACGGCCCCGAGCACGCCGATGGTCGCATGCGCCCGATGCGGGATGAAGCTGCGAACCGTGACCGTGCCGCCGTTTCGCGGGGGCGCGACCAGCATCATCTTGGGCACGGACTTTTCCCGCACATCGCCCAGGTTCATCCGCTCGCCCACCTGCAGGCGGATCGCCTCGATGCGCGCCTTGAGCTCCTGATCCGCGTCGAGCGTCTCGCGATCCTCATAGCCGGTGATGCCGACATCCTCGGCCTTCATTACGACGCAGGGCATGCCGTTGTCGATCAAGGTCACCGGCACCCCGTCGACCACGTCGACCGCGTTGCCGGACGGGAGCAGCGCTCCGCAGGACGAGCCCGCCGTGTCGCGGAACTCCAGCGGAACCGCCGCCGCGGTCCCGGGAACCCCGTCGATCCGCGCCGGCCCGGCGTAGGTAACCTTCCCGCCCGGTGTCGCGACCGTCGCGACGGCAACCTGCCCGGTGTTTTCCATGAAGATCGTCAGGCGCGTCTCGCCGTCCTGCGCCGCCACCAGCCCACGCTCGATGGCGAACGGTCCGACCCCGGCCAGCATGTTGCCGCAGTTCTGCGCGTCCGTGACGATCGCCTGATCCACGAACACCTGCAGGAACAGATAGTCGACGTCGACGTCCGCGCGCGCCGATCTGGAGACCACCGCGACCTTGCTGGTCAGCGGGTCCGCCCCGCCCATGCCGTCGATCTGGCGCGGGTCCGGCGATCCCATGATCCGCAGCAGAAACGCATCGCGCTCGGCAGCGGACGAGGGCAGTTCCTCCCGCAGGAAAAAGCCCCCTTTCGAGGTGCCGCCCCGCATCCACATGCATCGAACGGCGTCAGACATAGCGCAGCCCCATCGCCTCCAGCTTCCCGCGCATGTCGTAGATGTCGAGGCCCAGTTCCCCTGCTGCCAGCCGGGCGCGCTTGGCCTCTTCGGCCGCCTCGCGGACCCGCGCCTTCTCCAGCACTGCGGCAGCCTCTGCCCTGGGTACGACGCAGACGCCGTCGTCATCCGCGACGATGACGTCGCCCGGCTGCACCAGCGCATTGGCCGCCACGACCGGCACGTTCACCGATCCCAGCGTCGCCTTCACCGTGCCCTGGGCGTGAACAGCCTTGGACCACACCGGGAAATTCATCTGGGTAAGGTCCCGCACATCGCGCACGCCCGCGTCGATCACGAGGCCGCGGCAGCCCCGCGCGATTGCCGAGGTTGCGAGCAGGTCGCCGAAATAACCGTCGGTCGACGGGCTGGTCGGTGCAAGGACGAGAATGTCGCCCTCGCGGATCTGCTCGATGGCCACGTGCACCATCCAATTGTCCCCCGGCGGCGCCGAAATGGTGACCGCGCTGCCGGCGATGCGGGCGCCCGGATAGATCGGCCGCATATAGGGTGCGAGCAGTCCCGTGCGTCCCTGCGCCTCGTGCACGGTCGCGACGCCGGCATACGCCAGGCCGTCGATCACCGACGCTTCCGCCCGGGCGAATTCGCGCACCACTATGCCTGCCATGCCGTTCTCCATCGCCGCCTTTGCCCGAGCATGGGCCGGATGCGGGCCGCTGCGCCAATTCGGAGTTGTCGCCCCGCGATAAGCTGATGTTATAGATCGGGCATGACCGCCGACCAGCTGAACCTCCGCCATCTGCGCGCGACGCTCGCGGTGATACGGCATGGCAGCGTCAGCGCCGCGGCTGCCGAAGTTGCGCTTTCCCAGCCCGCGCTGACTCAGGGCCTCGCGAAGCTGGAAGCCGCTTTGGGCACCAGCCTGTTCGAACGCCGCCACGACGGCATGGTCGTGACCGAAGCCGGCCGGATCATCGGCGCCCGTGTCGAGGCCGCAGCGGCGTTCCTTCAGGAAGGCATGCGCGTGCTGCGCCGCCGGCAAGGCGCGCGCGGCTTCCAGCGCGCGGACCTGCTGCTGACGATGACGCAGATCCGCGCGCTGGTGGCAACGGCGCGCGAAGGCAGCTTTGCCGGCGCCGCGCGCGCCTGTGGCGTCAGCCAGCCCGCCATCCACGGCGCCATCCGCGACACCGAGCGGTTGTGCGGCCTCTCCCTCGTCGAGCGGCGCGGCCGCGGGATCGTCCTCACCAGCGCGGGCGCGCGGCTGGCCCGTGCCGGACGGCTGGCGCTGGGCGAGCTCGGGTCGGCGCTCGACGAGATCGCAGCCCTTGGCGGCGAGCGGCGCGGGCGCATCGCGATCGGCGCCATGCCGCTGGCCCGCGCCTGGCTGCTGCCCACGGCGATCGCGCGCCACCACGCACAAGCACCCGACATGCGCTTCGACGTCGCGGAAGGGTCGCACGCCGAGTTGATCGAGCCCCTGCGCGACGGCGAGTTCGACGTGCTGGTAGGCGCGATCCGCGAGCCGTCCCCCGGCCCCGATGTCGTGCAGGAGGCGCTGTTCGACGATCGCCTGGCGATCTTCGGCCGCGCCGGTCATCCGCTCGCGGGAACCCGGCCCGACGTGGCTGAACTGGCGCAACAACCGTGGCTCGCCCCCCGCGAAGGCACGCCGCTGCGCAGCCGCTGGGAAGAGATCTTCACCAACGCCGGCGTGCCGCTGCCGGCGGTGCGGATCGAGTGCGGGTCGGTGATGATGCTGCGCGGGCTGATGCTGGAGGGGAATCACCTCACATTGCTCTCCCCCGACCAGCTTTGGCTGGAACTGCGCAGCGGCTTGCTGTGCGAGATCGCCCCGGCGCCTGCTCCGGCACATCGTACGATCGGGCTCACCACCCGGGCGGGATGGCGCCCGACGGAAGCGCAGGAGAGCTTCCTCGCGACGCTTCGGGCATGCAGCGCCGGCAGCGCACTTCAGGAAAGGCAATAGCCGCGACAGTCTATTGATTGGCGCTTGCGGATCGATCCGCGGCAGCCTTGCGCCATGGAGAGGAAAGCAGGCACCTGCGAGAACACCGGCGTCCGCTGCGGGAGAGCGCGTGCGCTCCATGCTGGCCTGCCCCGTCGTTGCAAGGAAGCGTCCGCATGACGAGCATCCACGACTATCTCGCCGAGTTCGACGACATCCCGGGCACCCGCGTCTACACGGCCAGACGCGCCCGCCAGGGCTATCACATGAACCAGTTCGCGATGAGCCTGATGAAGGCGGAGAACCGCGAACGGTGGAAGCGCGACGAACGCGCGTATCTCGACGAATGGCCGATGACCGAGGAGCAGAAGCAGGCGATCCTCGACCGCGACTACAACCGCTGTCTCGACCTTGGCGGCAACATCTATTTCCTCGCAAAGGTCTTCTCGACCGACGGGCTCAGCTTCCTCCAGGCGGTCGGCACGATGACAGGCATGAGCCCCGAAGACTATCAGGCCATGATGATCGCCGGGGGCCGCTCGCCCGAGGGGGTCCGCTCCCTGAAGGACCAGGCGGCCGACCAGCCCGACCGCCCGGACCTGTCCGGCACTCCCGCAAAGGACCTCTGAGCATGGCGCGCATCACCGCCGGCATCGCCACCAGCCACATTCCCGCGGTCGGCGCGGCGCTCGACAACGGCAAGGCGCAGGAACCCTATTGGGCGCCGGTATTCGCCGGCTACGACTGGACGCGGCAGTTCGAGCAGGCCGAGAAGCCCGACGTCGTCATCCTGGTCTACAACGATCATGCCTCGGCATTCGACATGCGGGTCATCCCGACCTTTGCGATCGGATGTGCCGACCGGTTCAACCCCGCCGACGAAGGCTGGGGACCGCGCCCGGTCCCGGTGGTGGAGGGACACGCCGACCTCGCCTGGCACATCGCGCAATCCTGCGTGCTCGACGAGTTCGACATCACCATCATCAACGAGATGGACGTCGATCACGGGCTGACGGTGCCGCTCTCGCTGATGTTCGGGCAGGTGGAGCGCTGGCCGGTCAAGGTCGTGCCGATCGCGGTGAACGTGGTCACCTACCCGCCGCCGACCGGCAACCGCTGCTGGGCGTTCGGCGAGGCGATCGCCCGCGCGGTCGAGAGCTTTGACGAGGACCTGAACGTGCAGATCTGGGGCACGGGCGGCATGAGCCACCAGCTCCAGGGGCCGCGTGCCGGCCTCATCAACAAGGAATGGGACAACCGCTTCCTCGATCGCCTGTCCGGCACGACCGACGAACTGCGCCATATGCCGCACATCGAATATCTGCGCGAGGCCGGGTCCGAGGGCATCGAGCTGGTCATGTGGCTCATCATGCGGGGCGCGCTGGGCCGTTCCGCCGAGCAGTTGCACCGTTTCTATCACGTGCCCGCCAGCAACACGGCGGTCGGGCACATCGTTCTTCGCCCCAATCAGGAGTAAGCGATGCGGATCGCAGTGGCCGGCGCGGGTGCGTTCGGCGAAAAGCATCTCGACGGCCTCAAGAACATCGAAGGCGTGGAAATCGCCTCCATCGTCAGCCGCAGGCTCGAACAGGCGCAGGCTGTCGCCGACAAATATGGGGCGCCCCACGCCACGACGGATCTGGACGAGACCCTGGCCCGGGACGATGTCGACGCCGTCATCCTGTGCACGCCTACCCAGATGCACGCGCAACAGGCGATCGCCTGCATGAACGCGGGAAAGCATGTGCAGGTGGAAATCCCGCTGGCGGATAGCTGGGCGGATTCCCTCGCGGTGGATGCCAAGACCAGGGAAACCGGCCTCACCTGCATGGTCGGCCACACCCGGCGCTTCAATCCAAGCCACCAGTATCTCCACGGCAAGATCGCTGCCGGCGAACTCGCCGTGCAGCAGATGGACGTGCAGACCTATTTCTTCCGTCGCAAGAACATGAACGCCAAGGGCGAACCGCGTTCCTGGACGGATCACCTGCTGTGGCACCACGCCGCGCACACGGTCGACCTGTTCGCCTATCAGGCTGGGCGCATCGTCCAGGCGAACGCCATCGAGGGGCCAAAGCACCCTGAACTCGGCATCGCGATGGACATGTCGATCCAGCTCAAGAGCGAGACGGGCGCGATCTGCACCCTGTCGCTCAGCTTCAACAACGATGGGCCGCTCGGCACCTTCTTTCGCTACATCTGCGACAACGGCACCTGGATCGCACGGTACGACGACCTGGTGACCGGCCGTGAGGAGCCGGTGGACCTGTCCGGGGTGGCGGTGTCGAACAACGGGATCGAGCTGCAGGACCGCGAGTTCATCGCCGCCATCCGTGAAGGGCGCGAACCCAACAGCTCGGTGGGCCAGGTGCTCGACTGTTATCGCGTGCTCGGCGATCTGGAGCGCCAGCTGGAAGCGGCGCGATGAAGACCCAGGTCGCGATCGTCGGGGCCGGCCCAGCGGGGTTGCTGCTGGGCCACCTGCTGCGCGCAGAGGGCGTCGCGGTCACGATCGTGGAGCGGGCATCCGCCGACTATGTGCTCGGCCGCATCCGCGCGGGCGTGCTCGAGCGCACGACCACCGATCTGCTCCGCCGCCTGGGGATCGACGCCCGCCTGGATGCGGAGGGCCTGTGCCACGAAGGCTTCGCCCTCGCCGACGGGGAGCGGCTGATCCGCATCGACATCGCGGGGCTCACCGGCGGTGCCGTCACCGTCTATGGCCAGACCGAGGTGACGCGCGACCTGATGGCGGCCGCGCCGGAACGCGGGCTTGAGATTGTGTACGAGGCGGGCGACGTCGCGCTGCACGACATCGACATCGATGCGCCCTATCTCACCTTCGAACAGGATGGCGCGCCCTGTCGGCTCGACGCGCGCTTCGTCGTCGGGTGCGACGGCTTCCACGGCCCCTCGCGCAAGGCGATCCCGGCCAGCGTCGCGAAGGCGTACGAGAAGGTCTATCCCTTCGGTTGGCTCGGCATCCTGGCGGACGTGCCGCCGTGCGACCATGAGCTCATCTACGCCAATCACGATCGCGGCTTCGCGCTTGCCTCGATGCGCTCGCCGACCCGCAGTCGCTACTATATCCAGGTGCCGCTCGACGATCGCGTGGAGGATTGGCCCGACGACCGGCTCTGGGACGAGCTCGCCGTCCGCCTGGGGCCGGAGGCCGGGAGCCGGATCACCCGCGGCCCTGCGCTCGAAAAGTCGATCGCGCCGCTGCGATCCTATGTCTTCGAACCGATGCGCCACGGGTCCCTGTTCCTTGCCGGCGACAGCGCCCACATCGTGCCGCCCACCGGGGCAAAGGGTCTCAACCTCGCCGCCTCGGATGTCGCCTATCTCTCGCAGGCCCTCTCCGCCTTCTTCCGGCACAACGAGGGGGCGCTGATCGAGGGTTATTCGCAGCGCGCCCTCGCCCGCATCTGGAAGGCCGAGCGGTTTTCGTGGCAGCTGACGTCGCTGATGCACCGCTTCCCGGATCAGTCGGGGTTCGACCGGCGCATGCAAATGGCGGAACTGGACTATATTGCAGGCTCCCGGGCCGCGCAGACCGCAATCGCGGAGAATTATGTCGGCCTGCCCCTGTGACCCTGGAACGCCGCATGACCGAACTTCCCCACCGCCCTCTCGGCCCGTTCACGGTCTCGGCGATCAGCCTTGGCTGCATGAACCTCAGCCACGCCTATGACGTGGCGCCGCCCGAAGCGGATGCGATCCGGCTGCTCAACCACGCGCTGGACGCCGGCGTCACCATGCTCGACACCGCAGCGCTCTATGGCGGCGGGGCTAACGAGCGCCTGGTCGCCAAGGCAGTCGGCCATCGCCGGAGCGAGTACCGCCTTGCCAGCAAATGCGTGCTCGATCTGCGCGACGGCGAGCGGGTGCTGGACGGCCGGCCGGAATCCATCGCCCGCACGCTGGACGATGCGCTGGTGCGGCTGAACACCGACCACATCGACCTCTACTATCTCCACCGCCTGGACCCAGACGTGCCGATCGAGGACTCGGTCGGCGCGCTCGCCCGTGCGCGCGAAGCGGGAAAGATCGGTGCGCTGGGGCTATCGGAAATGTCCCCAGCCACGTTGCGACGTGCGCAGGCGGTGCACCCGATCGCCGCCATGCAGACCGAACTCTCGCCCTGGGTACGCAATGCCGAGATCGCGGTGCTCGACGCCTGCCGCGAGCTTGGCACCGCGTTCGTCGCCTTCTCCCCCGTTGCGCGCGGCATGCTTGCCGGCGCGGTGCGATCGCCCGACTTCGTTGCCGGCGACATTCGCGCCTCCATGCCGCGCTTCCAGAACCCGGCATTCGAAGCCAACCTCGCGCTTGCGGATCGTTTCGCCGCGATCGCGGCCGATGCCGGCTTCACCCCGGCGCAGCTCTCGCTCGCCTGGGTGCTGGCGCGGGGTCCGCACGTGATCGCGATACCCGGCACGCGCAGCATCGCGCACCTGGACGAGAACCTCGCCGCCGCATCGCGTCCGGCCGCGCCCGAGACCCTCGCGGCTGTCGACGCGCTGTTCGCCCCGGGTGCGGTCCAGGGCAATCGCTATCCTCCCGCCGCCCAGGCCCAGGTCGATACCGAGCGGCTGCCAGAGGAAGCGTAACCTCCGCCACGCGGCGGTTCAGGCCGGGACCAGCATCTTCAGCGGACGCTCGGCGTCGGCGAGCAGCGCCGGCTCCACCCGCGCCCCCGCCACCACCAGCGCGCGTCCCTGCACGAAGTCCTTCATCGCGTTGACGCAGTCGAGCGCGATCACCCGCCCGCCCCGCAAATAGATCACGGAAAAGCTGCGGCTGTCCGGATCCCCGCGAACCACCGCCTGGTCGTGGCCGGTCGACAGGCCCATCGTCTGCAACTTCAGCTCGTATTGGGCGGACCAGAACCACGGCACCGCATCATAGGTCGTGGCGACGCCCGCGATGGTCTTGGCCGCCACGATCGCCTGGTCGTTGGCGTTCTGCACCGATTCCAGCCGGATCTCGACACCGTCCGCATAGGGGTTGGCATGGAGCGCGCAGTCGCCGATCGCGAACACGCGCGGCAGGCTGGTGCGGCATCGTCCGTCGACGCGCACACCGTTGCCGGCGGCCGCCCCGGCTTCGACCAGCGGCGCGACCGCCGGCTCGATCCCGACGCCGACGATCACCATTTGCGCAGGCAGCAGCGTATGGTCGCCCAGGCGGACGCCAGTCACGCGGCCCGCCGCCCCCTCGATGCAGGTGACAGTCGCCGCCAGCCGCACGTCGACGCCCTGCGCGCGATGTTCGGCCTCGAAGAAGCGCGACAGGGCCTCGCCGGCGACCCGGGAAAGCACCCGCTCCTGCGCCTCCAGCACCGTCACCCGCTTGCCCAGCTTGGTCAGGACCGCCGCCGCTTCCAGCCCGATGTAGCCGCCGCCGACCACGGCAACCTGCTCGGTGGTGGCAAGCTCCGCTTCCAGCCGGTCGACGTCGGCGCGGGTCCGGATCGAGTGTACCCCCGCCAGCTCCGTGCCCGTACAGCCAAGCCGCCGCGGCGCGCCGCCTGCAGCCCAGATGAGCCAGTCATAGCCGATCTCGCTTCCCTCGGCCGTCCGCACGCGCTGCGCGGTCGCATCGACCGCCACCACGCGTACGCCCGGCATCAGCGTGATCGACCGGTTCAACCAGAAGGAAGCCGGCCGGATCAGCAGGCGCTCGAACGGCTTGTCCCGCTGCAGATACTCCTTCGACAGGGGTGGCCGCTCATAGGGCAGGTCCGGCTCGTCGCCGATCAGGGCAATGCTGCCGTCATATCCCGCCTGGCGCAGCGCGATGCACGCCTGCGCACCACCATGGCCGGCACCGACGACGACCACCCCGAAGTGCGTCACTCCGCGGCTTCCAGACTGGGAGCCGCCTGTGCCTTGATCAGCCGTTCGAGCAGCAGGCGCGATCGCACCCCGCCTGAATCGATCGAGAAGGCGCGCAGCTTCATCGTCGGATTGGCCTCGATCGACCGCTGCTGCGCTTCCAAGACCTCGACGTCCTCTGCGAACACCCGCCCCTGCTGCGCCTTGAACCGCTCGGTAAAGCCCTGGTCGCGAATGTCGAAGTTGCGCGCCATCCCCCAGAAATAATGGGTCGAGGTCTCCGTCTCCGGGGTGAGCGCATCAATCACCATGCCCCGCACGCCCTGGTCGTGGTTCTCAATCGTGGCCCCGGCGCCGACGGGTGCCACGCCCACGTCGATCAGGATCGAGGACGGCGCAATATACTGGCAGATCTGCCAGCGATCGACCGGCCCTTCCCTCTTCAGCGCGTCCCGCCAGAACGGCGGCGCGTTGACCCCCGGCATCCAGCGCGTGACGAACACTTCCTCGCCGCGCACCTCCGTATGGATGGGCGCTTCCATCAGCTCGGGTTGTCCGATCGACCCCTGGTGGGTGTAGGTCTCGTGCGTCAGGTCCATGAGATTGTCGATCACCAGCCGATAGTCGCACTTGATGGGGTAGTAGCCGCCATCAAAGGTCCAGTCGGGATGCGAGCAGGGCCAGAAATCGGGGATCAGCGCCGGATCCGCCTGGGCGGCCTCGCCGATCCACACCCAGATCAGCCGGTGCCGCTCGACCACGGGATAGCTGCGCGCGCAGGCACCCTGGTTCGGCCGCTCCGTCTTGATCGGCATTTCGAGCACCGCGCCGTCGGGTGAGAACAACATGCCGTGGTAGCGACAGCGCAGGTTGTCGCCTTCCTTGATCCCCATCGACAGCGGCAGCAGCCGGTGCGGGCAGGCATCCTGCAGCGCCGCGATCGACCGATCGAACTTGCGATACAGGACGATGGGTTCGCCACAGATGGTGCGACCCATGGGTTGGCGATCGACCTCATGGTCCCAGGCGGCGACATACCAGCGGTTCTTCAGGAACATGCGACTCTCCGTTCGACACGGCTCCTCGACCGGGAGCCTGCGGACAGATCACGCCAGTTTAGTTGACATGTCAACTATCCTCATCGAGCACCCCGACATTGGTGTAGAGCCGCCGCAGCAACTCGATGAGCTGCGCGCGCTCGGCCTCGTCGAAGCCGGTCAGCAGCACGCGTTCGCGTTCCAGTGCGGCATCGATGATGCGATCGTGCAGCGCCTCGCCCGCCGGGGTCAGCGCCAGCAGGCGGGCGCGCCCGTCGCGTGTCTCGATGGTGTCGATGCAGCCGAGCGCGTCCAGCCGCCCTACCGCCCGGCTCGCGGCCGCCTTGTCGATCCCGCTCGCCTGGCAGATCGCGCCCGCGGTCGCCCTGCCCTGCACCTTCAGGTTGGCGAGCAGCCGCCACTCGTTCACCCCCACGCCAAAGCGCGCGAGATACACGCGGGAGGCACCGCGCGAGAGCTTGTTGCCGATCGAGGAGAGGAAAAACGGGACGTACCGGTCGAGGTCGAGCTGCGTCATGCACCCGGCATGACGCCTCCCCCGGCGCTGGGCAAGCGTCAGGCGGTCGCGCCGCCCACCTCCCGGCGGCGGGTCAGTGCCAAGAGGGCGACTGCCGCGATCCCCGAGCCCAGCGCCATGCAGATCGCGACCATCGGCAGGCTCGCGCCGGCCGCGAACAGCGCGCCGGCGACGATCGGGCCGAGCGCCGCACCGCCGCGCCCGATCCCGATGACAAAGCCGGTGCCGCTGCCTCGCACGGCCGTCGGAAAGGCCTGCGCGATCAGGGCATAGAGGCCGACCACGCCGGCGTTGGTGAAGAAGCCGGCGCACGCCGCCACCAGCGCAAGTCCGCTCAGGCTGTCCTGCCCCTGGCCGAACCACGCGACCATCGCCGCCGATCCGATCAGCGCTGCAAGGATGAGCAACCGCAGCGGCACCCGTCGCGTGAGCAGGCTGAGCGCCAGCGCGCCGGCCAGCCCGCCGACATTCGCCCACACCAGCACCCCGCCGGCGGTCGAGGGCGCGTATCCCATGTCGACGACGATCTTGGGCACCCATTTCAGGATGAAGTAGAAGGTCATGATGTGCGCGAAATAGGCGACCGTCAGCAGCACGGTCGTGCCCACCAGTCCCGGCGAGAACAGCGCGCGCAGGGAAGCGGCAGTGCCGGTGACCGGCGCGGGCAACGCGTCCACCGTCGCATGCCCCATCTTGCTCAGCGTCTGGTTGACCCGCGCCAGCGCATTGCGCGGGCGTTTCTGGACCAGGAAGCCGATCGATTCAGGCAGCAGCCACCAGGTCAGCGGCAGGAACAAGGCCGTCACGCACGCGCCGAAGGTGAAGACGTCGCGCCACCCTCCGCTGGCGAGCAGCGCGGACGCAATCGAGCCGCCGACGATCGCGCCGACGGGGTAGCCCGCCGCCATCACCGCCACCGCCAGCGCGCGATTGCGCAGGTTTGCGAACTCGGCGACCATCGCGTTCGTGCACGCGAGCATCCCGCCGATGCCCAGGCCCGTGAACAGCCGGATCACCGACAGCGCGAACACGCTGCCCGAAAGCGGCGCCGCCGCCATGCCCACCGCCATCACCACCAGGCAGCCCAGGATCGTCGGCCGGCGCCCGATCCGGTCGGCAAGGTTGCCGATCAGGACCGAGCCCACCGCCATGCCGATCAGCTCCATCGACAGGACAAGGCCCAGCGCCGCCCGGTCGATGCCCCATTCGGCGGCAATCCCCGGCGACGCGAAGCTGATCGCCAGCACGTCGAAGCCGTCGAGGGCGTTGAGCAGCACGCACAGGCCCACCGCGAGCACCTGCAGCCGGCGCATCGGCTCCCGATCCAGGATCACCCGCGGATCTCGTTCCATCTCGTCTCCTCCCCCGCCGCCGGCCCCGCCCTCGTCCTTTAGCTCGGATCGACCAGCATCAGCGCATCCAGCGCCACCACGCCCTGTCCCTGTGGGTACAGGATCACCGGGTTGAGGTCGATTTCCCGGATGCGCGGATTGGCGAGCATGACCGCCCCCAGCCGCTCGACCAGGGCGGCGAGCGCGTCGAGGTCGAGTGCGGGTGAGCCGCGCCAGCCGTGCAGCAGCGCCGCGGCCTTCAGCTGCCCGATCTCGGCCAGGATCGCGCTCCGCGACATGCCGGGCGCGATCAGGCGAACGTCCTTCAGGATTTCTGCCTGAACCCCGCCGAACCCGACCAGGATCACCGGCCCCCAGTCGGGATCGCTGCGCGCGCCGACGATCAATTCGACCCCGCGCGCGCCCATCTTCTCGACCAGGATGCCGTCGAGCGCGACGCCCGGCAGGTGCCCGGCGACGTCCGCCACCATCCGGTGCCATCCCGCTTCGACCGCGTCAGCGTCGCGCAGGTTGAGCAGCACGCCGCCTGCGTCCGACTTGTGGCTGAGCGCGCTCGACTGCGCCTTCAGGACGACGGGGAAACTGAGCTGCTCGGCCAGCGCGCGCGCCTCGGCCGGACTGGTGGCGAGATGCGACGGTGGAAACGCAAAGCCGAACGGCGCCAGCAGCGCCTTCGCCGCATGTTCGGGGATGACGCCGCCGGCGTCCGGAAGGCGCAGCGCCGCCTCGCCGGATGGCGTTGCCCCCTGCGGTGACGCTGCCTGCGCCCGGATCAGGCGGGTGACGGCGCGAAGGGCGCGCTCGCTTGCCGGGAAATAGGGAATGCCCAGCGAACGCAGCGCCTCGACATGCTCGGCGGGGATCGGTGCCCCTTCGTCCAGGCCGGCGAAGATCACCGGCTTGTCGCCGTCGCGTTCCTGCATCGCGCGCAGGATCGGCGGCACCTTGATGCCGATGGTGACGGGGTCGGTCTGGATGATCCCGATGATGATGGTGCCGATGCGGTCGTCGCCGAACAGCGCCGTCAGCGTCCGCGCGTAGAGGTCCGGATCGACCAGCCCCTGCGCCGTCAGGTCGAGCGGGTTGCTGACCCCGACGAACTCGGGCAGCGCCGCCCGCAGTGCCGGCGAACAGGCGTCCGTCAGCGCCGGGAGCGGCAGCGCCAGTTCCTCGGCAAGGTCGAGCATCAGCGCCTTGAAGGCGCCGGACTCGCCCAGCACCGCCGTGCCGCCGGAGGGCAGCGCCGGGCTGCGCGCGACAATCTCGGCAATGTCGCTGAGTTCCTCGAGCGTCTCGGCAACCACGACGCCCGCTTGCGCGACCAGCAGCCGCATGACGGCATAGTCCCCGGCCATCGCCCCGGTGTGCGTGGCGGCACTTTCGCGCGCGGCGCTCGACTTGCCGGGATGCAGCAGCACGATCGTCTTGCCGGCTGCGGCGGCGGCGCGAGCCGCTGCCAGGAACCGTTGCGGCTGGCGAAACTGCTCGACGATCATCGTGATGACGCGGGTGCCCGCATCGCCCACCAGATATTCGACATAGTCCTCGACGCCGCTTCCCGCCTCGTTGCCGGTGGAAACGGAGAAGGTGAGCCCCAGCCCGCGCGAGGCGATGGTGGTGCCGAGCACCGCTGCCATTGCCCCCGATTGCGACACGATGCCGATGCCGGCTGCGCCGCCGACCGGCGGCGTCACTGCGGTTTCGACAAAGGTCAGGGGCACGCCGTCATAGTGGTTGACCATCCCCAGGCAGTTGGGCCCTTCGATCAACATGCCGGCTTCGGCAGCAATCCGGGCGATGTCGCGCTGTTCGGCAAGCCCGGCCTCACCCCCTTCGGCAAAACCCGCCGAAAAGATCACCGCCGATCCGACGCCGCGCGCCGCAAGCTGACGGATCGCGTCCACCACGCCCGCGCGCGGGATGGCGAGCACCGCCGCATCGACACCCCACGGAAGCGCCTCGATGCCGGGCAGGCAGGCGCGACCGGCGATCTCTGCGCGCTTGGGATTGATGAGGTGGATCTCCCCGGCAAAGCCGTTGCGCTCCAGGTTGGCGAGCACCGAGGCGCCGAGCGCCCCGGGCTTTTCGGAGGCACCGACAATGGCGACGGATCGGGGGCGCAGCAGCCGGTCGATCGACCGCTCCGCTCTGGATTGAACAGGCGCTTCGAGCGTCTCGACCGGCATGGCGCCCTCTCCCTCAGCGCTGCTTGGACTTGTCGTACGCGCCGAGGCCCGGCTTGTACGTCTTGTCGTCGATGAACTGCTTGATGCCTTCCTTGCGACCCTCGCTGTCATAGCTGTTGGCCGCCTCCTGCGCGCGGATCAGATAATCCTCGGCCTCGTCATAGGTCATCACCCCGACGCGCCGCACGGCATCCTTGGTCGCCTTCAGCGCGACCGGGTTCTTCGCCAGCAGCACCTTGGCCACTTCGGTCACGCGCGCCTTCAGGTCGGCGAGCGGCACGGCCTCGTTGACCAGTCCCCATTCGGCGGCCGTCTTGCCGTCGACATTCTCGCCCATCATCGCATGGTACATCGCCTTGCGGAACGGCAGCAGTTCGACCGCGACCTTGGTGGCGCCGCCGCCCGGCAGGATGCCCCAGTTGATCTCCGACAGGCCGAACTGCGCCTCGTTCGCCGCAAAGGCGAGGTCGCACGCGAACAACGGACCATAGCCGCCGCCGAAACACCAGCCGTTGACCATCGCGATCGTCGGCTTCTGGTACCAGCGTAGCCGCCGCCACCAGCCATAGCTTTCGCGCTGCGCCTTGCGCGTGCCCTTCAGGCCCTCTGCCTCGGTGTCGCGGAAATATTCCTTCAGGTCCATGCCCGCGGACCAGGCGACGCCCTCGCCGGTCAGCACCAGCACGCCGACGTCGTCCCGAAACTCCAATTCCTCGAGAACACGGCCCATCTGGCGATTGAGCTTGGGGCTCATGGCATTGCGCTTTTCGGGGCGATTGAAGCTCACCCAGGCGATGCCGTCCTCGACGGTGTAGGCGACGGTTTCCTCTTCGGTACGTTCGATGCTCATGGCGTAGCTCTCCGGTCCGCCGCGGGCGATCCGCGGCGGGGATGATGGTTTGAAACTGGGTTCGCGTCAGATCGGGAAGTGGCCCGGCTGCGTCTCGATGGTGATCCAGCGAAGCTCGGTGAAGGCATCGATCCCGGCCTTGCCGCCGAACCGGCCGTAGCCCGATCCTTTGACCCCTCCGAACGGCATCTGCGCTTCGTCATGCACGGTCGGCCCGTTCACGTGGCAGATGCCTGACTTGATCGCCCGCGCGACCCGCAGGCCGCGCGCAGTGTCGCGGGTGAACACCGCCGCCGACAGGCCGTATTCGGTGTCGTTGGCGAGCTCGATCGCGTGCGCCTCGTCGCGTGCGCGGATGATGCCGACGACGGGGCCAAAGCTCTCGTCGCGGAACAGCCGCATGTCGGGGGTGACATGGTCGATCACATGGGCGGGCATCAACACGCCGTCCGCCTCGCCGCCGACCAGCTGCCGGGCGCCGTTCGCCAGGGCATCCTCGATCAGGCCGCGGACGCATTGGACCGTCCTGGTATCCACCACCGCGCCCAGCGGCGTCTTGCCCGCGCGCGGATCGCCGACCGGCATCGTACCAACCTTGGCCGCGAACTTCTCTGCAAAGGCGTCGGCGACGGCATCCACCACGATGATCCGCTCGGTGGACATGCAGATCTGGCCCTGGTTCATGAACGCGCCGAACGCCGCGGCCTTGACCGCCTCGTCGAGGTCGGCGTCCTCCAGCACCAGCAACGGGGCCTTGCCGCCCAGTTCCAGCAGCACCGGCTTCAGATGCTCGGCGCAACGCTTGGCGATGATGCGCCCGACATGGGTCGATCCGGTGAAGTTCACGCGGCGCACGGCCGGATGGTCGATCAGCGCGCCGACCACGTCGGCCGCGTCGGCCGGTGCGTTGGTGACGATCTGGACGACGCCCTCGGGCATCGCCTCCGCAAAGCTCTCGACGATCAGCTGGTGGGTGCGCGGGCATTGCTCGGATGCCTTGAGCACCACCGTGTTGCCGCAGGCGAGCGGCGTCGCGATCGCCCGCACGCCCAGGATGATCGGCGCATTCCAGGGAGCGATCCCCACCACCACGCCGGCCGGCTCTCGCAGCGCCATGGCGATGCACCCCGGCTTGTCGGAGGGGATGACCTCTCCCGAAATCTGCGTCGTCAACGCGGCGGCTTCGCGGATCATCCCGGCCGCCAGCATCAGGTTGAAACGGGCCCAGCCCTCGGTCGCGCCGATTTCGGACATCATCGCATCGACAAAGGCGTCCGCGCGGGATTCGAGTGCGACCGCGGCCTTGTTGAGCGCCGCGCGGCGCGCATTGGGACCCAACACGCTCCAGGTCGGGAACGCCGCCTCCGCGGCGTCGCACGCTTCACTCGCCTGCTCGGGCGTCTGCGCCGGAGAGGTCGTCGCCACTTCTCCGGTCACCGGGTTGATGCGCGTGAACGTAGCAGCACCGCTTGCTGCCTTGGGATCTGCCTCAGCCATCTCCGCTCCTCATTCTTATTTGTTATGGAGCATATCGATATGGACGAGACGTGCAAGCGCTATCGCGCCGCAAATCATGCACGATCAGCCGCCGCCGGCGCCGATCCGCGAAAGGAGCTGGATCAGGCTCGCCCGCTCCTGAGCCGAAAGGTCCGACAGCAGCATGTCCTCATGCTCGCGAATCCGGCCGATCGCCTCTTCGACGCAGCGTTCCCCGGCGGGCGTCAGCCGTAGTTCAAAGGCGCGCCGGTCCTCGGCCGCAACCCGGCGATCGATCAGCTCGCGGTCCACCAATTCATTGACAAGGCTCACCATGTTGGCGCGCTGAATGCCCAGCGCCTTGCCGACCTCGCCCTGGTTGATGCCGGGGTTTCCGCCCACGATCGACAGGATGCCGAACAGCACCTGGCGAAGCCCGAGATCACCGACCGCATTTGCGAAATCCGTCGCGAACAGCGTCGACAGACGACGCATATGATATCCGACCAGGGTGTCGAGGACGCCGAGCGAAACGCGGTCTTCCTGCTCTTCTTCAATCAACGGCGTTCCTCCAAACCTTGCTGATAGGGGGCTCGTTTCCTGTGATCAATCGCCGCCGCGTCTCCCCCGCACGCAATGACCACAGACATTCGGTAGTATGAGGTCGGCATGGGCACGCCTGTTGGGAGAGTTGCCAAGCATCCATCGATTGGCCAAGATGGATGCAAGCGCTTTCAGGAGGGTTCATGCGCCGTTTGATTTGCAGCCTTGTCGCAGCAACCTGCCTTGCGACGCCCGCCGCTTCCGGTCCGGTCGAACCGACACCTGCCGCCCAGCAATCGCCGCAGTTTGTCGACTCCCTGCCTGCGCAATGGAACGGGACGCTGCTGCTCTATTCCCGGGGCTATTCCCCCCGCCCCTCCGTAGAGGCTGCTCCCGCCCCTGTCCGCCAAGCCCTGCTCGACGCCGGCTATGCGCTCATCGCCAGCGATTATGGCGCTGGCGGCTGGTCGCTGGCAGAGGCCGTGCCCGCGCAGCTCGCGGCGATCGAGCGCTTCACCGCGCTGCACGGCAAGCCGCGCCGGATCATCGCGTGGGGGGAATCGATGGGTGGCCTGGTCACGACCCAGCTCGCCGAACAGCATGCGAACCGGATCGACGGCGCGGTCGCGGCCTGCGCCTCGATCGGCGGCGCGCTCGGCATGATGAACATGGCGCTCGACGGTGCCTATGCCTTCCGCACGCTGGTGGCGCCCGACGCCGGGCTGGAACTGGTCCGCATCACCGATGATCGCGTCAATGGCGGACGCGCGCAGGAAGCGGTGCAGCAGGCGCTTGCAACGCCGGAAGGGCGCGCGCGGGTAGCGCTGGCGAGCGTGCTTGCGGGGCTGCCGGGCTGGACCGACCCTGCCACGCCCCAGCCGGCCGTGGGCGACGCGGCCGGTCAGGCCGCGCAGATGGCAAAGGCGTTCGTGCGCGGCACCTTCCTGCCCCGCACCGATCAGGAACAGCGCGCGGGCGGCGTCTTTTCGTGGAACACCGGCATCGACTATCGCGCCCAGCTGCGGCGCTCGGGCCGTGCCGCCCTGGTCGAGCGCCTCTATCGGGAGGCGGGGATCGATCTGCAGGCGGACCTGAAACGTCTGAACGCCGGCGAGCGCGTCGCCGCCGACCCCGATGCCGTCGCCTATATGCGCGCGCACTATACCCCCAATGCCCGGCCGCAGGTGCCGCTGGTGGCGATGCAAAAGATCGGCGACGGGATGACCGCCCCCGCCCTCCAACGCGGCTATGCGGAGGCCGCCGGGACGCGGGCGCAGAGCCTGTGGCTGGCGGAGGCCGGTCATTGCGGCTTCACCGCGCCGCAACTGCTCGCCGCGATCCGGCAGGTCGAACAACGGCTGGACCGGGGGAAGTGGCCGGCGGTGCCGGCGGGCTTCGTGCCTCATCGCGCGGAACCGATGCTTCGGCCCTGCATCACCGGGGGACGGTGCGAGTAGCGGCATAAAAGGGGGCGCCCGGACGGCGCCCCCCTCCCTTTCCGGTCATCCGATCCGCTTGCGCTCGATCTTCCACTGCGGGTCCGCGCACAGGCCGCAGTCGGTCCCTACGAACGTCTTGGCCGCCTTTGCGTCGCCGGAAAGCTGCCACTCCAGCCAATCGGCACTGATCCGCCCGACGCGGCCGCCATTCGGCTCCCCGAACGTGCCGCCATGACCCACGTCGGCCCAGACCAGAGCCGCGGGCACATGGTCGATCCGCTTGAAATCGTCAGTGCCGTTCGGCCAGGCGACGTCGCTCTCCCCGCCCAGCACATAGAGGACCGGCGTGTGCAGCCGGCCGAGCAGCGCCTTGTTCACGTTGATGCCCGGGATCGGGTTGCTGCCGTCCGCAAAGATGCCGCTGTTGTGGACGATGACTGCGCGAATGCGGGGGTCTTGCGCCACCTGCAGCGCCTGCAATCCGCCGCAGCTGTGTCCGGCGACGGCGACCTTGGCCGGATCGATGCGGCCTTTCAGCGGACTCCCCGAACGGGCGTTCTCGGCCAGTGCCCAGTCGAGCCCGCGCGTCACATCCGCGGCCGTCGTCGCGGCCGGCGGCAAGCTACCGCCAGCGTCAGGCCGGCGACCCGGCCCGGTCCTGGGCGGGGCACCCGGGCCTGAAAGAATGCGGCCCGGTGCCACCACCACATAGCCGTAGGAAGCGAGTTCCAGCAGGTGATGCCGGGCACTGGCGCCATCCGGCGCACAGCCGCCGTTGCCCCACACCACCACGCCCAGCTTCTTCTTCCCAAGCGCGTCGAGATTGCGGGGCTGGTAGATCACATGGTCCGGCAATGCGGGATCGGCCCGCTTCATGGCTGCAAAGGGCCCGGTGCCTGAACTATCCGGCACCGCATCGCGCTGCCGGGCAGCGGCGGCCTGGTCGGCCGGCGCCGGTCCTGGCGCTCCTTGCTGCGCGAGCGCCGCCGTTCCTGCAAACGCCAGCGCGACCGCCAAATATGATGTGCGCATCATCCCCTCCGGTTATTGTTATCCGGTACAGCAGATCACGCGGCCTTTAGCTATGCAAGCCCTTTCATGCGCTCTCACGGGCAATGATGCGCGTGCCGACATCGATGCGTCGTTCGACCGGTTCGCCCGCCGCGCGTGCCTGCAGGACCCGCAGCACCTCCCGCGCAATCCGCCGCCCGTCGACGTCGACAGAGGTGATCGTAGGCCGCATATCGCCGGCGAGGCGGAGGTTGCCGAATCCGGTGACGGCCAGCCGGTCGGGCACGCGGACCCCGGCCGCCTGCGCCTCCACGATCAACCCTTGCGCGATCCAGTCCGACCCGCAGACGACCACGTCCGGCTGTTCCGGCAGGTCGGCCAGCGCCCGGAAGCTCAGTCGCCCCTGCCCGAAGTGACTCGGCACGTTGACTTCCAGGCGCGTCGGCGGAGCCCCGCCGTCGGAGACCCATTGCGTCGCGAACCCCTCCGCGCGCCGCTCCGACCGCGCCGAACACGGCACCACCAAATGCGGGCGGCGATAGCCGCGCCCGCGCAGGAAGCGCGCCATCTCATGCCCTGCCGAACGATGCGAGAAGCCCACCGCCACGTCGATGGGATCGTCGGGCAACCCCCAGGTCTCGATCACCGTCACGCCCTGTGCCCGCAACCGGTCGCGCGTCTCCGGGTCGCTGACGATGCCGGTCAGGATGATCGCGTCGACTCGCCGGGCAAGCGCGGTGTGGATTTCGGTCAGCAGGCGGCTGTTGTCCGCCCCGGTCAGCGCCAGCATCACGCTGTTGCCGTCGGAGGCGAGCACGTCGATCATCGCCTCCATCGTGTCGTTGAAGATCGACTGCGCGATGTCCGGCACCAGCGCGGCGATCAGGCGTGAGCGCCCGCCCGCCAGCGCACCCGCGGTCAGGTTGGGAACATAGCCCGTCGCCTCGATCGCGGCGCGGATGCGCTCTCCCGTGGCCGGAGCCACGATGGAAGGATTGTTGAGAAAGCGCGACACCGTCGCGGGCGACACGCCCGCCGCCCCGGCAACGTCCTCAAGTCTCGGCGATCGCTGACCATTCATCGCCCTTGTCTTTCTACGCTCACGGCCAATCCCGCAACCGGCTTGCAAGCGCTTTCATTCCGCGATACGAGATTGCTATGTCGCATGACTTTGATCCGCTCCAGCCCGAGCAATTCGACAGCGCGCACGCCGATTATGCCCGGCTGCGCCAGCAATGTCCCGTCGCCCACAGCGAAGCATGGGGCGGTTTCTGGGCATTGATGAAGCACGAAGACGTCGCCGCGGCTGCCGCAGACTGGCAGACCTTCGTCACGTCAAAGCAGAACGTCATCCCCAAGGTCGCGTTTACCGGGCGGCGCCCCCCGCTTCATCTCGATCCGCCCGAACACACCCCCTATCGCCGCGCGCTGGCGCCCTTGTTTACGGAGCGGCGCATCAACCGGCTGGAGCCGGACGTCCGCCGCATCTGTCGGGATCTGCTCGCGGACATGGTGGCCAAGGGTGGCGGCGACATCGTCGGCGACTTTTCCGCGCACATGCCGATCGCGACCTTTGCGACCTGGATGAACCTCTCGCCCGAGGCGGTGGCAGAACTTACCCGCGTCGGCCGCGACTATAATGTCGCCGTCCAGTCCGCCGACATGGACACGACCAAAACTTCGAGCCTGCTCCTGTACGACATGGCACGCGCGATCGTGGCGGAACGCCGCGCCTCCCCCCTGCCGGTGGAGGAGGACGCGACCAGCGCGCTCCTCGCCGTCCGCGTCGACGGGGCGCCGCTACCCGATGAGATGATCGTCGGCACCATCCGTCAGGTGCTGGTCGTCGGCATCATCGCGCCCAGCGTCCTGATCGGCTCCATCGCCGTTCACCTCGCCCGCGATCCGGCGCTCCAGCAGCAGCTGCGCGCGGATCCGTCGCTGATCCCCGCCGCGACCGAGGAATTCCTGCGGCTCTATGCGCCGTATCGCGGCTTTGCCCGCACTGCCGTCCACGACGTGACCATCCGCGGCCGCACCATCCCCGCCGACGAGCCGATCGCGCTGGTCTATGCCTCCGCGAACCGCGACGCCGAGGTGTTCCCGGAACCGGACCGCTTCCAGCTCGACCGCCCGAACATGAAGGATTCGCTCGCCTTCGGGCGCGGCCCGCACAACTGCATCGGGGCCGGGCTTGCGCGTCTGGAATTGCGCGTCGCGATCGAGGAACTGCTTGCCGCAGCACCCGGCTTTGAACTCGCCGGCGAACCGCTGCCGACGCGCTTTCCCGAAATCGGCGCGCTCAACGTGCCCGTTCGTTTTCAGGGTGCCGCATGACCCAGGTTCTGCTCGCCACCGGCGATCTCGCGCTCGACCGCGAGAATTATGACGAGAGCTTCGTCGCCACCGGCGACACGCTGCGCGCGGCCGACATCGTCTTTGGGCAGCTCGAAACCAGCTTCGCCGAAAAAGGCGTCCGCGCGCCCCAGGCGCGGCACGCCGTGCTGGCGCGGCCGGATGGCGCAGTCGCGCTCGCGCGCGCCGGGTTCGACTGCATCTCGATGGCGGGCAACCATGTACTCGACTGGGGCAATGACGCCTTCTTCGAGACGAAGCGCAATCTGGAGTCCACCGGCATCCAGGTCGTCGGCGCCGGCGCCAGCATCCATGAGGCGCGCCAACCGGCCCGCTTCAACCTGCCGGACGGCACCCGCGTGGCGATCCTCGCCTATTCCAGCATCCTGCCGATGAGCTACTGGGCCGACGAACGCCGGCCGGGCTGTGCCCCGATGCGCGCGTTCACCGTCTATGAGCAGATCGAGCATGATCAGCCGGGCACGCCGCCGCGCATCCACACCTATCCCCACCGCGAGGATCTGGCCGCGATGGAGGACGATATCCGCAGTGCCAAGGCGGAGGCCGATGTCGTCGTCGTCTCCCAGCACTGGGGGATCCATTTCGTCCGCGCCGCCATCGCCGACTATCAGCGCGACGTCGCCCGTGCGGCCATCGCCGCCGGTGCCGACGCGATCCTGGGCGGGCACGCACACATATTGAAGGGGTGCGAGGTGATCGACGGCGCCCCCGTCTTCCACTCGCTGTGCAACTTCGCGACGGACCTGCGCATGGACCCGGTCCATGCCGCATCCAAGAGCTTCAACGAGATCCGGGTGCTTGCAGAGGAGTGGGAGCCAGACTTCGACAGCCTCTACAATTTTCCCAAGGCGTCGCGCCTGTCGATGGTGGCGCGGCTGGAGATCGCCGACGGCCGGATTACCCGGTCGGGCTTTTTCCCGCTCTACATCGATCGCGACGCCGTGCCGCGCATCGTCACCCCGGACGATCCGCGCCACAAAGAAGTGGTCGATTACATGCGCGCGATCACGCGCGAAGCGGGGCTGAACGCCGGCTACCGCGTCACTCCCGAAATGGTCGAACTGGTGGAGGCCGAATGATGCGCTGGAAAAGCCTTCCGATCGAAGGGTTCGTGGGGCTCTATTTCCTCGCGTACATCCCCAACATCCTGATCACCAAGCTGCTGACGAGCGCCCCGGACCCGACGCTTGGTCGTCCGCTGACCGGTCTCGAGACGCTGCCGGCATCGCTTATCCTTAACCTGGTGCTTACCTATCTCTTCATCTGGTGGTCCGGCTGGCACAAGGACGCCAACGCGGTCGAGATCGCCGGCCGGCGCGTGCCGATCCCCACCCGCTACACCTTCCTGTCCGGCATCGGCACCGCCCTGGTGCTGTTCACGGTGCCGCTGTCCTTCACGTTCCAGGGCGTCAGCATCCCCTTCATCCAGCTGGTGATGCGCGGCGACATCCTCATCATCGCGCCCCTGGTCGACATCATGTTCGGCCGGCGCGTGCGCTGGTGGAGCTGGGTGGCGCTGGTCATGGTCCTGATAGCGCTGGGCATCACGTTGCAGGCCCGCGGGGAGCTGGGGCTGCCGCCGCTCGCGATCGCGACCGTGGTTCTCTACACGCTGGGCTACTTCATCCGCCTCGCCGTGATGACCCGGGTGTCAAAGTCTGGCGATCCCGCCTCGATCCGCAAATATTTCGTCGAGGAAAAGATGATCGCCCTGCCGATGTCGGTTGCCGCCCTGGCACTGCTCGGCGCCTCCGGGCTCGGCACCCAGGCGGGTGAACTCGAATGGGGTTTCCTCGGCATCTGGACCAGCCCTGCGCTGCTGCCGATCATCGGGATCGCGGTCACCCTCACCATCGTCTCGATCTTTGCCGCCATCATCCTCCTGGATGCGCGCGAGAACAGCTATTGCGTCCCGCTGGAGCGTGCGGCGAGCCTGCTTGCCGGCATCCTTGCCGCCTATCTGCTCGCATATGGCTGGGGCCTGCGTGCGCCCACGGCTGCCGAGACCACCGGCGCCGCCATCCTGATCGGGGCCATCGTGCTGCTGTCGCTCGCGCCGCGCCTCAGTCGCCGCGTGAACGCGGCCCAGGCGGAGGCGACCTGACCTGAACTGACCGATCCACGACATCACCGTTCGACCGGCACGCAGATGCTGGCGGGCGCAAGAGGAGAGAGAGATGCTGAACACCGCTCGCTGGACCTGCGGCGCTGCAATCATTGCGCTTGCCGTCGGCTACACCGCACCTGCCCTTGCCCAGACTGCGCAGCCCGTGCCGGACGCGACCGTCCCCGACGACAGCGCGGCCGATCCGGCCCCGTTGTACGAACCCGCACAGGCAGATGCCGGCGGCGATGTCGTCGTCACCGGAAGCCGCATCCGCGGGGTGGCGCCGGTCGGATCGAACGTCATCGCGATCGATCAGGAACGCATCGCGCAGGAGCCGGTGACCTCCGTCAACGACCTGTTGCGGCGCGTACCGCAGGTGGTGTCGCTGGGCGCCAATCGCGCCGGCGGCAGCAGCCAGAACGGCGCCGCGAACGCGACGCGCGGCGCGGGCATCAACCTGCGCGGGCTCAGCACCAATGCGACGCTGCTCCTCTATGACGGTCGCCGTTTCCCGCCGCAGGGAACGCAGGGGCAGTTCACCGACCCGTCCGTGATCCCGTCGATCGCGCTCAGCCGGGTGGAGGTAGTCGCCGACGGCGCATCGGCGATCTACGGGTCCGACGCGGTCGCCGGCGTGGTCAACTTCATCCTGCGCAAGGATTTCGACGGGCTGGAAGCGCGGGCGCGCTACGGCTTCACCGACAATTCCTACGACGAGAAGCAGATCGCACTCCTGGCCGGGAAGCGCTGGGACGGCGGCTGGGCGATGATCTCGGGCGAATGGACCCGCAACTCCGCGCTCTTTGGCGATCGCCTCGGCTTCTACCAGGACGACAACCGCGATCGCGGTGGCCGTGACCTGCGCGTCACCACCTGCAACCCTGGCACCATCACCGCGGGTGGGCGCACCTATGCCATCCCAGAGGGCGGCGTAACCGCGGCGAACGTCGGCGCGCTCACCCCGGGAACCGCAAACCGCTGCTTCTACAGCGGCGCCGAAGCCGTCATCCCCGAACAGGATCGCTACAGCGTGGTCGCGGCCGCCAGCCAGGAACTGGCCGAAGGCGTACGCGTGTTCGCCGACGGCTTCTGGTCGCGGCGGGAGGGCGTGATCCCCGCCGTCCTCTCCACCACCGCCACGGTGCGCAACACCAACCCGTTCTTCGTCTCGCCGGTGCCCGGCGCGACCTCGGTGCAGGTCGGCTATTCCTTCTTCCCCGAAATCGGCACGGTCAAATGGCCCTACTGGGCCGAAACCTGGAACGCCGTTGCCGGTGTCGAGGCAAAGCTGTTCGGCAACTTCCGCGCCACCGCTTACTATCAGCATGGCGAGGCGGAGGAGGTCGCCGACCGCCGCACCGGCATCAACACCGGCGCGCTGAACGCGGCGCTTGCGGACACCAACCCGGCAACCGCACTCAACCTGTTCGGCGGGCCCAACAATCCCGACACCCTCGCCCGGGTGACCGACAATCTCTTCATCATCACCGGTCGTACCAAGCTGGACGTGTTCAACGCCCAGGTCGACGGCTCGCTCTTCGCGCTTGCCGGTGGCGAGGTGCGGCTCGCGGTCGGGTATGAACACCGGATCGAATACACTTTCACCAACCTCACCACGGGTCAGGCGGCGACGCCGGTCAACCTGGGCGACGACGGGAAGCGCAATGTCGACGCGGTGTTCGGCGAGCTGTTCGTGCCGCTGGTCGGCAGCGCCAACGCCATGCGCGGGATCGAGCGGCTGTCGCTCAGCCTCGCCCTGCGGCACGAGCATTACAGCGACTTCGGCAGCACCACCAATCCGAAGATCGGCCTGACCTACCAGCCGTTCCAGGGCCTGTCGCTGAAGGGCACCTATGGCACATCGTTCCGCGCGCCGACCTTCACCGAAGTCTCCACGGTCGGCGGCGGTGCGGGGCTCTATTTCGACACCTTGCCCGGCCTCAACGGCAACGCGATCGGGATCGGCATCGCCGGGGGCAATCCGGGCCTTCGTCCGGAAACCGCCACCACCTGGTCCTTTGGCGTGGAGGCGGCACCGCCCGAAATTCCGGGCCTGGTCGCCAGCCTGACCTATTTCCGCATCGACTATTCGGACCAGATCCAGGCACTGCGCGGCACGCCGGGCCTGCTGACCAATCCGCTCTATGCCGATTTCGTCAACCTGAACCCGACCCAGGCACAGATCGCCGCGCTGATCGCGTCGGGATTGCCCCTCAACGCCGCGATCAATGCGGATGCCGTTACCTTCATCGCCGACGGCCGCCGCCAGAACCTGGGCAGCACCAAGCTGCGCGGGCTCGACTTCGGCCTCAACTACCGCTGGGAATGGGGCGGCGCCAATCTCGACGCCGGCATCCAGGGCACCAAGTACCTGACCTATGACTTCAAGGCGGTACCGCTCGCGCCCTATTCCAGGGTTCTCGACACCTTCGGCTTCTCCCAGAACTTCCGGGTGCAGGCCGACGCCGGAATTTCGTTCGGCGCGTTCCGGGCGCGGGCGACGCTCAACCACCTTGCCGGCTATCTCAACAACACCGTCACGCCCGGCCAGCGCGTCCGCAACTACGACACCGTCGACCTCTATTTCGGCTATGACGTGACGCCGCGGCTTACGCTGTCCGCAGATGCCCGCAACCTGCTGAACGAGAGGCCGCCGTTCGTCGACACCGCGCGCGGCTATGATCCACAGTCCGCCAACCCGATCCCGCGGGTGATCTCCCTCACCGCGGCGGTCAAATTCTGATGAGCCTGCTCGCCGCGCTGTTTGCACTTGCTGCACCCGAAAATGGCTGCGCGGCGCTCGTCGGTCGCGATGGTGCGGTGGTGGTCGATACCGCCACCCCCATCGTGCCGGCACCGCGCTGGACGGCACAAAGCGACAGCGGCTACCGCCCGCGCCCCGTCTCGCGCCCGCTGTGCCGCGTCCAGGGCAGGATCGAAGGGAATATCGGCTTCGACCTGTGGATGCCGGTTCCGGCGCAATGGAATGGGCGCCTGCTTGCAGCGGGCGTGGGCGGCGACGCCGGGCAGTTCAACCATTCCGACATGGCCCGCCGACTGGAAGAAGGCTTCGCCACTTTCTCCACCGACAGCGGCCACAAGAAGACGCAGACGCGCTGGATGGCGGATGCCAAGGCGCGCGACGATTACGCCCATCGCGCCACCCACCTCACCACGGTCGCGGTCAAGCGCCTGGTCCAGCGCTTCTACGGCAGGTCCGCCGACCGCAGCTATTTCCTCGGCTGCTCGGGGGGCGGGCGCCAGGGCCTGAAGGAAATGCAGGAATATCCGCGCGACTTCGACGGGATCGTCGCAGGCGCGCCGGGGCCCTACATGCCGCTGCAGTCGGTGCGCATGATGTGGTTCGCGCTTCAGCAAAAGCGCAATCCCGCCGCCGCGCTGACCGACGCCGACTGGACGCTCTATGAGAATGCGGTCACGCGCCAGTGCGACGCCATCGACGGCGTGCGCGACGGCATCGTCGCCGATCCGCGCGCCTGCCGGTTCGATACCCGCATCCTCGAGTGCAAGCCCGGCACCGACGGGGCGTGCCTCACCGCGCCCAAGCGCGCGATGCTCGACCAGATCATCGCCCCCCTGCGCGACGAGAACGGGCGCGCGCTGGACGGCGGCCTGCTCCCCGGCGTGCGGACCCGGCCGGGACCGCCCTCCCCCTTGCTGCGCGCCATGTGGGCCGATGCCGTCTATGACGATCCGGATTGGAACGAGGACAGCTTCCGCCGCACCGCGGACCTGGCCGCGATCAACCGCATCATGCCGCAACTGCGTGCCGACAGCACCCGCATCACCCCTTTCCTGAAGGCCGGCGGCAAGGCGATCCTCTACCAGGGCTGGGCTGACCCTTCGACCAATGCCGGGCCGACCGTCACCTATTATGAATCGCTGCTGGGCGTGCATGGCGCAACAAGGCTGTCGAGCGCGGTCCGGCTGTTCATGGTCCCGGGCATGTACCATTGCCAGGGCGGTCCCGGCGCGGACGGGTTCGGCGGCTCGGGGCAGCCGAGCTGGCCCGGCGACCCGTCCCGCGACATCCTCTGGGCGGTGATCCACTGGGTGGAAAAGGGCATCGCCCCGGATCGCCTTACCGCCACCAAGCAGATCGAGGGCAAGGATCGCTTCCGCCGCCTGCTGTGCCCCTTCCCGAAGGTCGCCCGGTTCGACGGCCGCGGCAGCCCCGACGATGCCGCAAGCTACCGCTGCGTCGCCGAAGGTAGCCCGCCGTCGTGAACGTCTCCCTCGCCCTCTCCGAACACATCGCCGGCTTCAGAGCCGCCGACCTCCCGAAGACCACGCTTGCCGCGACGGCGCGGGCGCTGCTCGACGGGGTCGGCGTGATCCTCGCCGCCAGCGGGACGAGCGCCGACGTACAGCCGTTTCTCCACCTCGCCGCCGGGGAAGCCGGGCTCTGCACGGTCCTGGGCACCGACATCCGCAGCACGCCGGCACTGGCGGCGTCCGCCAATGGCGCGATGGCCCATGCGCTCGACTTCGGCGATACCTTCGATCGCGGCGCCCTCCACCCGCATGCCTCGGCCATTCCCGCAGCCCTGGCGCTCGCACAGGCGCGCGGCGGCGTCGACGGGCGCAGCTTCCTTACCGCACTCGCGGTCGGCTGCGACCTCACCTGCCGGCTCGGCCTGGCATTGCGCCAGCCGATGGAGCAGGCCGGCTGGTATCCGCCGCCGCTGCTGGGCGCGCTCGGCGCTACCGCCACGGCCGCGCGCATTATCGGCCTCAACGCGGATCAGCTTCGCGCCGCCCTGTCGCTGACCCTGTGCGCCGTGACCGCGCCGGGGGCGATCGGTTCCGACCCGCACAGCACCCTGCGCGCGACGCGGGAGGCATTCGCCGCCCGGGCCGCAGTCGAAAGCGTGCTGCTTGCCGAAGCGGGCGTGCGCGGCTTTGCCGACCCCATCGGCGGCAAGGGCGGCTTCTACGCGCTCTATGCCGGTGGCGCCTTTGACCCGGACGTCCTGTTCGACGGGCTCGGGGAGCGTTTCTGGGGCGAAGCGCTCAGCTTCAAGCCCTGGCCGGCCTGCCGCGGCACCCACGCCTTCATCGAGCTCGCGCTGGAGGCGCGCACCGCCATCCCCGATCTCGCGTCGATCGAGCGGATCGAGGTCGACGTCGGAGAGGTGCAGCAGATGCTCATCGAGCCGCTAGCGGCCAAGGCCGCGCCCGCAACCGCCATCGCCGCCAGGTTCAGCATCCCATTCACGGTCGCGCTCGCGCTCCGCACCGGCGACGTCACGCTCGACGACTTCGGCCCGGAAAGCCTCGCGGACCCCGCCATCCTGATGCTGAGCGCGCGCGTCGTGCCGCGCAACCGCCCCGACTGGGGACGCGACCGCGCCACCGCGGGCGCCATGACCCTTCACGTCAGCAGGCAAGCGCCCTGGCAGGGCGAACGGCTTCAGCCGCTCGGCCACCCCAGCAATCCGCTCTCCAGCGAAGCACTGGTGGAGAAGTTCGTCGCCTGCGCGGCCAAGGCGCGCGCGCCCGTCCCGGATCCCCGCGCCCTTGCAGACCGGCTGCTGTCGCTCGGCACGGCCCCCACCATCGCCTCGGCGTTCGGCGACTAGCTCCAGTAGAGGCGCGCCGGATTGTCCACCAGCAGAGCCTGTTGAAGGGCTTCGGTCGGCGCGATCCGCGGGATGATGTCCACCAGCGCCCCGTCGTCGGGCATGTGGCTGGTCATGTTCGGGTGCGGCCAGTCGGTGCCCCACAGCACCCGATCGGGAAAGCGCTCGACGAGCTTGCGGGCAAACGGCACGACATCATCATAGGTCGGCGGCCCCGACTTCGAAAGGCGTTCGGGGCAGCTCACCTTGCTCCAGACATTGGGATGCTCCGCCATCAGCCGCACGAAGCGGCCGAATTCGGGCCCGTCCACCGGCTTGGTCACATCGGGGCGCCCCATATGGTCGACCACGACCGTCGTGGGCAGCGAGGTGAAGAAATCCCACCGCTCCTCCAGGTCCGCCGCCTCGAAATAGATCACGACATGCCAGCCGAGCGGCGCGATCCGGTCGATGATCGCGCGGTAATAGGCGTCGGGCTTGGGATCGACCAGCCTGCGGACGAAGTTGAAGCGGACGCCGCGCATCCCGGCCGCGTCCAGCGCCGCCAGTTCCGCGTCCGTCACCGTGTCCCGCACCGTCGCCACGCCGCGCGCCCTGCCCTGCGACGCCTGCAGCGCATCGACCAGCGCGCGGTTGTCGGCGCCGTGGCACGTCGCCTGCACGATCACGTTGCGCGTAAAGCCCAGGTGATCGCGCAGCGCAAACAGCTGTTCCTTGCTCGCGTCACAAGGCGTGTACTTGCGCTCGGGCGCATAGGGAAACACGTCGCCCGGGCCAAACACATGGCAATGCGCATCGACCGCGCCCGGCGGCGGCGCAAAGCGCGGCGTGCTCGGGCTCGGGTCCCAGCACAGCCAGTTCGGGTCCATCTGGAAGTCTGCCATCAGAGTCCCCGTGCCTTCAGCTGCGCGTCCAGCCGTGGATAGACGCGACGGGCGTTGCCCTCGAACACCTTTTGCTTGTCCGCCTCCGGAATCGCGAGCGCGTCGATGTAGCGCTTGGTGTCGTCGAAATACTGGCCGGTCTGCGGATCGATCCCGCGCACGGCGCCGACCATCTCGGACCCGAACAGGATGTTGTCGACGTCGATCACCTCGAACAACAGGTCGATGCCGGGCTGGTGATAGACACAGGTGTCGAAGAACACGTTCTTCATGACATGCTCCGACAGCGGCGGGCGCTTGAGCATGTCCGACAGCCCGCGATAGCGGCCCCAGTGATAGGGCACCGCCCCGCCCCCATGCGGGATGATGAACCGCAGGTCCGGGAAGTCCCGGAACAGGTCGCCCTCGATGAACTGCATGAACGCGATGGTGTCGGCGGCAATGTAATAGGCGCCGGTCGCGTGCATCGCCGGGTTGCAGCTGCCCGATACGTGGATCATCGCCGGCACGTCCAGCTCGACCATCTTCTCGAAGAACGGATACCAGGCGCGGTCGGTGAGCGGCGGCGCGCTGAACTTGCCGCCCGAGGGATCGGGATTGAGGTTGCAGCCGACAAATCCCAGCTCGGTCACGCACCGCTCCAGCTCGGCGATCGACTGGTCGATCGACAGCTCCGGCGTCTGCGGCAGCTGGCACACCCCCACGAACGTCTCGGGATAGAGGTCGACGACGCGCTTGATGAGGTCGTTCGAACGCTGCGCCCAGACGCGGTTGGTCGCGGCATCGCCGATGTGCGGTGCCATCGCCGACGCCCGCGGCGAAAAGATCGTCATGTCGGCGCCGCGTTCGCGCAGCAGCCGCAGCTGGTTGGCCTCGATCGTTTCGCGGATCTCGTCGTCGCTGATCGCGGGATAGGCGGGATCGATGTCCCCGCCCGCCTTGAACGCGCCCTTCTGCTGCTCACGCCATTCGGTGTGCTTGGCAGGGGCGGTCGTATAATGGCCGTGGCAGTCGATGATCATGTGTCGTGCTTTCGTGTGGCGGCGAGGACGGCGTCGGCCTTGGCGTTCAGCCCCTCGGGAAGCGGCAACAGGTCGAGGCTACCGAGGCGCTGCTGCCAATCGGCGGTGGCGGTCGCCATGGCGCCCAACTGGCCGAGCCCAGCGGCCGTCGCCGCGGACTCGCGCATTTCGGCGGCCCGGCGCAGCCCGTGGACGAGCATCCGGTCGAGGTTGTAATCGGCGCGCGTCCGCCAGTCCCAGCCCGGAAAGCTCGCATCGAGCGAGGCGAGCACTTCCTCCTCCACACCCGCCGCGCGCGCGGAGAGCAGGCATTCGGCGGTCAGAGCCTCCAGCCCCTTGATGACGATCGAGCGCAGCATCTTGATCGCGCTTGCGGTGCCGACGTCGCCGGCCACCACGCGCGGCGCAAACCCGAGTTGGGCGAGCAGCGCCTGCCCCGCCCCCGCATGGGGCCCGGACAGCAACAGCGGCACCGACAGCCGCGCCGGCTGCACCGGCGCCATCACCGCCACGTCGACATAGCGGCCGCCTGCGGCCTCGATCACGGCTGCGGCAGCGCGCTTGGTCTCGGGCGCGACGCTGTTCATGTCAAAGTACAGGGCGTCGGGCGGCAGCGCCGCTGCCACCGCGTGGGCAGCGGCAAGCGCCTGATCCGCCGTGACGACGCTCAGCACCGCTGCCGCGTCACGGACGGCACCGGCGGTATCCACATGGCCGTTCACGCCATAGAGGGCAAAGTCCGCGCGCTTGGCCGCTGCGCCCTCAGGGTCAGTAATCTTCTGGTCATACGCAGCGATCGGCGCAGGCGGCGCCTCGCCCCAGCCCTCGCAAAAGGCCTGGCCCGCCTCCCCGAAACCGATGAACGCGATCTGTCGGCCGTCCTGCATGTCCAATTGCTAGTCCGTGCAGCCTGTTCCGGCGTATTGAAATGGCTCCCCCGCCATTGCTTTTTCCAAAGTGGGTGTAACGCGTGGGTGCCGCGCACAGGCTCTTAGGCTCTGCCAGACCAGTTGTTGCAGAAAAGCCGCATCCCGCCCCGCCGCAGAAAAATCGATCTCGACTACTTGCGGAATCGAAGTCATGGGCGCTGTAATCAGATCAATAAACAAGCGGCACAACGCCGTGGCATCAACGATATTCCTTGGGGAGGATTATGATGGACCTGCGCCGTCTCTGCGTCACCACTTCGGCACTCGCATTGCTCGCGGCGTCGCCCGCCGCCTGGGCGCAGGACGCACAGGTGCCGGATGCCGGCCAGACCTCCACCGATACGGGCGCGCCCACCCCAGATCAGGTGCCCGTCGCCGGCCCCGCCGAACCCGACGCTTCCGGTGAAGTCGTCGTCACCGGCCTGCGCCGCAGTCTCGAGAGTGCCGCCGCGATCAAGCGCAATTCGGACGCCATTGTCGACGCGATCGTTGCCGAGGATATCGGCAAGCTCCCCGACACCTTCGCCTCGGCAGCGCTGGCGCGCGTTTCGGGCGTGCAGGTGACGCGCGGCGCCGGCGAGGCGGCGGGGGTGCAGGTGCGCGGCCTCCCCGATCTTTCCACCACCTACAACGGGCGCGAGATCTTCACTGCCGAAGGCCGCTTCGTCGCGATCCAGGATTTCCCCGCCGGCACCGTCGCCGCGCTGGAAGTCTATAAGAACGGCACCGCCAACCTGATCGAGGGCGGCATCGGCGGCCAGGTCAACGTGCGCGGCCGCCGCCCCTTCGACTTCAAGGACCTGGAAGTCTCGGGCTCGCTCAACGGCGTCAATTGGGAACAGTCGGGCAAGCTCACCTGGAACGGCAACGTGCTCGTCAGCGACCGGTGGGACACCGGCATCGGGGAGATGGGCCTCCTGGTCAATGCTTCCTACGTTGGCCTGAACTATCTCGATGCGACGCGCGAACAGTCGCTCGTGATCGGCACGACCAACGACACCAATGCGCCCGGGGCCGCCGCCGGTATCCGCTATCCCGACGCACAGGGCCGCTTCACCAGCAATGGCGAGCGCTTCCGCCCCTCCGCCAATTTCGCCTTCCAGTGGAAGCCGAGTTCCGAGCTCGAGATCTACGTCGACGGGCTCTACCAGGGCTTCCGCGGCAAGGACGAGAACCAGTGGATGTTCGTGCCGATCTTTGGCGGTGCCGACTTCCAGCTCCGCAACCTCACCACGCGGGAGGGCAACCCCACCGTCGGGCAGAGCGCCACCGTCGTCGGCGCCAATGCGCCGGACGGCTACTACACCTCTGCCAAGGGCCATACCGACACCTATCAGGTTGGCGGCGGCGCCATCTGGAACCGCGGCAACCTGCAGATCTCGGGCGACATCGCCTATACCGACAGCAAATACACCTTCGATCTCGTCAACCTCGACTATGCCTTTGCGAGTTCGCCCACGCGCAACGTGGTGTTCGAATCCCCGGGCAAGGACGGCGGCCCGAGCTTCGAGTTCGTCGATTTCGACGTCACCGACCCCGCTAACTTCATCGCGCGCGGCCTGTTCCAGGAATATCTGGAAGTCAGCGGCAAGGATCTCCAGACCCGCGGCGACATCCAGTATGACTTCGATAACGGCTTCCTGAAGCGCATCCAGGTCGGCTTCCGCTACAACGACCGAGACGCCACGCGCGATCGCGGCGCCCCCTATATCGACCAGCTCAACGGCGCGTCAGTGCTCAGCCAGCGCATCCCCATCTCCAGCCTTCCGGTCGATGTCCGCAGCACCCGGCCGGCATTCTCGTTCAACGACACCTTCCCGGTCCACACCTTTGCCGGCGTCTCGGCGGAAAGCATGCGCGACAATATCGGGGAGCTGCGCAGCTTCTTCGGCGCTCCCGCGGGCCTGCCCGCCTTCAACCCGACCGAGAACTTCCGCGCCAATGAAAAGGCCTATGCCGCCTATGCGCAGCTCAAATACGGCTTCGACCTCGGCGGCTCGATGAGCGTCGACGGCCTCGTCGGCCTGCGCGCCATCAAGACCAAAACCCGGATCAGCGGCTTCGTCCGCGACGAGACCACCGGCGCCGGGACGCCCACCTTCAATCCGACAACCGCGCGCAACGACTATACCGACTATCTGCCCAACGTGAGCGCACGCATCCGCTTCACCGAAGAGCTCCAGATGCGGCTCAACTATAACCAGACGCGGACCCGGCCCAACTTCCTCGACCTCAACCCGACGCTCACGGTCGGCCCGCCGCCGTCGATTCCGGCCGAATGCGCCCAGGACCCCAGCCTTCCGCAGTGCGGCCCCACCAGTAACCTGCGCAGCATCACCGGCGGCAATCCCAACCTGAAGGCGCTGACCTCCGACAACTACGACATCGGCCTCGAATGGTATTTCTCCCGTTCCGGCTCACTGACGGGCGCAGTGTTCCGCCGCGATGCGCAGGGCTTCATCTCGCGCGTGGCCCGCGCCCCCATCGACATCGGCTATGGCCCCTCGCGGCTCGACCTGCCGGAAAATACCGGCAAGACCCGCTTCGACGGTGCCGAGGTGTCGTTCACGACCTTCCTCGACATCGACGGCCTTCCCGACTGGGCAAAGGGGTTCGGCATCCAGGCGAACGGCACCTACATTGATTCCAAGGGGGATCTCGCCACCGGGCTTGCGAGCTCGCCCAATGTGCTCGGCGAACAGCAGCGATTCACCGGCGTCTCCAAATGGACCGCCAACCTCGTCGGCCTGTACGAGCGCGAATTCTTCTCGGCACGCCTCGCCTATAATTATCGCTCGGACTTCGTCAGCTTCTACAGCGTCGAGCCCCTCGACGTCGGCACCGACGGATCGCCGCGCACCCGCCCGGTCATCGAAAAGGCGCGCGGGCAGCTCGACTTCTCGACCACCGTCACCCCCATCCCCAATGTGACGCTGGCGTTCGATATCGTGAACCTGCTCGGCAATCCCATCAAGCGGACGCGCCAGTTCAACGATGCCGGCGACAGCTACACGCGCCAGGTCTTCTATCTGGAGCGGTCCTATTCGCTGGGACTGCGCTTCCGCTTCTGACCGGCGGAGATGGCGATGGGAGGCGCGGTCCGCTGGGCCGTGCCTCTCGCGCGTTCAGGCCAGGTCGAACGTCAGCGCGGGCAGCCCCGCTACCGCGGCCGCAACCGCGTCGCCGCGCTCCAGCCGACCGACGCCGGCCGGGGTGCCGGTGAAGATCAGGTCCCCCGGCGCCAAGCGCACATAGGTCGACAGGATCGCGATGATCTCGGCCGGGGCCCAGATCATGTCCGCCAGCACGCCCGACTGGCGGCGGTCGCCGTTGACGTCGAGCGTGATCGCGGCCGCGCGCTCCGGCACCGCTCCCGGCAGGATCGCGCCGATCGGGGCGGACCGGTCGAAACCCTTTGCCATGTCCCACGGACGACCGGCCTTCTTGGCCACGGCCTGCAGGTCGCGCCGGGTGAGGTCCACGCCCACCGCGCAGCCAAAGATCAGGCGCTCGGCCGCGTCCACCGCGACATCCGCCCCGCCGCCGGCCAGCGCGATCACCAGTTCCACTTCATGGTGCAGGTCTTCGGTCCGGCCGGGGAACGGGATCGTCGCGCCGCTCGGCACCACCGCGTCGGCGGGCTTGGAGAAGAAGAACGGCTGTTGCCGCTCGGGGTCGCCGCCCATCTCGCGGGCATGCTCGGCATAGTTCTGGCCGACGCAAAAGATGCGGCGCACCGGAAAGCGCGCATCGCTGTCGTGGATGGCGACGCTGGGTGCGGAAACGGTCGGGATGTTCATGCCGCGGGGATAACCCTCGGGCGCGGCATCGACCAGCCCCGAGGCACGGGCCCCAAAAAGCAGAAGGGCGGGGCCCGGCATTGCCGAACCCCGCCCTCCCGGTACGCAGTTACGCGATCGCGCGCTTAGAAGTGCGCGACCAGACCCGCCATCGGGCGGAGGCTGTGGGCGTCGCCAAAGGTGGTGACTTCGCCACGGAAGCGAAGGCCGCCGTTACCGGTCACGCCGCCCAGACCGATGTCCTTCGGGCCGACTTCAAAGCCGAGGCCGTAGGTCATGGCGTGATAGTCGGGGCTGTCCTTGCCGAACGCTGCAAAGTTGACCCACTGGTAGCCGACCTTGCCAAAGATCAGGCCGCTCTCACCGGCGCGCACACCCGCGCGGCCAGCAACGCCGTACTGCCAGTCGATGTCGCCCGAGATGCCCTTGGCGACGTTGCCTTCGGCGCCCACGAACACGGGGCCGAGCGGCACGTTGAAACCAACGATGCCCTGAACCAGGCTGCCGTCGAGACGGCCACGAGCCGGAGCCGGAATGCCGGGCTCGTTGGGCTCGTTGTCAAACTGCTCCCAGCCGCCCAGAACTGCGACATACGGATCGATGCCGAACGCGCGGCTGCCGTCGGGTGCCGTGTCCTGCGCAAAGGCCGGAGCGGAGACGAAGGCTGCTGCTGCGGCGGCGGCCGCGAGCGTGAACTTACGCATACTAGTGTACCTCTGTTACTCGATGGATCCGGTGTCGTTGGTGCGCCGGCTTTCCGAGGCTGCGTTAACCGGCCAGCTTCGGGAATGTTGCACTGCGATCGTTTCCTGCAGCGATACAATCGGAACCTGTGGCCTTTCGGCAACACAATGCGGCGAGGTCGCGGCCGCGGCTCTCCGACTGCGGCAGAGAACCTGCAAAAATAGGGCAATGATGTGGCGATCCCGCCCGTTGGTCCCGCGGCCAAATCCCCTCTCGCACCATGCAAAAGGGCCCGCCTGCCGGGTGGCAGACGAGCCCCAATTGCGTGCGCGCTCGCCTGTGCGAGCCGCTTGCGGTTCAGGCGGTGCGCGTTCCCGACATCGGGAAGCTGCCGAATGCGCCGGCCGCGACGTCGCCCGTGATGGTGTCGCCATCGACCCGGGCGGTGCAGTCCAGCGTCAGCGGCATCGGCACGGTGACCGCGACCTTCCAACGCAGCGTGTCACCCTCGACCTCGCCATTCTCGATGTCGACCGAGCCCATCGGCCCGGAATAGGTGCCCACCAGGCTGCTGCCTTCCTGCCGGATGGTCAGCGTCGCGCGCTGGTCGCCCAGCGGCGTCTTGGTCACCGTATCCCAGCTGCCGTCGATGTCTGCCATGCTACGCTCTCCTACTTGCCGCCCTGCGTCGTAACCGCGGGCGGTGCCGGCATCACCTCGACCGGGAGGCCCAGGCTGTCAAGCTGGGGCCGGACCAGCTTGGCATCGCCGACGACGACATAGACGAACCGGTCCGGACGCAGCGCCTTGCGCGCGGCGGCGTTGAGCTGGTCGAGGGTGAAGCCCCGATATTTCTCGGTCAGCCTGGCATTATAGTCGTCGGGCCGCTTGAGCAGGTCGTTGGAGATCATCGCGTTCAGCACCGCGGACGACGTCTCGAACTGGCCGGTCAGCTCGCGGGTCTCGCCGGTGATGGTCCGGTCGAATTCCTGCTGGGTCATGCCGTTCGTGGTCAGGAAGTCGCCGATCTGCTGCTGCAGGGCCGCGATCGAATCCCCGGTACGGTCGGCCTGCACCGGTGCCGAGACGACATAGCTGACAGCATTGGGCAGCTGCGTGACCGAACCGCCCGCGCCATAGGACCAGTGCTTCGTCTCGCGCAGGTCCATGTTGATCCGCGACAGGAAATTGCCGCCCAGCGCGTCGTTCGCGGTGATCAGCGCCAGCAGGTCGTCGGTCCCCTTCTCCGGCGTCAGCTGCGCGCCATAGATAAGGGACTGCGGCGAATCCGGCCGATCGATCAGCACGATCTTGGGCGCCACCTGCGTCGGTGCGGAGGCGAAGCTCTTGACGCCGCCCTGCCCGGTCGCCCGCCAGTTGCCGAAGCCCTTCTCGAGCGCAGCCTGCACTTCGGCAAGCGGACGGTCGCTGGTGACAAAGATCTTGGCCTTGTCCGGGCGCAGCCAGTTGCGGTGGAACGCGATCAGGTCGTCGCGCGTCAGCGCCTTCACTGCGTCCGGATCGCCACTGCCCGCCGCCAGCTTCGCATAGGGCGAGTCCTTGCCATACAGCAGCGGCGGCATCGCCCGGCGGGCGAGGCCGGCCGGGTTCGTCAGCTCCTGCCCGATGCGGGCGAGCTGCGTTGCCCTCACCCGCTCGACCTCGGCCGGCGCGAACGCCGGGTTGCGCACGATGTCGGCAAGCAGCGCGACGCTGCTACCCAGGTTCGCGCTCGGCGCACCCAATCCGACATAGGTGAGATCGGGGGTGCTGGACGTGAAGATGTTGGTGCCCAGCCGCTCCTGTTCCTCGGCCAGCGCGACCGAGTTGCGGGTGGTGGTGCCCTCGTCCATCACCGCCAGCGTCAGCGCCTGCGTGCCGAGCTTGCCCGCCGGGTCTGCCGCCGCACCGGCGTCGAAGCTGACCGCGACCTGCGTCACCGGCACCGCGGTGCGCTGCGCGTAGACCACCTCGATGCCGTTCGACAGGCGCGAGCGCTGGATCGCGGGGAAGCTCAGGTCCTTGACCTCACCCACCTTCGGCAGTTCGCCGCGCGTGCCCTTGGCCGGGCCCTGGGCGGACGCCGGCGTCGGCGCCGCGTCCGCTGCCACCTTGGGTGCGGCCTTGGGCTCCTCATAGGCGTCGCGCTGGCCCGGCTCCACCGTCAGGGCATAGGCCGGGCGCGACAGCCACTTGTTGGCCGCCGCCTTTGCGCTCGCCGGCGTGGTCGTGGCGAGCCGCTGGAGCTGCTTCTTGTAATAGTCGGGATCGCCCAGATAGAGCTGACCCTGCGCCAGCGCGACCGCCTTGCCGCGGAAGCCGCCGACCGACTCCAGCCCCGCGACCGTGTTGGATACGGCGACGGTCGCCACGCGCTGCACTTCCTCGGCCGTCGGGCCCGTGCGCAGGAAGTCGGCGATCACCTCGTCGAGGCGCTTTTCCGCAAGCTTGGGGTCCACCCCGGGGCGAACGTCCATGCTGATGACGAACATTCCCGCCTGCGCCAGCGTCTGGTTGGAGGCGGAGACGGAGGTCGCGAGCTTCTCGTCGCGGACCAGCACATTGTCGAGCCGCGAGCTGCCGAGACCGCCGAGCGCGCCGGCCGCGACATCCAGCGCCGTCGCCTCGGCGCTGTTGTCCATGCCCGGCACCGCCCACATCCGCATGATGCGGGTGGCGGCAACGCGATCGCGGATCGTCTCCGCCTTGGGCGCGGCCAGCGTCGGCACGGTGATGTTGGGACGGGGCGACTGGGGGCCCTTGGGAATGCTGCCGAAGTATTTCTCGACCAGCGGCCGCGCCTCGGCAGCCGTGATATCGCCGGCCAGCACCAGCACGGCGTTGTTGGGCCCGTAATGGCTGCGGAACCAGGTCTTCACGTCCTCGAGATCGGCCGCGTCCAGGTCGGCCATCGATCCGATCACCGAGTGGCGATACGGGTGCCCCTCGGGGAACAGCCCCTCGGTCATCTTGTAGCGGACGAGGCCATAGGGCTGGGTGTCGCCCTGGCGCTTCTCGTTCTGGACGACGCCGCGCTGCTCATCGAGCACCTCCTGCGTCACCGCGCCGAGCAGATAGCCCATCCGGTCGCTCTCCAGGAACAGCGCCCGGTCGAGCGCCGCACGCGGCACCGTCTCGAAATAGTTGGTGCGATCGAACGAGGTCGTGCCGTTGAAATCGGTCGCGCCCACTTCGCGCAGCGGCGCGAAGAAGTCGCCCGGCGCATTCTCGGACCCGTTGAACATCAAATGCTCGAACAGGTGCGCAAAGCCGGTCTTGCCCTTGGGCTCGTGCTTGGAACCGACATCGTACCAGGTCGACACCGCCACGATCGGCGCCTTGCGATCGGTGTGAACGATCACGGTCAGCCCGTTGGGCAGCGTGAACTTCTCATAAGGGATGTCGACAGGCCGGATCAGCTCGGAGAGCGGCGCGGCAGGAAGCCGGGCGGCGGTCTTCTCGGCAGCGGCCTTCTGAGCAGTGGCTTTCTGTGCTGCCGGCGCCGCGAAGGCCAGCGAACCGGTGGCAAGCGCAGTGGATGCGGTGAGAAGTGCGACAATGCGGAGCATGGAACCTCGAGCGTCGGGAAGGATGACGCAAACCTATGAGGTTACAGAGAATGTTACAACGGTAGCACAGCTCGTCGTGCGAGCATTTCGTATCGTCGTGCGCCCACACCGTGTCCATGCGCACGGCCACGGCGGCGCCGTCCTTCATGATGTTCAATCAGAACGATGCCCCCCGTGGCGAACCAGGCGGCCGGCATCGGCGCGCGCGTCAGTCGCCCTCGACGCCGGAAAAGGCTTCGTTGTCGACAAAGGCGATCGGGAATTTCTCCCCGGCCCCGGCCGCAGCCAGGATCTTGAGCACGTCCTGCATGCATGCCTCGGTCGTCTTGGCATTCGGCTCGAAGCGTACGTGGCGGTTGGTGGCGGCCCATCGCGCGGTGGCGGCACGCAGCCCGTCGAGCGTCACCGAAGTGCCGTCGATCGAGGGCTTGCACGGCCCTGCCGGGAGGACCAGCTTAACGGCTGCAGGCTGCGGCGCATCCTGTACGGCAGCCAAGGTCATCAACCAGAGTATCAGCATCACGCACCTCTTGTGTTGCACAATGGCAACACCATCTTGCTACCCAAAGGTAACAGGGATTCGCCATGAACCTAGAGAAATTCACGGACCGCGCGAAGGGCTTCCTGCAAGCCGCGCAAACAGTAGCCATCCGGCTCAATCACCAGCGCATCGCGCCCGAGCATCTGCTCAAGGCGTTGCTCGACGATGACCAGGGCATGGCGGCCGGACTGATCCAGAGGGCGGGGGGCGACGCCCGGCTGGCAGTCGCGGAAACCGACGCCGCGCTCGCGCGCATTCCGGCAGTGTCGGGCAGCGGCGCGCAGCAGACGCCGGGCCTCGACAATGACAGCGTCCGCGTTCTCGATCAGGCGGAGCAGGTCGCGCAAAAAGCCGGTGACAGTTATGTCACGGTCGAGCGGCTGCTGCTGGCGCTGGTCCTCTCCCCCACCACCGCCGCCGGCAAGGCGCTTGCCGCCGCCGGGGTGAAGGCGGAGGCGCTCAACACCGCGATCAACGACCTGCGCGGCGGCCGCACGGCCGACACCGCCACCGCCGAGGATCGCTACGACGCGCTCAAGAAATTCGCCCGCGACCTCACGGAGGCGGCGCGCGACGGCAAGCTCGACCCCGTGATCGGCCGCGACGAGGAAATCCGCCGCACGATCCAGGTGCTCGCCCGCCGTACCAAGAACAACCCCGTCCTCATCGGCGAGCCCGGCGTCGGCAAGACCGCCATCGCCGAGGGCCTCGCCCTGCGCATCGCCAATGGCGACGTGCCCGACACGCTCAAGAACAAGACGCTGATGGCGCTCGACATGGGCTCGCTGATCGCCGGCGCGAAATATCGCGGCGAGTTCGAGGAGCGGCTGAAGGGCGTGATCGACGAGGTGAAGGCTGCCGAGGGCGACGTCATCCTCTTCATCGACGAGATGCACCAGCTGATCGGCGCCGGCAAATCCGAAGGCGCGATGGACGCGGGCAACCTGCTGAAGCCGGCACTCGCCCGCGGTGAGCTGCACTGCGTCGGCGCGACCACGCTCGACGAGTATCGCAAATATGTCGAAAAGGACCCCGCGCTCCAGCGGCGGTTCCAGCCCGTGTTCGTCGGCGAGCCCACGGTCGAGGATACCATCTCGATCCTGCGCGGGCTGAAGGAGAAGTACGAGCTTCACCACGGCGTGCGCATCACCGACGGGGCGCTGGTCGCGGCGGCGACGCTCTCCAACCGCTACATCACCGACCGCTTCCTCCCCGACAAGGCGATCGACCTGATGGATGAGGCGGCGAGCCGCATCCGCATGGAGGTGGAGTCCAAGCCCGAGGAGATCGAGAACCTCGACCGCCGCATCATCCAGCTCAAGATCGAGCGGGAGGCCCTGCGCCGCGAGAGCGATGCCGCCTCCCAGGAGCGGCTCGCCGCGCTGGAGGAGGAACTCGCCAACCTCGAGCAGCAGTCCTCCGAGCTCACCCAGCGCTGGCAGGGCGAGAAGGACAAGATCGGCGCCGAGGCCAAGCTGAAGGAACAGCTGGACGCAGCCCGCGTCGAGCTGGAACAGGCGCAGCGCCAGGGCGACCTCGCCCGTGCGGGCGAGCTTTCCTATGGCCGCATCCCCGACCTCACCCGCCAGCTCCAGGAAGCGCAGAGCCAGACCAAGGGCGCGATGCTGCGCGAGGAAGTCACCGCAGACGACATCGCCAATGTTGTCAGCCGCTGGACCGGCATCCCGATGGAACGCATGCTCGAGGGCCAGCGCGAAAAGCTGCTCGCGATGGAGGAACAGCTCGGCAAGCGCGTGATCGGCCAGAGCGAGGCGGTGCACGCCGTCTCGACCGCGGTCCGCCGCAGCCGCGCGGGGCTGCAGGACCCGAACCGGCCGCTCGGCTCGTTCCTGTTCCTGGGCCCGACGGGCGTCGGCAAGACCGAGCTGACCAAGGCGCTGGCCGAATTCCTGTTCGACGATCCCAACGCGATGGTCCGCATCGACATGAGCGAGTTCATGGAGAAGCACGCCGTTTCGCGCCTGATCGGTGCCCCGCCGGGCTATGTCGGCTATGAGGAAGGCGGCGTGCTGACCGAGGCGGTCCGGCGCCGGCCCTATCAGGTCGTGCTGTTCGACGAGGTCGAAAAGGCGCACAGCGACGTCTTCAACGTACTCCTCCAGGTGCTCGACGACGGGCGGCTGACGGACGGCCAGGGCCGCACCGTCGACTTCTCGAACACGATCATCATCCTGACGTCGAACCTCGGCAGCCAGTATCTGACCAACCTTGCCGAGGGGCAGTCGGTCGAGGACGTCGAGCCGCAGGTGATGGACGTGGTGCGCGCGCACTTCCGCCCGGAATTCCTCAACCGGCTGGACGAGATCATCCTGTTCCACCGGCTGGGCAGCGCCCACATGGCGCCGATCGTCGACATCCAGGTCGGCCGCGTCGCCAAGCTGCTGGCGGACCGCAAGGTGACGATCGAGCTCACCGACGCAGCACGCGAATGGCTCGGCCGCGTCGGCTACGACCCGGTCTACGGCGCCCGGCCGCTCAAGCGCGCCGTCCAGCGCTACCTGCAGGACCCCCTCGCCGACCTCATCCTCAAGGGCGAGATCCGCGACGGTTCGACGGTAACCGTGGACGAAGGCGACGGCGCCCTGCGGCTGACCGTCAGCTGAGGCGACGGAGGCTCCGGGCAAAAGAAAAGGGGCTGCTCCTCGCGGAGCTGCCCCTTCCTTTTTACACCCGTCCGCCGATTAGAAGCGGAACGAAGCGCCTGCCCGGAACGTGCGGCCGATGACGCCCGCCATATGCCAGGTCGGCAGGTAGTTGGTGCCCGAGTAGGACGCCGGTGCGATCGGCGCGCGCTCGTTGGTGACGTTCCCCACGTTACCAAAGAACGTGAAGCTGTCGTTGACACGGTACGACAGGTTCAGGTCCGCATAGATGAAGCGCTTGATGTAGCACGCGTCTTCACCAGTACCGTACAAGTTCTGGTCGCACGACAGGTCGATCTGACCCGAGGCGTCGGGATCAACCTCGTCCGCGGCGACCGCCTTGATGCGGGAAACATAGTAGGCCGTCGCGCTGACCGAGAAGTCACCGAACTGCAGCGTGTTCTGCCAGTTGCCGCGCCACTCCGGCGTACCGGCGCCCGACGACAGCTCGTACGGCCCGAGCGTACCGACATACTTGCGCGTGGCCCCGTCACCGAAGTCGACGTTGAACCGCAGGATCTTGGTCACGTCGAGACGGCTGATGAACCGGATACCATCGGTGATCGGAAGATCGACGTTCGCAGAGAAGTCGAGGCCTTCGGTCTTGAAGTAGCCGGCGTTGACGTACGGGCCGTTGATGATGAGCGGCCGCGGAAGGGCGTTCGGGAAGAGCGGATCGATTGCGTCGACCGCGCCTACCGAATAGCCCGCCGGAAGCGGCTGACCCGCAAAATACGCTGCGCGCGCAGCACCCGCATCCGGGCCTGCAACGATCACGTCCTTCTTCTTCACGTTGTAATAGTCGATCGTCAGGCTGACGCCGCGCGTCGGCTCGACGACGATACCGCCGGTGAAGGCGCGCGAGGTTTCCGGCTTCAGGTCCGGATTGCCCGAGAAGCCGCCGCCGATGCTGTAGGACTGTGCATACGGGTTCGTGTTGCCCGCACTGATCAGGCCACCATGGGCCAGCTGGAAGCTCGCCGGGGGCGTGAACGTCACGAAGCCCGGGTAGCTGGACCGCGGATTATTCTCTGCGAACGTCGGTGCGCGGAAGCCCTCCGAATAGGTGCCGCGGACAGCAACCTGACGGATCGGCGTAAACTTCGCGCCGACTTTCGGAGAGAATTTCGAGAAGCCGTCCGAATAGTGATCGTACCGGCCAGAACCACTCAGCTCGAGCGTCTCAAGGACGGGCGCGCTGATTTCGAAATAGCCTGCGGTGACGGTGCGGGCACCAAAGGCAGCCGCCGTGTTCGCATAGTTCGCACGGTCCGGGTTGAGCCCCGGGTTGTCCAGCGTCTCACGACGGATCTGGCCACCCACTGCCACCTGCAGCGGCCCGCCGCGCAGTTCGAAGAACGCCCGGCTGATCGAGGCGTCCAGCGACGCGAGCGACGTGCTCGCGCGGTTCGTGATCATCGGTGCGATGAGGTTACGCACCTCCGCCGTGTTCAGCTCCGGATTGACGAAGTTGTACGCGCCGGTGTTCACCGCCTGGCGAAGCCCGGCGATGTTGATCGTGCCATAGGCATTCAGTTCAAGGTTATCGCGAGCGCCGACGGCCTCGACGCGCCAGTTGGTCTTGTCATCGATCTGGCCATTGAAGCCGATGACGCCACGAATGACCTCGTTCCCGCGCTTGGTTTCGTTGGGAATGTCACCGAACAGATAATAGATGCGCGCCGCATTTGCCGCCGCATCTGCGGGGGTGGCAAGCACGTTGGTCGCATAGGGATTGTTCGGGTTCACCCGCCGATCGACCGCGGTGACGCAATCGATGCCGGCCGCACAAACGAAGTACGGAAGCACGATGCCGGGGTTGTTCGACGCGGTCGACGGAGGTGCACCATAGGGCTGGCGCTGGCGGATCGCCTGCGGAGTGCCCATGATGTTGACTTGGCTGTGCGAATAGCTGCCGAGCACATAGGCTTCGATGTTGTCGTTCAGCCGGATGCTCAGGCGGCCGTTGACCGAGTAGCGTTCCTGGAACGGCTGAACCTGCCCGAACTCGAGCACGTTGTTGTGCTTGCAGCCGACACCACCGGCCGCGCCGGGCACGGTGTAGGTCCCGGTCGAACAGTTGCCGAGGTTCAGGGTGGTATAGAGACCCGTCGCCGCGACGCCGCCCGTGAACGGATCATTGAGGTTCGTCTGGGTCGTACGCCGAACTACCGCGTTCACCGTGGCGGTGGTCAGCGCGCTGTCCGCCGTATTGTTGTCGATCAGGCCGATCGAGCTCAGGTCCGTCGTGTTATACGGAAAGCCGACTTCGCGCGAAGCGATGCGGCCGTCCTGCTGGTATTCGCCGTTCAGGAAGAAATTCCAGCCGGTCGCCTCATAATCGCCGAAACCGGCAGTGAGGTTCGCGCGATAGCGCTCGCCATAGCCCTTCTCGGAAACGCCGCCCTCGACATTGCCGGCAATGCCGGTGAACTGCTTCTTGAGGATGACGTTGACCACGCCGCCGATCGCCTCGGCGCCATAGGTGGACGATGCGCCGTCCTTCAGCACTTCGACACGGTCGACCATGCTGAACGGAATGGAGTTCAGATCGACGTAGGAATTATGGCCATCGTCGTTGAGCGGGAACTGTGCCGAACGAAGACCATCGATGAGCACGAGCGTCGACGAGACGCCAAGGCCACGGAGCGAGACGGCAGCGCCGCCGGCCGAGAAGCCTCCCTGGAATCCGGTCGGGATGGAGCCCGCGCTATCCGCCGAAACCTGCCGGATCGCGTCCGCAATGGTCGTGGTGCCCGCACGGCTCAGCGTCTCGCTCGTGATCACGGTGACGGGAGATGCCGTTTCCGCATCGGTGCGGCGGAACAGCGAACCGGTCACGACGATATCGGCACCAGGCTCCTGGTCGCTGATACCCTGCGTGGTCGCAGGTGCCTGCTGGATTTCCTGCGCCGCGGGCGTCTGCGGATCACCGGACTGGGCAGTGTCGACCCCCTGAGCCGAGGCGGTGCCAGCCAAGCCAGCACCCATCACGGCAATAACCGTCAGCGCGGCAGCGCCGCGCAACATAGAAAAGCGCATAAAGATGTCGTCCCCTCTTAGGCGCGCGGTCTTCCACGAACCCAACGAATTACAGGCGCCCTCACGCCTGCATCTTGCTTGGATGCCGTGCCCTACAGTCGGTGTAAAGAAAGTTGCTGCGCCTGCGAAATTTTCTTTCGCTGCTGTAGCAGATTCGCAACAAACCCATGCAGCGGCGAAGTAAAGGCGCCAGCTAGAGGAAGCTTGCCCGCAGCCCGTCGATGACAAACTGCGAGGCCAGCGCGGCGAGCAACACGCCCAGCACGCGGGTGATCACCGCCTCGATCTTCGCGCCCAGCAGGCGCATCAGGGGGGCCGCGGCCAGCAGCGCGACCAGCATGAGCAGCAGGTTGCTGCCCAGCGCGGCCAGCACCACCAGCTTGCCGGTGGACCCGTCGGCCTGGCCCATCATCAGCATCACGCTGGCGATCGAGCCGGGTCCGGCGATCATCGGCATCGCCATCGGAAAGATCGAGACGTCCTCGACCTCCTCGGTCTCGATGATCTTGGCCGCGCGATCCTCGCGGCGCTGGGTACGCTTCTCGAACACCATCTCCAGCGCGATCAGGAACAGCATGATGCCGCCGGCAATGCGGAAGCTGTCGAGGCTGATGCCCAGCGCATGGAGCAGCCCGCGCCCGAACAGTGCGAACACCAGCAGGATCGCCGTCGCGGTCAGCACCGCGCGGATCGCCATGCTCCGGCGCTGGATCTCGCTCGCGCCTGCGGTCAGCCCGGCATAGATGGGGGCGCAACCGGGGGGATCGATCACCACGAAGAAGGTGATCAGCGCGGAGATGAACAGCTCGAGCACGGGCGGCAGCCTTTAGAGCGTGGGGTCGGCAAGCGGCACGCCGGCGCGGCGATGCGCCGCAACCAGCGTGTTGCGCAGCAGCACGGCGATCGTCATCGGCCCCACCCCGCCCGGCACTGGCGTGATCGCGCCCGCGACTTCCACCGCAGAGGCGAAGTCGACGTCCCCGACCAGCCCGCCGTCGACGCGGTTGATGCCGACGTCGATCACCGTCGCCCCGGGCTTGAGCCAGGCGCCCTGCACGAAGTTCGGGCGGCCCACCGCTGCGACCACGATATCGGCGCGGCCGACATGACCCGGCAGGTCACGGGTGCGCGAGTGCGCCAGCGTCACGGTCGCGCTGTCGGCGGTCAGCAGCGCGGCCATCGGCTTGCCGACGATGTTGGAGCGGCCGATCACCAGCGCCTCCATCCCCGACAGGTCGCCCCGCCGGTCGCGCAGCAGCATCAGGCAGCCGAGCGGCGTGCACGGCACGAACCCCGGCAGTCCCGAGGCCAGCCGCCCGGCATTGACCGGGTGGAAGCCATCGACATCCTTGTCCGGGTCGATGCGCAGCAGCACGGCGTCCGCGTCCAGGTGGCGCGGCAGCGGCAATTGCACGAGAATGCCGTCGACGGCGGGATCGGCGTTGAGCTGGTCGACCAGCGCCTCCAGCGTCGCCTGGTCGGTGTCGGCGGGCAGGCGGTGCTCGAAACTCGCCATGCCGGCGGCGACGGTCGCCTTCCCCTTGGAGCGGACATAGACGGCCGATGCCGGGTCTTCGCCCACCAGCACCACCGCCAGGCCGGCGGGACGCCCTGCCGCCTGGGCGAATACTTCCGCGGCTTCGCCTACCCGGCCCCGCAACTTGGCCGCAAAGGCCTTTCCGTCGATGATGTCAGCGCTCATGCCTTTGTCGCATAGAGGCTCGCGGCCGTCTGTTCCAGCGCCGCAACATCCCCCTCGACCCGCAACCGCTTCAGCCGGGCGGTGTCACCGGCAATCAGAGTCACCGCCCGCTTGGGCACGCCAAAGCTGCGCGCGACGAGCTGGATGAGCGCGGCATTGGCAGCGCCTTCGACCGGCGGCGCGGTCAGCCGCGCGGCGAAATGCCCGGCGTCGCTGCCCCCGAACGCCTCTCGCGAGGATCGCGGCGTCACCCGCACCGCGATGCGGATGCCGGCCTCGTCCGCAGACCAGGCCGCCCCGCCCCGCATCAGATCGCGTAGGGCAGCGTCGCCCGGTACAGCGCCGGCAGGACGATCGTCTGCAGGATGCCCATCGTCACGAGCACGGCCATCGGCGCGAGATCGATCGTGCCCAGATCCGGGAGGACCCGGCGGAACGGCCGATAGATCGGCTCGGTGATCACGTTCAGCCCTCGCCACACGCTGCGCACGAAGTCGCTGTGCGTGTTGATCACGTTGAACGCGATCAGGATCGACAGCACGAACTGGATGATGATGATCCACCACAGGACGCTGAGCAGATAATCAATGATTTGGATCAGGATATTCAACGGTGCGGCTCCGAAACGGTCTTAGGCGGGGATACCCCACCCGCCCGGCAGCGGACAAGCCGTCCCCTGCCCGGGCGAGCGATCGGAAGGGTCAGGCGCGCACCAGCGTGCCCGCCCCCTGCCGCGTGAAGATCTCGAGCAGCAGCCCGTGGGGGATGCGCCCGTCCAGGATCACCGCCGCATCCACGCCCGCGCCGACCGCGCCGACGCAGGTCTCGACCTTGGGGATCATGCCGCCGCGGATCGTGCCATCCTCCTTGAGCGCAGCGATGTCGCCCGGCTTCAGGTCGGTGAGCAGTTCGCCTTCCTTATCCAGCACGCCCGGCACGTCGGTCAGCAGGAAGAAGCGCGCCGCGCCGATCGCGCCGGCGATGGCGCCCGCCATGGTGTCGGCGTTGACGTTATAGGTGTGGCCGTCGGCGCCCAGCGCCACCGGCGCCACGACCGGGATGAAGCCGTCGCGGGCAAGGCTGTTGAGCAGCGTCGGATCGACCGCCACCGGCTCGCCGACGAAGCCCAAGTCGACGTGGCGCTCGATGCCCTGGGTCAGGTCGGGCTCCGAACGCTGGACCTTTTCGGCGCGCACCAGCCCGGCGTCCTTGCCGGAAATGCCGACGGCGCGGCCGCCGGCAGCGGCGATCCAGGACACGATTTCCTTGTTGATCTTGCCCGCTAAAACCATCTCAGCGACTTCGGCAGTCGCTGCATCGGTGACGCGCAGGCCGTCGACGAAGCGGCTTTCGACGCCCAGGCGCTTCAGCATCGCGCCGATCTGCGGCCCGCCGCCGTGCACGACGACCGGGTTGATTCCCACCGCCTTCAGCAGCACGACGTCCTCGGCAAAGTCGCGCTGCAGTTCGGGGTCGCCCATCGCGTGGCCGCCGTATTTCACGACAAAGGTCTTGCCCGCATAACGCTGCAGATAGGGCAGCGCTTCGGTGAGAGTCTCTGCCTTGGCAAGCATTGCGGGATGGGGGGCATGGTCGGTCATGCGCGCGCCTGTAGCGCCATGCGCGCCACGATCCAAAGTTTTTGAATAGGGGGGGGTGGCCGGCCGCCCCGGACTCAGCGCTTGCGCACGAACTCCGCGCGCAGGACCAGGCCCTTGATCCCCTCGAACCGGCAGTCGATCTCCTGCGAGTCGCCGGTCAGGCGGATCGACTTGATGACGGTCCCGCGCTTCAGCGTCTGGTTGGCGCCCTTGACCTTCAGGTCCTTGACCAGCGTCACGCTGTCGCCGTCGGCGAGCAGGTTACCGGCGGCGTCGCGCACCTCGACCGCGTCGTCGTTCGCCGCGGCGGGCTGCGCCGCGGCGGCATCGGCCGGGCTGATCCACTCGCCCGTAGCCTCGTCATAGATATATTCGTCGCTCATGCTGCCGTCTCCGTGCGGGTGCCGTCCAGCCGGCGGCCGAGCGCCACGAAGAAATAGATCAGCGGCGGCACCAGCACGATCGACAGCACCACCTTGGCGATCATCTGCCCCACGATCAGCTGCCCGATCGGGAAAGCGCCATAAAAGGCGATGGTGATGAAGAGCAGCGTGTCGACGATCTGCGACAATGCGCTGGCGGTACCGGCGCGCAGCCACAGGAACTTGCCCGCGCCGCGCCGCATCGCGGCAAAGATGGTGACGTTCAGGGTCTGCGACACGCCATAGGCGATGATGCCCGCGCCCCAGATCCGCGGCGTCGCCCGCATCATCAGGTCGAACGCCGCCAGCCGCTCGGGCTCCATGTCCGGCGCCGCCGGGACGCTCAGCACCGCCAGCAGCAGCAGGATCGAAAAGACCAGCGGAATGAAGCCGAACTGCACCAGCCGGTTGGCGGTGGCGCGCCCGTGCAGTTCCGCAACCGCGCTGGACACGGTGACCAGCAGCAGGAAGGCGAAGATTCCCGCCTCCACCGCCAGCGGCCCCAGCGCGACCTGCTTGTTGCCGAGCACGCCTGCGATGCAGACCATGCCGCCGTAGAAAATGGAAAATGCGAACAACGACCGCGGGATGGCCGTGGATTGGGAGGGAATCATCGGCGCGACGCTAGACGCTTTCCCCGGCCGGTCAATGCGCGCAACCACCTGAAACGGAACGGCTCGCGACGAAAGGGCTGTTGCGGCGGGGGCCGCTTGGCCATAGTCCCGCCGCGCTTGTACAGCAGAGGCGCTGCGCAACCAATCTTTACGCCTGTCGAGCGGGCACGGGGCCGGAACCAAGAATGAACCGTTTACTGATCGGCGCGGCCGGTATCGTCGTGATCCTCCTGATCGCCTTCGCGATCTCGACGAACCGGCGGGCAATCCGGCTGCGCGTCGTGGGTGCGGCCTTTGCGCTTCAGGTCGGAATCGCGGTGCTGGTGCTCTACGTTCCCTTCGGGCGGCGGCTGATCGAGGGCGCCGCGACCGGGGTCTCGGCACTGCTCGGCTATGCGCAGGCCGGCACCAATTTTGTGTTCGGGCCTCTCGCCCGCCCCGACATGGGCGGCCAGAGCTTCGCCATCTCGGCGCTGCCGGTCATCATCTTCTTCGCGGCCCTGGTCTCGATTCTCTACCACCTGCGCATCATGCAGTTCGTGATCCGCTGGGTTGGCGGCGGCATCGAAAAGGTCACCGGCGTCTCCAAGGTCGAGTCGCTGTGCGCCGCCGCCAACATCTTCGTCGGCCAGAGCGAGTCGCCGCTGGTGATCCGCCCCTATCTCGCAAGCCTCACTCCGCCGCAGCTGTTCGCGGTGATGACGGTCGGCATGTCCGGCGTCGCCGGCACGATCCTTGCGGCCTATGCCTCGTTCCTCGGGCCGCAGTCGCTTCCCTTCCTGCTCGCCGCCTCGTTCATGGCGGCGCCGGGCGGGCTGCTGATGGCAAAGATCATCATGCCCGACACCCCGGCCGCACCCGGGAGCCTGACCTCGGCCGAGGTCGCGCACGAGGACGCGGTGATCCGCGCCGCCGAGGAGCATGTTGAGGAGGAAAAGGCCGCGAACCTCATCATGGCGGCCGCCTCCGGCGCACAGGTCGGCGTGAAGATCGCGGTGGCGGTCGGCGCGATGGTGCTGGCGTTCGTCGCCCTCGTCGCGCTCGCCAACGGGCTGCTCGGCGTGGTCGGCGGCTGGTTCGGCTTCCCGGACCTCAGCTTCCAGATGCTCATCGGCGCGGTGTTCCAGCCGGTGATGTACCTGCTCAACATCCCCTGGCACGAAGCCGGGCTCGCCGGCGGCCTGTTCGGCAGCAAGATGGTGCTCAACGAATTCGTCGCCTTCATCGAGCTCGGCAATCTGCGCGATCAGCTGTCGCCGCGCACCGTCGCGATCGTCACCTTTGCGCTGTGCGGCTTTGCCAATTTCAGCTCGATCGCGATCCAGATGGCCGCCACCGGCAGCCTCGCGCCCAACCAGCGGCCGATGATCGCCAAGCTCGGCGTCCGTGCGCTCGTCGCCGGCAGCCTCGCGAACCTCATGTCGGCGGCGCTGGCGGGCCTGCTGCTGCCCTGACCCTCGCCCCGGCCATCCCGGCCCAGCCGGGATGACCGTCGGGGACCGCCGCCGCCTCAGATCGCCTTCCGCTCGCTCTTTGGCGCTTCGGCAAGGGTGTCGAGGAAGCGGCGGCGCCACCACAGCACATCCTCGCGGCGGACATTCTCGAACATCGGCTGCCACCGCGCGATCCGCTCGTCGCGCGGCATCCGCAGCGCCTTGTCGATCGCATCCGAGATATCCTCGGCGCTATAGGGATTACACAGGATCGCCTGCGGCATCTGCGCCGCCGCACCGGCAAAGCGCGACAGGATCAGGACGCCGGGGTCGTGCGGGTCCTGGGCCGCGACGAACTCCTTGGCGACCAGGTTCATGCCATCGCGCAGCGGCGTGACAAGCCCGATCCGGGCCGCCCGGTAGATGCCGGCCAGCATGTCGCGCGGATAGCCCTGGTTCACATAGCGGATCGGCACCCAGTCGATGTCCGCATAGGCGCCGTTGATCCGCCCGGACATGGAATCGAGATTGTCGCGAATGTCGCGATAGCTCTGCACCGCGGTCCGCGACGGCGGCGCGATCTGCAACAGATAGACCAGCGCGCGCCGGTCGGGATGGTTCTGCAGGAACCGCTCGTAGCCCGAAAAGCGCTCGGCCAGCCCCTTGGAATAATCGAGCCGGTCGACGCCCACCATCATGCTGCGGCCGATGCCGCTTTCCAGCATTCGCATCTGCGCCGCCTTGGCGACGGGGCCGTTGGCGGCGGCGATGAACGATTCGGCGTCCACACCGATCGGGCAGGTGATTGCGCGAATGGTCCGCCCGCCGACGGTCACGCAATTCCCTTCCGACAGCACCGCACCCATTTCGGTCACGGCATAGTGGCGGAACGACTCCAGCCACTCCTCGGTCTGGAAGCCGATCACGTCATAGGCGAACAGCGATTCCACCAGGCGCCGGTGCTGCGGCAGTGCCACCAGCAGCCGGGTCGGCGGCCACGGAATGTGCAGGAAAAAGCCCATTCGGTTGGTCACGCCCTGCTGGCGCAGCACCCAGCCGAGCGGGATCATGTGATAATCATGGACCCACACCACGTCGTCGGGCTTGATGTGTGGGCCGATCGCCTCGCCGAACACCCGGTTGACCCGCTCATAACCGCCCTGGAAGTCGCGCTCGAACTCGGTCAGGTCCAGCCGATAGTGGAACAGCGGCCATAGCGTCCGGTTCGCATAGCCGTCGTAATATTCCTCCACGTCCTGTTCGGACAGGTCCATCACCGCAGAGGTCACGCCGTCATAGGTCTCGAAGCGCAGCTCGTGGTCCTGCCCGGTTTCCCCCGACCAGCCGAACCAGATCCCGTTCTCCTCGCGCAGCGCCGCCGTCAGCGCGACCGCCAGCCCGCCCTGCGCCCCGCCCGCATCGGCCGCCGTCGGGGCCTGCACGCGGTTCGAAATCACAATCAGGCGGCTCATCGTACCTCCGTCCACGGCTTGCTGAGCAGCATCGCCGAATTGATCAGCCCGACCAGCGAATAGGTCTGGGGATAATTGCCCCACAGCTCGCCGGTATTGGGATCGATATCTTCTGAAAGAAGCCCTGCACGCGTCCGCCGGTCGACCATCTCCTCCAGCAGGACGCGGGCGTCATCGACTCGTCCGGTCGCGTGCAACGCCTCGATCAACCAGAAGGTGCATACGTTGAAGGCGGTGTGCGGCAGGCCGAAATCATCTTCGGTCGCATAGCGCAGCATGTGCGATCCGCGCCGCAATCCGGCCTCGACTGCCTCGAGCGTGCCGCGGAAGCGCGGATCGTCGGGTGCCACGAACCGCAGGTCGAGCAGCTGGATCAGGCTGGCATCCAGGTCGTCGCCGCTGAAGGTGGCGGACATCCGGTTTGTCTCCGGCCGCCACGCCGCTGCCTCGATCCGCGCCCGCATCATATCGGCGCGCTCCTGCCAGAAGCTCGCCCGCTCCCCCAGGTCCAGGTGCCGCGCAACACTCGCCAGCCGGTCGCACGCCGCCCAGCACATCGCCGCCGAATAGGTGTGGACGTGGCTGCGCGTCCGAAGCTCCCACAGGCCCGCGTCCGGCTTGTCGAACGATTCCCATGCCCGCTCGCCGACCGGCTCCAGCGCCTCGAACTCGTGCTCGCCCGCCATCTTGAGCAGCCGCTTGTCAAAGAACGCCTGCGCATTGGACAGGACGATCTGGCCATAGGCATCGTGCTGGACCTGCTCATAGGCCTGGTTGCCGACGCGCACCGGGCCCATCCCGCGATAGCCGGTCAGTGCCTCGGCCACGCCTTCGGGCAGCTGCGCCTCGCCGCCGACGCCGTACAGCGGCTGGATATGCCCGCCCTTGGCGTTGTCGACGATGTTGCGCAGATACTCCAGATAGCCTTCGAGCACGTCGAGCGCACCCAGCCGGTTCAGCGCCTGGACCGTGTAATAGGCGTCCCGAATCCAGCAGAAGCGATAGTCCCAGTTCCGCTCGGAATCGGCATGTTCGGGGATCGAGGTGGTGAGCGCCGCGACGATCGCGCCCGTCTCCTCATGCTGGCACAGCTTCAGCGTGATCGCGGCGCGGATCACCGCGTCCTGCCACTCCGCCGGCGTCGCCAGGCCCCGCACCCACCGCCGCCAGCCGGCAACCGTATGATCGAGCATCGCCTCCATCGCGGTCGGCAGCTCGGTCGAGAAACTCTCGTCCGGCCCCAGGAAGAAATACAGCGGCCGCTCGACGCGGAACAGCCGTTCGTCCTCGATCCAGCCGACCGGCGCGTTGGTCGACAGCCGCAGGGTCATCTCGCCCAGGATGTAGCGGATATGGTTGCTGCCCCGCGTCCGCTCGGGATCGTTCGCGCCCCAACCGCGGGACGGCCGCAGCCGCACGCGGATACGGGGCGACCCGGCGATCGGTCGCACGATCCGGCACAGCGCCACCGGCCGGTACATCCGCCCGTTCCGGTAAAAGCGTGGCGCGAAGTCGATCACCTCGATCGCGTTGCCGTCCGCATCGCGGTGCTCGGTCCGCAGCACCGGCGTGTTGCGGATATAGTCCTGGTGCGTTTCCACGCAGCCGTCGAGGTCGACGTCCCAGAACCCGCGCGAACCCGGCTCGCCGCCCTTGGGCCGGTTGTCGAGCAGCGAGCAGAAGGTGGGCTCTCCGTCCACGCGCGGCACGCATCCCCACACGAACCGCCCGGCGCGGTCGACCAACGCGGAAACCTGGCAATTGCCGATCGGCCAGAGGTCGAGCGTCGCCGTCACGCCGCCGCCTCCAGCCAGCGGCGGAACTGCGTCACATCGGCGATGCCATAGCGCGCGGAGGTGCCACGGCGCGCGCCGATCAGGATGCCGGCACCGCCGTGATGCTCGCAGAACAGGAAACCCGGCTCATCGGTCAGGTCGTCGCCGACAAACACGGGCGCATGGCCCAGGAACGGCTCGGTCTCGGCCAGGGTCGCGATCGCGGTGCCCTTGTCATGGCCGGCCATCCGCAGCTCGGCCATCATCTTCCCGTGCTGCACTTCCAGCCCGTCGTGGCGGGCAAAGGCCTCGACCAGCGCCCGCGCCTCCGCCTCGGCTTCGGGTGCCATGCGATAGTGGAGCGCCACGCCCAGCGACTTCACCTCGATGACGACGCCCGGATGATCGCCGAACTGCTTGAGGAACGCCGCCTCCGCTTCTTCCAGTTCGATCGGCCGCGCAGGCCGGACGATCTCGCCGCCGGCGCGCCGGACCTCGGCGCCGTGGCTGCCCACTACCGCAATGTCGGCGAGCGTCTCGCCCAGGAAATCGTCGATCTGGGCCACGGACCGTCCGCTGACGATCGCCACCCGGCCCTCGAGCCGATCGGCCAGCCGCAGCAGCAGCGCGTGCAGCGCGTCGTCAACGGCAACGCCGTCCGGCCGATCGGCCAGTTCGACCAGCGTTCCGTCGAAATCCAGGAACAGGCTTGCATCACGAAGCAGGGAAACAGGTGGCTCGACCAGAGCCGCGAACGTCGTTGGTGGTTGCATGCCACTCCTAACCCGACAGCCGCGCAGATGTTTCGCGTCGGCGGTCATTTCGTCTCGGAAACGAGTCTAAACCTTCCGGGGGCCTGTCTGCCACCCGCTTGGCGGGCGGAAAATCGCCCGCCGGCATGTCAGCCGTGCCCGGCAAAGGCCAGGCACGGCTATCCACGCGATTACCGCGTCGGCACCGGCTCCGCGCCCGAATAGTCATAGAAGCCGCGCTTGGTCTTGCGGCCATACCAGCCGGCCTCGACATATTTCACCAGCAGCGGCGCCGGCCGGAACTTGGGATCGCCGGTGCCCTCGAACAGCACGCGCGTGATCTCCAGGCACGTGTCGAGGCCGATGAAGTCGGCGAGCGTGAACGGCCCCATCGGGTGGTTGAGCCCCAGCTGGCAGGCGGCATCGATGTCGGGGATGGTCGCCACCCCCTCGCCCAGCGCGAAGCACGCCTCGTTGAGCATCGGCATCAGCACGCGGTTGACGATGAAGCCCGGCGCGTCGTTGGCATGGACGATCCGCTTGCCCAGCGACTGGCCGAACGCCTCGACCCGCGCCACCGTCTCATCCGAAGTGGCAAGGCCGCGGATCAGCTCGATCAGCCCCATCACCGGCACCGGGTTGAAGAAGTGCACGCCCATGAAGCGCGCCGGGTCCGGCGACGCCTGCGCCAGCCGCGTGATCGGGATCGAGGAGGTGTTGCTCGCCAGGATCGCGTCCGCGCCCAGCACCTTGCCGACATTCTCAAAGATCGCGCGCTTGATCTCCTCGCGCTCGGTCGCGGCCTCGATCACCAGGTCGCACACCCCCATCGCGGCGACGTCGCCCACCGCCTCGATCCGGCCGAGCGCCGCGTCCCGATCGTCGGCGCTGATCTTTTCCTTCTCGACCGCACGGGCGAGTTGCTTGGCGATTCCCGCCTTGCCCGCCTCGGCGCGCTCGACCGAGACATCGGACAGCAGCACGCGATAGCCGGCCTGCGCGGCTACCTGCGCGATCCCTGCGCCCATCTGTCCCGAACCGATCACTCCAACTGCCTGCATCATCCATTCTCCATGTCTTTCGTGTGGGGATAGCGGGTTTCGAGAGCCGGCGCAGCGCGATAGTGTTGCCGCCATGCATCGTCAGACCCTGCTCGCCCCCGCCCTCCTCCTTTCGCTCGCTGGCTGCGGCGGCAACACCCCTGAATCCGCACCGCCAGACGCCGCCGCGCCCGCCGCCTCGCAGCAGCAGGCCGCAGCAGGGCAGTCCGATGCGGACACCGGCGCGACGCCGCAACCGACCGAGCCCAAGACCTTCCGCGACTGGGTTGTCGCCTGCGACAATGGCCTTGCCTGTCGCGCGGTCGCGCTCGCGCCCGAACATGCGACCGAACCCGCAGTGACGCTCGTCCTCGATCGCGCGGCCGGCCCCGGCGCCACGCCGATCCTCAGCTTCTCGAGCGACGAGGACCAGACCCCGCCACTCGCGATCTCGGTCGACGGCAAGCAGCTTGTCCGCGGCGGCATCGCGCGGGACGGCGCCGTGGCGTTCGAGGGCGACGACGCCATGACGATCGCCGCCGCGCTCGGCAACGGCCGGCGGCTGACCGTCGCGGATACCGCCGGCAAGGTGCTCGGCGACGTCAGCCTGTTTGGCGCCGCGGCGGCGCTCCGCTGGATCGATGCGCAGCAGGATCGCGCCGGCACCACCGGCGCCCTTGTCGCGCGCGGCAAGGAAGCGGACGCCGCACCCGCGCCCGCGCTGCCGGTGGTCCGCGCTGCCTCGCTCGGCGGCGAAGCGGCCTTGCTGGACCCGGCCCGCGTCGCGGCAATGAAGCGCGAAGCGGGGTGCGAGACCGATCGCGACCTCGGCAGTCCGCAGGCATTTCCGCTCGACGGCAGGACGCTGGTCCTGCTCCCCTGCTCCTCGGGCGCCTACAACCTCATGATGGCGGTGTTCCTGGTGCGCGACGGCAAGCACGCGCCGGCCGAGTTCGACGTACCCTCCGGCATGTCGGAAGAGGGCGCGCCCGTGCAGAACGTCGTCGACGGCGGCTTCACCGACGGCGTCCTCACCAGCTTCGCGCGCGGCCGGGGCCTGGGCGATTGCGGCGTCAAGCAGCAGTTCGTCTGGGACGGCCACCGCTTCCGGCTCTCCCTTCAGGAGGAGATGCCCGAATGCCGCGGCAGCCGGAATTATCTCCCCACCTGGCGCGCCCGGGTGGCCCGCTAACCCGGGTGGCGGCTAGGGCGCAGCCGGAAAGGGCTGCGCCTCCGCCAGGATCAGCGCGAACCAGCCCTGCGGATCGCGCCACTCCCCGATCGGCGTCCAGCCGCCGCCGCGCAGCAGCACCCGGGTCCCCCGCTCGCCATATTTGTGGCTGTTCTCGGTGTGGATCGTCTCGCCCGCACCAATCTCGAACGCCTCCCCCGCGACCGTGAAGCGCAGGTCGGAAAGCGCCTCCAGGTGCATCTCGATGCGCGACATGGCGTCGTTCCATACCGCGCGATGCGCGAACGCCTCGACCGGGATCGTGCCGTCGAGCTCGCGGTTGATGCGCTCCAGCAGGTTGCGGTTGAACGCCGCCGTCACTCCTTGCGCGTCATCATAGGCCGGCACCAGCACGTCTACGGGCTTCACCCGGTCGATGCCGATCAGCAATTGCGCGCCCTCGCCCAGCGATCCGCGCATCGCCCGCAACAGGTCGACCGCGGCATAGGGCTCCATGTTGCCGATGGTGGAACCGGGGAAGAAGCCGAGCCTGGGCTTGTCCGCCAGCACGTCCGGCAGCGTCACCGGGTTGAGGAAGTCCGCCTCCACCGCGTGCACCGGCAGCGCCGGGAAAGCCTTTTGCAACTGGGCGGCGGCATCGCGCAGGAAGTCGCCCGAAATGTCGATCGGCACATAGGCGGCGGGCGCGATGCCGCTCAGCAGTACCGGCGTCTTTGCCGAGGATCCCGACCCGAACTCCACTACCGCCCGCCCGGGGCCGGTCCGCCGCGCGACTTCCGGCATCGCCGCATGGAGCAGCGCGGTTTCCGTGCGGGTGGGGTAATATTCCGGCAGCCGGGTGATCGCCTCGAACAGCTCGGACCCCTTGCGGTCATAGAACCAGCGCGCCGGGATGGCGCGCGGGCGCATGGCTAGGCCGGCAAGCACGTCGGCGCGAAAGCGCGGATCGACGGCAGCGGGCGCGGCAACTTCGCGGTCCTGCATGTCGGGAATCAAAGGTCCTTTGCCAGTCGTACGCCGGTGAACTGCCAACGCTGGTGGGGGTAGAAGAAGTTGCGGTAGCTGGCCCGCACATGCCCGCGCGGGGTCGCGCACGAACCGCCGCGCAGCACGAACTGCCCGCTCATGAACTTGCCGTTATACTCGCCGACCGCCCCCTCGACGGGGTGGAAGCCGGGATAGGGACGATAGGCGCTGCCGGTCCATTCCCACACGTCCCCGAAAAAGCCCGGGCCCGCGCGCGCCGGGCGCGGCTCCACCGGCCCCGGCCCGTCGAGCTGGTTGCCGCCGTCGGGATCCGCGCCCGCGGCCGCCGCTTCCCACTCCTGCTCGGTCGGCAGCCGCGCGCCTGCCCAGCTCGCATAGGCGTCCGCCTCGTAAAAGCTGACATGCGTGACCGGCGCGGCCGGGTCGATCGGCCGCCGGCCGTCCAGGCCAAAGCGGGTCCAGCCGCCCTCGCCCTCCGCCCAGTATAGCGGCGCGGCGATCTTTTCGCGCTGCACCCATGCCCAGCCATCGGCCAGCCAGTGGCGGGGCTCGCGATAGCCGCCGTCCGCGATGAACGCCGCCCATTCGCCATTGGTGACGGTGCGGTCGGCAACGGCGTGGGGCGCGAGCAGCGCCTGGTGGCGCGGCCCCTCGCAATCGAAGGCGAAGCCCTCGCCATCATGGCCCAGCTCGACGATGCCGCCCGCATGCCCGATCCAGCCGACCGGCGGCGGCACCGCCACCGGCTGCTTGCGGGATGCGGGCCACAGCGCCGGCTCAATCGGGTTTTCGGAAAACAGGTGCAGGATGTCGGTGAGCAGCAGTTCCTGATGCTGTTGCTCGTGGTGGCAGCCAAGCTCCACCAGCGCGGTCGCCGCGGCGGGGAGCCGCTCCCACCCGTCGAGCACCGCCTGCGTCACCGCGCGGCGGTAGGCCAGCACCTCATCCAGCGAGGGTCGCGTGACCATGCCCCGCCGGTCGCGGGCATGGCGGCTCCCCTCCGCCTCGTAATAGCTGTTGAACAGGAACGGAAAGCGCGGGTCGTGCAGCACATAGCCCGGCAGATGATCGCGCAGCACGAAGGTCTCGAAGAACCAGCTGGTGTGCGCCAGGTGCCATTTGGCGGGCGACGCATCCGGCATCGACTGAACGGTCGCGTCCGCGTCGGAAAGCGGCGCGACCAGCGCCTCGGTCAGCGCGCGCGTCTCGACGAAGCGATGCTGTAGCGGATGCCGGCCGGGCTCTTGCTGGATCCGCTGCATCGCTGCCGCCTTCGTCTATCGTTGTGCTCCAGGAACCCATAGAACGTCGCCGGCCCCCGCTTGGTTCACCCAGCGCGAGGCAACGAACAGATAATCCGACAGGCGATTGAGATAGGTGAGCGCCAGCGGGTTGAGCGCGTCCTCGCGCGCCGCCGCCACCGCAGACCGCTCGGCCCGCCGCGCGATCGCGCGGGCCAGGTGCAACGCCGCCGCCGCCGGCTCGCCCGCGGGCAGCACAAAGCTGTTCAGCGGGGCCAGGTCGCCATTCAGTGCATCGATCTCGCGCTCCAGCCGCTCGACCTGCGAGGGTGCGATGCGCAGCGCACTGCCCGGCGCCTCGTCGTCGGCAAGCGGTGTCGCCACGTCCGCGCCCAGGTCGAACAGGTCGTTCTGGATGCGCGCCAGCGCTTCCTCGACCACGCCCGATCCAAGCGCCACCCGCGCCACCCCGATCGCGCTGTTCGCCTCGTCCACATCGCCGATCGCGCCCATGCGCGCCGAAGCCTTGGACGTGCGCGACCCGTCCGACAGGCCGCTGGTGCCGTCGTCGCCGGTGCGCGTGTAGATCTTGTTGAGCTTGACCATCAGGTGCGCCCCGCCGCGAACAGGATCAGGACGACGATCAGGATCGCGATCGCCTGGAACAGCACGCGCGCCTGCATCATCTTGTTGGATTTCAGGTCGGCAGCGCTCGGCCCCTCGCCCCGCGCCTCCTGGCCCGACGCCTGGAGAAAGGTGATCACGCCACGCACCAGCGCCACCACGGTCGCGATCATCGCCGCGATCAGGAGCAGGACAAGAAAGGTGTTCATTTCGTGAGCCTAGGCGGTTGCCAGCGCGAAGCCAAGCGGCAGTCGCCCGGCCCGCAGATCCGCCGCCAGCGCCCTGCCATCGACCCCCGCCAGCCGCATCGATTCCAGCGTCGGCGCGCCATGCCGCTTGGCCAGCCGCGCGCCGTCGCTCCCCACCAGCAGCGGGTGATGGTGATAGTCCGGCGTCGGCAGGTCGAGCAGCGCCTGGAGCAGCCGGTGGACATGGGTCGCCGCGAACAGGTCGCGCCCGCGCACCACGTCGGTCACGCCCTGCGCGGCATCGTCCACCGTCACCGCCAGGTGATAGCTCACCCCCGCATCCTTGCGCGCCAGCACCACGTCGCCCTGCGCCGCCGGATCGGCAATCACGGTCCCCGCCCCCGCGTCGTGCCACGTCAGCGGCCCCGCCCCCGCGACGGCCCGGGCCATGTCGATCCGCCAGGCATGGGGTTCCCCTGCCAGCCGCTCGGCGCGCACCGCCTCCGACAGGGAGCGGCAGGTCCCGGGATAGACCGGCCCGTCGCTGCCGTGCGGGGCGGAGGCACTCGCCGCGACCTCGCGCGCAATGTCCGCGCGCGTGCAGAAACAGGGATAGACCAGCCCCTGCGCCTTCAGCTGTTCCAGCGCCTGCGCATAGAGGGCCAGCCGCTGCGACTGGAACACCGCCGGCCCGTCATGGTCGATCCCCAGCCATGCGAGGTCCGCCAGGATTGCCTCGACATGCTCCGGCCGGCTGCGCCCCTGGTCGATATCCTCGATCCTCAGCAGGAAGCGGCCGCCGCCCGTTGCGCCATCGCCGCGCGCCAGCGCATGCGCCTGCACCGCCGACCAGGCGTGGCCCAGATGCAGCCGCCCCGTCGGGCTGGGTGCGAAACGGCTGGTACGGCTCATGAAACTCCCCCTTGACCGCGGCTTGCGGCCCATGCTGTCATGCTCATGTCACCACGCGCTGCCAACAGCAGCCGGGAACGAGGGCGAGGGGAACGCATGTTTCATCCCGATCTGATGCGCCATCCGGACAGTTGCCCGGCCCTTGTGCTGAACGCCGATTATACGCCGCTCAGCTACTACCCCTTGAGCCTGTGGCCCTGGCAAACCGCGATCAAGGCGGTGTTCCTCGACCGGGTCGACATCGTCGCCCATTACGAACGCGAAGTGCACAGTCCCACCGCCTCGCTGAAACTCCCCTCGGTCATCGCGCTCAAGCAATATGTAAGGCCATCGGCCTTTCCCGCCTTCACCCGCTTCAACCTCTTCCTGCGCGACCGCTTCGCCTGCCAATATTGCGGCTGTCCCCGCGACCTCACCTTCGACCATGTCGTACCGCGCGCCCAGGGCGGCCGCACCACCTGGGAAAATGTCGTCACCGCCTGCGCCCCCTGCAACCTCAAAAAGGGTGGCCGCACCCCCCGCCAGGCGGCGATGCCGCTCCACATCGCGCCGATCCGGCCGACCAACTGGCAGCTGCAGGAACACGGCCGCCGTTTCCCGCCCAACCATCTCCACGACACCTGGCACGACTGGCTCTACTGGGACGCCGAGCTCGAGGCCTGACGCCGGCTTTCACCCGCGCGCATGTGCTTGCGAATGCTGTGCTAGACGAGTAATACAGCCTTCCAAATGCACGACGATTCCTTCCCGCAGGGCCGCTCGCTCGATCCGGCCCGCGTCGGCCGCTCCTCCGCCGCCCTGCGTGAGCTTGAGGTGCAGCGCCGCGCACGGATGGCGCAGTTCGATGCCGCACTCGCAGAGTTCGACCTGACCGCAGGGACCGGCGCCACCACCGCAAAGCCGGTCGGCAACGGCGGCGGCTTCGGCGCACCCCCGCCCCCGCCGCCACCCCCGGTTCCGCCGGTCCGCAGCAGTCGCCCGCGCTGGCTGCGCTGGACGATCCGCGCGATTGCCGCCGGCATCATCCTGCTCGTGCTCGCCATCGCCTGGCTGGCGCTTACCGCGCCGATGTCGAAGTCGCTGCAGCCGCCGCTGCCGCCGTCGATCACCTTGCTCTCGGCAGAGGGTACGCCGATTGCGCAGCGCGGCGCCAACATCGGCAAGCCGGTGGACGCGGCCAAGCTGCCCAAACACGTCACCCAGGCGTTCATCGCCGTGGAGGACCGCCGCTTCTACAGCCACTGGGGCATCGACCCGCGCGGGATCCTGCGCGCCGCCGTGCACAACGCCATGTCGGGCGGCGTGCGCGAGGGCGGCAGCACCATCACCCAGCAGCTTGCGAAGAACGCCTTCCTCGATTCCGATCGCACCGCCGCGCGCAAGCTGCGCGAAGTGATGATCGCCTTCTGGATCGAGGCGTGGCTGACCAAGGACGAGATCCTCTCGCGCTATCTCTCCAACGTCTATTTCGGCGACAACGCCTATGGCCTGTCGGCCGCCTCCCAGCATTATTTCAGCCGCAAGCCGCAGGACCTGACGACGGCACAGGCAGCGATGCTCGCCGGGCTGGTCAAGGCGCCGTCGCGCCTCGCCCCCACCGGCAACCTCAAGGGCGCGCGCGAACGCCAGGCCGTGGTCGTCTCGACCATGAAGGCGGCCGGCTTCCTGACCCCGGCAGAGGCAAAGGCGGTGCAGCCGGCCAGGCTCAAGGTGTCGAAGGGCGACGATCTCCCCAGCGGCACCTATTTCGCCGACTGGGTGCTGCCCGCCGCGCGCGACCGCGCCGGCGGTGTCGGCACCGACCTGCGCGTCACCACCACGCTCGAAAGCCGCATCCAGCGCGCGGCCGAACGCGCGATCCGCCGCGCCGGACTCCGCCAGACTCAGGTTGCTCTGGTGGCCATGCACCCCGACGGCCGCGTGATCGCGATGGTCGGGGGCAAGAACTACAAGGAAAGCCCGTTCAACCGCGCCGTCCAGGCCCGGCGCCAGCCCGGCTCCACCTTCAAGCTGTTCGTCTATCTCGCGGCGCTGCGCTCGGGCCTCAGCCCGGACTCGCCGGTGCAGGATGAAAAGGTCACCATCGGCGACTGGAGCCCCAAGAACAGCGACGGCCGCTATCTCGGCACCATCCCGCTCACCCGCGCCTTCGCCCGCTCCAGCAACGTCGCCTCGGCGCGACTGACGCAGGAAGTCGGCGTCCGCAACGTCATCCGCGCCGCCCGCGACCTCGGCATCTCGACGCCGATCCCCAGCGAGGCGACGATCTCGCTCGGCACCGCCAACGTCTCGCTGCTCGAACTCACCGCCGCCTATGCCGCGATCGCGGCCGGCGAGGCGCCGGTCCGCCCGCACGGGCTGAAGGACGAGGAACAGACCAGCTGGTTCGAGCGGCTGCGCAACAGCAGCCGTCCGCTCGGCCGCCGCGAGCTTGAGGGCATGCGCGAGCTGCTTGCCGCCTCGATCCGCGGCACCGGGCATCAGGCGAACCTGCCGATCCAGGCGTTCGGCAAGACCGGCACCACCCAGGATTCCCGCGACGCGCTGTTCGTGGGCTATGCCGGCGACATCGTCGCGGGCGTGTGGCTGGGCAACGACGACAACACGCCCAATCCCGGCCTTGCCGGCGGCGGGCTTCCGGCGCGCATCTGGCGCGACTTCATGACGGAGGCGCTCGGCGTCCAGCTGCCGCCGCCCCCGCCGGAAGTGAACGAGGACATCGACGAGGCGATCGAGGACAATGTCGATGCCGCCGGCGACGCCCTCGACGAAGCCGGAATGGCGATCGACGACGCCCGCGCCCAGATCGAGGACCAGGTACAGGGCCTCGGCCTCGACCTGCGCTTCGACCGCGACGGCGGCATCCAGGTCGAACGCGCCCCCGGCCGCCGCGGCCCGCCACCCCCACCGCC